>JBHORC010000027.1:0-80021 GCA_042408445.1 Chloroflexota bacterium
GCTGGCGGGCCGCGGCATCACGGCGCGACCCCTGGCGTCGCCGCGGCGCGCGCTTGCCTACACCGCCCGCCCCGCGTCGCGCGGGCCGGAGATCCAGCGCCTCGGTGTCGACGACGATCTCGCCGCGACGCGGCGCGAAGATCCGGACGAAGTCACGGACGCCGGGCACGTCGAACTCGCCGTACGGCCCGCCGTCGACGATGTAGACCTCCGCGCCGCCCGAGCGGTACACGTCGCGGACCGTTCCGAGGAGCTCCCCGGTCGTCGAGGTCACGGGCGTCCCGATGACCTCGTGCCAGAAGTAGGCGCCGCGGGGCAACCCACTCGCCGGCGCGGCGTCGATCTCGAGATAGACGCCCTTCAACGTCTCGGCCGTCGAGCGGTCCGGGACCTCGGCGAACTGGATCCGCCACCCCGGCCCGTCGGCGACGGCCGAGGACCAGGTGACCGTCAGCGGCTCGTCGGAGCCCTCCCGATGCAACACGGACCCGACGGCATAGCGCTCCTCCGGGCGGTCCGTGAGGATCTCGACGCGAACGCCGCCACGCAACCCGTGGACGCCGCGGACGAGCGCCACGGCAAGGCGGTCGTCGCGCGCGGCCGCGTCCGGGCCGACCAGGGGTTCGCCGAATCCGGCATCGTCGCCGGCCATCGGTCCGCTCAGAGGATCTCGAGCGAAACCGGCTCTCCGTCGCGGGCGGCCGTGACCTTGAGCAGGGTCCGGAGCGCCTTCGCGACGCTGCCGTTGCGACCGATGACCTTGCCCATGTCGTCCTCGGCGACGTGCAGCTCGATCACGGTTCCACCCTGGTCCTGCACGACCTCGACCTTGACGGCATCGGGGTCGTCCACGAGGGACTTCGCGACGTACTCGACGAGCTCAGCGGCGGCCATCGTTGTCCTGCTTCTTCTCGGCCGGGATGATCCCGGCGGTCCTGAGGAGCCGAGCGACGGTGTCGGACGGCTGGGCGCCCTTGGCGAGCCACGAGGTCGCCTTGTCGGCGTCGATCTGGAGCTCGATCGGGTCCGTGCGAGGGTTGTAGTGGCCGATCGTCTCGATCGCCCGACTGTCGCGCGCCGATCGGGCATCGGCGACGACGACGCGATAGGTCGGCTGCTTCTTCGCGCCCACGCGCGTCAGCCGGATCCGGACTGCCATGTGTCTTCGTGTTCCTCCTGTGCACCGCCGGCGACTGGGGGGCCGGCTGGATTCGCTGGATCAGTGAACGGTGACGAGGCCCGAGCTTCGGTCGAGCTGGCCGTCCTTGCGGGTGGCCTGGATGAGCGCGTCGAACGGCGCGAGATACGGCTTGATGTCGGTCTCGTAGTAGGCCCAGCGGTCCGCGGGGACCATCGACTTCGCGATCGGCTCGACGAGCGACCGGATCGCCGCGACGTCCACGAACGAGGCACTCGTGTTCTCCGCACCGACGCGGCCCAGGAGCGCCTTGAACCGCGCGTCGTCGGCCAGCGAGTTGCCGGGGCCCGAATCGAGGACGGACGCGACGAAGTCCCGGCCGTAGCCGACGACCGTGACGTCGGCGTTGGTCGCCCAGGCCAGCTCCGGCTTGTAGCCGGCCGGCAGACCGAGCGCGTTCGCGCCGGCCATCCCGCTGAAGTCGACGATCGAGATCTTCGTCCCGGCGTGATCCTCCGTCCGGAGGGTCACGCCGAGGTCACGGCCACCGAGCGACACGAAGCCGCCGATCGTCGTGAAGAGCCTCTCGGCAGCAGCGGCGTCGCGCGGCTTGACGACGAGCCCGCCGCCGATCGTGCCGTCGGCGTTGGGTGCCACGACGAACGCCGTGTCACCCATCCAGCCCACGGCGGCATCGAACCCGCCCACGACGCTGAGCGCCTGGTCGAGCTGGTCGAACGCCGGCTTCGTCTCGGGCAGGGCGCGGAACTTCGCGAGGATCGCGGACAGCGCCGGGCCGACGTCGTGGACGTCCGAGTACAGGATCGCCTTCGCCGGGACGTGGCCGACGACACCGCTCGCCCGATTGGAGCCGTCATAGCCGATCTTGCCAGCCGGGGCGGTCGCGGCGGAGACGAGCGAGTCGTTCTCGAACCGGAGGGCGCTCGCCTCCCAGGCCGGGACCATCGACATCAGGGTCTCGTCCACCGTCGTCTGGTCGAGCATGCCGGGCGAGGCCTCGGCGATCAGCTTCCGGAAGCCGTCGAAATACGGCTGGAGGCGCATGACGGTCAGGGCGACGTAGTCGCGATCGATCGTCGCGAGCGCGGCCTTGATGTCGGGATCCTGGAGGAGGGGGCCGTTGCCATTGCTGTCGACCGCGGCCTTCACCGCCGACTCGGAGCCGGCGAGCATGACCTTGTCCGTGACCGCGACGGCCGCGTCGAACCCGACCGTGTCGGCTGCGGTGACGAGCGTGAACAGGTCGGCACCGTTGTAGGTCGTCCGCTTGAACGCGGTCGGGTCGAGCGACGCGATCCAGTCGGCGGCCTTCGTCCGGCTCGAGATCGTGGCAACCATCAGCATGTTCGTGCCGGACATCGACGCCATCGGCGCGCCGAGCGCGCCCGCTGTCGAGGGCATCCCCTGCCCCACCGCGAGCTGGCCGCCGAACCACGGCTCGATGTTCGCGGCCCAGGTCTGCTTGTCCTTCGACGCGGCCCGGACGAGCCGATCGAGAACGTCGTTCAGCTTCGGCTCGATCTGGCTCTGGTCGGCGAAGCCGGGAAAGGCCTTGAGGAACTCGGCCAGCTTCTGGCGCTGGTCGCCGGGCAGGTCGAGCCGCAGCTCCGTGTAGCTGAACGTCGCGGCCGGCATGTAGCCGACCGCCACCGATGCCGCGGGGCGCGCACCGGCGAGCGTCACGATCACGGCACTGCCGGCGACGACGACGATGATCCCGAGCAGGGCAACGACCCAGCGCAGCCCCGAGCGACGCGAGCCCGGCCGCACGGCGCCGCCGTCGCCGGTCAGGTCCCGTCCGGCGTCGTTCGCAACCGTCGACGAGCGGTCCCAGGCCGGCGTCGCGATGTCCTCGATCGTGGCGCCTTCCTCGGGCTGCCGTGGCTCGTTCATCTCGCGTTCCCCTCTTAGCGCCGGCCGACGAGGCCGGACATGGCGGCCCGACGACCGCCGGCACCACTGAACTGCTTCATCAGCTTCGAAAGCTCGGCGTGCTGCTTGATCAGCCGGTTCACCTCGGTCAGGTCGGTCCCGGCACCCGCTGCGATCCGTCGCCGGCGGGAGCCGTTCAGAACGGACGGGTCGCGTCGCTCGCGCGGCGTCATCGACCGGATGATCGCCTCGACACGCCGGAGGTCGCCGCGATCGACCGCGTCCTGGGCCTGCTTGGCCATGCCGCCCATCCCCGGGATCATCGACATCAGCTGACCCATCGGGCCCATCTTCTGGACGGCCTGGATCTGCTCGAGGAAGTCCTCGAGCGTGAACTGGGCTTTCCGGAGCTTCTCCTCGAGCCGCGCGGCCTGGGCCTCGTCGACGTGCTCCTGGGCCCGCTCGACGAGCGTCATCACGTCGCCCATCCCGAGGATCCGGCCGGCAAGCCGGTCGGGATGGAAGACCTCGAGCGCGTCCGTCTTCTCGCCGGTCCCCATGAACTTGACCGCGAGGCCGGTCACCGCCCCGATCGAGAGGGCCGCACCGCCGCGCGCGTCGCCGTCGATCTTCGTCAGAACGAGCCCGGTCACGGGCACCGCGGCCGCGAAGGCCTGGGCAACCGTCACGGCCTCCTGGCCGGTCATCGCGTCGACGACGAGCAGCGTCTCGACGGGTCGGACCGCGGCGTTCACCGCGCCGATCTCGTCCATCAGCGCCTGGTCCACGGTGAGGCGGCCGGCGGTGTCGAGGATGACGACGTCGCGGGAGAGGCGCCGAGCCGCGTCGACGCCGCCGCGGGCGATCTCGACGACCGGCGTCCCTTCGGGTGCCCGGTGGACCGGGATGTCGAGCGCCTTGCCGAGCGTCTCGAGCTGGTCGGCGGCGGCCGGTCGGTACGGGTCCGCGGCGACGAGCAGCGGGCGACGACCCTGCCGGACGAGATGCCGGGCGAGCTTCGCCGACGATGTCGTCTTGCCGGAGCCCTGGAGGCCGACCATCGCGACGACGGCCGGGTTGCCCTGGAGGTGGAAGGTTCGATCCCCTGCCCCGAGCAGCGTGATCAGCTCGTCATTGACGATCTTCACGATCTGCTGGCCTGCGGTCAGGGATTGAAGGATGTCGGCTCCGACAGCCTGCTCCCGAACGCGGGCGATGAAGTCCTTGACGACCTTGAAGTTGACGTCCGCCTCGAGCAGCGACAGGCGGATCTCGCGCATCGCGGCATCGACGTCGGCCTCGCTGATCCGGCCGCGGCCGGTGAGGTCGGCGAGCGTCTTGCGGAGGCGTTCGCTGAGGTTGTCGAACACGGTCGGGCGAAGGGCTCCGTCAGGGTGAGGACCGGGGCCGCTACGCGGAGGCGGCGGCGTCCGGGTGGTGCGCGAGTTCTGACGCACCGAGGCGGCCGAAGTGTAGCGCACGACCCCGCGAACACCAGTGGGGAGCGGCCTGCACGACGAGATCGCGGTGCAGATCGACGACGGGAGCGGCCGGTCGGCGGCGGCGCCGTCGCGGCGGCCGGCGTCGCTAGGCGAAGAGCGCCTGAACGAACGCGTGGGGGTCGAAGGGCAGCAGATCCGCGGCCTTCTCGCCGACGCCGACGAACCGAACCGGCACGCCCAGGTCGTGCTCGATCGCGAACACGATCCCGCCCTTGGCCGTCGAATCGAGCTTCGTCAGGACGATGCCCGTCAGCCCGACCGCGTCGTGGAACGCGCGCGCCTGGTGCAGCCCGTTCTGGCCGGTCGTTGCGTCGAGGACGAAGAGGATCTCTGGGGTCGCCCCGGGCAGGCGCTTGTCGATGATCCGGCGGATCTTCGAGAGCTCGTCCATCAGGTTCGACTTCGTGTGCAGGCGGCCGGCGGTGTCCGCGATGACGATCTCGACGCGGCGGGCGACGGCCGCATCGAGCGTGTCGTACACGACGGCTCCGGGATCCGCGCCGGGCGCGTGGGACACGACCGGGACATGCGCCCGGTCCGCCCAGATCATCAGCTGGTCGATCGCCGCCGCCCGGAATGTGTCGGCTGCCGCGAGGAGCACGCTCCGGCCCTCGCCGGCATAGCGGGTCGCGAGCTTGCCGATCGTCGTCGTCTTGCCGGTCCCGTTCACCCCGACGATCAGCAGAATCGCCGGACCGCCCGGAACCGAGGGGGTCGGCTCCCAGGTCGTCGTCCGCGGCACGAGGAGCGCCTCGAGCTCCGCGCGGACCGCCGCCTCTGCGCCGCCGGGATCGCGCCGCCGCCGCGCGCCCTCCACGACGTCCATCGCGAGCGCGGCGCCGACATCGCCGGCGATCAGCGTCTCCTCGACGTCGTCCCAGTCCGCAGCGCCGGGACCACCGCCGAGGATCCCGCGGAGCCGCGACATGAAGCCGCCACGCGTCCGCTCGAGGCCGTGATCGAGGGTTGCGGCGGGCTCGTCGGACCACGGACCCGGCGGCGACGCCGGCGGCATCTCGTGGACCACGGGAGCGGCCACGACCGAGAGCGGCTCGGCGGACGGCTCACCGCCGACCGCCTCGTCGGCCACAGACGCATCGTCGTCCTCGAGATCGAAGTCCTCCGGCGACGGCTCTGGGGCGTCGAGATCGATCTCCCGGCGTTCCTCGTCGGGCTGCTCCTCCCGCTTGCGCCGCCAGAACATCAGCCGACGCCGGCGAGGGCGACCGCCTGCTCGCCACGCTGCCGGTCGGCGATCGCCTGCGCCTCGTCGAGCCGGAGGCTGATCACCCGGCTCACGGAGTCGTCGCCGACCGTGACCCCGTACAGCGCGTCAGCCGCCTCGATCGTTCCCCGGTTGTGGGTGATCACGATGAACTGCGTCCGGTCCGCGAGGCTCCGGAGCGCGTCCGAGAACCGCCCGACGTTCGCCTCGTCGAGCGCGGCGTCGACCTCGTCGAGGACGCAGAACGGGACCGGCCGGACCTCGAGCATCGCGAACAGGAGCGCGACCGCCGTCAGCGCCCGCTCCCCGCCGGAGAGCATGGCCAGGGCCTGCGCCTTCTTGCCGGGCGGCCGGGCGACGATCTCGATCCCCGTCGCGGACAGGTCGGCCGGATCGGTCAGCGAGAGTCGGGCGAAGCCGCCTCCGAAGAGCTGCTGGAAGCGGGCGTCGAACGCGACCTCGAGGGCCGCGAAGGTCGTCCGGAACTGTTCGGCGATCATCCCGTTCAGCTCGGCGATCAGCTGGCGCGTCTTCTCGATCGCCGACCGCAGGTCCTGCTGCTGCGTCTCGAGGCTGTCGAGCCGCTGGCGGAGCGCCTGGTACTCCTCGACGGCGAAGGGGTTCGCCGCACCGAGCTCGTGATAGCGACGGCGGAGCGTCGACAGCCGGCCGGGTCCTGGCGGATCGGCGGCCGGAGGCTCGGCCGCCCACCGGGCGGTCACCACGTCCAGGGCGGCCTCGAGCGCGGCCGCGTCCTCGCCGTTCTCGCCCGCGGCGGACGGCGACTCCGGGGCGCCGGCGGCTGCTTCGCCCCCAAACGCGGCGACGTCCGGACCTGGGCCGACCGCCACGGGCACGATGCCGGCGGCCTGCTCGAGCCGCACGAGCCCCAGCTCACCGAGCCCGGCGAGCTCCACGATCAGCTGCTCGCGGACGGCGTCGCGGCCGAGTCGAGCCTCGAGGTCGGCGCGATCTGCGGCCCGAAGCCGGTCATCGGCGGTCCGGAGTCGGTCGCGAGCGGCCGACGCGGCCCGTTCCGCCGAACCGAGCCGGTCGCGGTCCGCGGCTTCGGCCGCACGGACGGCACCGAGCTCTGCGGCAAGCCGACCCTCGCGGTCCGCGGCCGCCGCAAGCTCCGCCCCGACGGCCCGGATCTCGATCTCGAGCCACTCAGCACGCTCGGCGAGGGCGGTGAGATCGCGCTCGGCCCGCCGGATCCGCTCGTCGTCCATCGCGATCGTCGCCTCTGCCCGCGCCCGGCGAGCCTCGATGTCGCGTCGCTCGGCCTCCGCGGCGCCGTGCTGTGCGGCGAGACGGTCGCGGCGCGCCCGCAAATCGGCGATCCGGCCCTCCCACGCCAAGATCGCAGCGGTCTCGTCGTCTCGCGGCGCCGCCTCGTTTCCGGCCGCCGGCTGATCACTCCACAGCCCCGCCGCCTCGTGGGCGACCAGTGATTCGCGAGCCCGGCCAAGGTCCGCCTCGAGCCGGGCGAGCTGCGCCTGGTGCCACGCGGCCTCGCGAGTCGCGGCATCGAGCTCGCGGGCGGCCGTCCGTTCGATGTCCTCCGCGCGACGCCGATCGGCGACCGCACCCTGCTCCACGGCGACCGCGTCCGCGAGCGCTCGGTGGACGGCTTCCGCCGCAGCCCGTGCGTCGGTCGCGGCCCGGGCCGCGGTCGCGGACGCCGTGTCCAGGCGCGCGACGTCGGCACGGACCCGCTCGGCTTCGGCCCGTCGCTCGAGGATCGCGTCGCCGCGTCCGAGCCGGATCGCGAGGTCCGTCACGACCGCCGAGCCATCCTCGACGGCAACCGCCCAGCCAGGCGGGAGATCGGGCTGGAGGGCGAGCGCGGCGGCAAGGTCCGGCACGACGGCCGCGCGCGAGAGCACGCTTCGGACGGCCTCGGTGGGATCCCGCCGGACGACGTCACCGAGGACGGTCCCGCCGGCGGCCGACAGCCGGTCGAGGAATCGCCGCGTCGTCGCGTCGGTGGGCGGGCGAACCGCGACCGCCCGCTCGCGGACGACGAGCGCACCACGCTCACCGGCGAGCGCCTCGACGGCTGCCGCGTCGACGAGATAGGCACGGGCCAGCTCGTCGAGGACCGCATCGATCGCCGCCCGGAACCGCGGCTCGACGCCGAGATCGTCGTCGAGGCGGCGCCCGCCACGCCGACGCGCCGCGCGGGCGATGCCACGCTCCTCGTCCTCGCGGAGCCGGCCATCGATGGCCTCGAGTCGTGCCCGCTCCGCGCGCAGCGCCGCGGCGAGACCGCCGGCCTCTTCCTCGGCGCCGCGACGTCGGGCATCCACGGACGCCGTTGCGGCCTGGGCTGCCTCGCGGGCAGCCGCCGCGAGATCCAGGCGACGGCCCGCCTCGGCGAGGATCCGCGCGGCGTCCGCGACGCGCGCTTCCAGCTCGGCTCGGCGACTCTCCGTCGCGTCGGTCGTCGCGCGCTCCGCCTCGACACGGCGGACGATGTCGGCCAGCCGCCGCCGCGCCGTCTCGTGCTCGGCCTGGCGGGCCGCCTCGGCGCGCCGGATCGCGAGCGCCTCCTCGCCGCGCGCGCGCGTCGATGCCTTCAGGCCACCGACCTCCGCGTTGGCCTCTGCGAGGAGTCGGTCCGTCTCGGCGAGCGCCCCTTCCAGCTCGAGATCGCGCGGCGGCACCGGCAGCGCGACGGTCCGTCGCTGCTCCGCGATCGAGGACTCGGCAGCCTCCCGATCGGCGATGAGGCGGCTGCGATCCCGCTCGATGCTCTCGCGCTCGCCGGCGAGGCGGGTCTCGCGCAGGCGGAGCTCTGTCACGGCGGCGCGAGCCGACTCGTGGGCGGCCAGCCGCTCCTGCTCGACAACCGCTCGCTCGCCGAGCTCGCGGGCGATCGCCGCGGCGTCGTCCTCGGCGGATTGGAGGTCGGCCATCGCCTGCTCGGCCGCGGCTCGCTCGCGCTCCACGCGCGACGCGCACGACGCCGCGATCACCGCCGCTTCGTGCCAGCGGGCGTGGCCAGCCGCGAGCAACGCTGCGATCAGCTCGTCGCCCGCGCTCGCGCGCGTCGCCTGCTGCTCCGCCTGGGCGGCAAGTCGACGGGCCTGCGGTCGGAGCTCGACGAGGATGTCCTCGATGCGGGCGAGGTTCGTCTCGGACTCGGCGAGCTGCTCCTCCGCCTTCCGACGCCGGCGCTCATGGCGACGGACGCCGGCGACCTCCTCGAAGAGCGGCCGGCGCTCCTCGGGCCGCAGCGCGAGCGCCTGGTCCACCATCCCCTGGCCGATGAACAGGAAGGCGTTGTCGGCGAGGTGGGCCGAGTCGAGCAGGTCGACCAGGTCGCGCAGCCGGATTCGCTGCTTGTTCAGGAGGTAGTCGTTCTCACCGCTCCGGTACAGCCGCCGACCGAGCTCCAGGACGGAGAAGTCGACCGGCAGCAGTCCGTCGGCATTGTCGAGGACGAGCGTCACGTCGGCCATCCCCAGCGCCGACCGCTTCTCGGAGCCGGCGAAGATCACGTCCTCCGACTTGCGGCTGCGGAGCGCCCGACCCTGCTCGCCGAGCGACCAGCGGAGCGCATCGGCGAGGTTGCTCTTCCCGGAGCCGTTCGGTCCCACGACCGCGCTGATCCCGGGTCCGAACTCGACGAGGGTCCGCTCGGCGAACGACTTGAAGCCCTGGAGCCGGAGCGCGAGAAGCCGGGCCGGCGCGTTCGCGATCGTGCCGTTGCCGCGCGATGCGGTCATGTCGCGCCGCCGGCTGCTCCGCCCATCGATGGGCCGTCGCCGACGGCATCTGCCGGCGTCGCCGCCTCGCCGCGGAGCCGTTCGATCGCGCGCTGGGCAGCCGCCGTCTCCGCGACGCGCCGCGACGGGCCCTCGCCGAGACCGAGCGGACGGCCATCGACGACGACCTCGACCTGGAACAGCTTCTCGTGGTCCGGACCGGTCGCGTCGACGACGTGGTACTCGGGGCGCGACCCGGTCTGGCGCTGGGTGTACTCCTGAAGGCGGCTCTTCGGGCTCTTCAGCGCGGACACCGGCGCGTCCATCGCGATCTCGCGGGCGGCGACGGTGACGAGCCACTCGCGGGTCCGGTCGAAGCCGAGCTCCAGGTAGAGCGCGCCGGCAACCGCCTCGAAGGCCGAGGCGAGGATCGATGGCCGCTTCCGCCCGCCGCGCTGCGCCTCGCCTTCGCCGAGGAACAGCACCGAGCCGAGGTCGATCCGGTTGGCGAGCCGGGCGAGGCCGACGGTCGACACGATCGACGCGCGACGCGCGCTCAGGATGCCCTCGTCGTCGTCCGGATGGCTGGCGTAGAGCGCCTCGGAGATCGCGAGGTTGACCACGGAATCGCCGAGGAACTCCAGCCGCTCGTTGTGGCCCATCGCATCGTCCGGATGCTCGTGCAGCCAGCTCGTGTGGACGAGCGCCTGGGTCAGGAGATCGGAGTCACCGACAGGGAGGCCGAGTCGCTCCGCGAAGGCGGCGGCGGGACGCACGGCTCCCGGGACGAGGTGCGGGCCTAGGAGGACCGCTCGTCGATGTAGTCGACCGCGTCCTGGACGGTCCGGATCTTCTCGGCGTCCTCGTCGGAGATCTCGGTCCCGAACTCCTCCTCGAGGCTCATGATGAGCTCGACGAGGTCCAGCGAGTCGGCATTCAGGTCGTCGACGAACGACGCCTCGGGCTTGACCTCGTCTTCCTCGACGCCAAGCTGCTCGACCACGAGCTTCTTCAGCCGCTCGTACGTAGTGGACACTGACTCCCTCCTCGGAGCTGGAAGCCGATTACCGGCCAACCGACCTGGCGATCCCCCCGAGGACGCCGTTCATGAGGCGTCGCATCGGGTCTCCACTGTAGGTCCGGGCGAGCTCCACCCACTCGGCGATCGCCACCCGGGCGGGCGTCGGCGAGTGTAACACCTCGCCGATCGCGCAACGGAGCAGGGAGCGGTCCATCGGGGCGAGCCCGGTGACGGGATACTGGGGCGCCGTCCGGGCGATCTCGGCGTCGATCGTGTCGCGGTGGGCGACGACCGCATCGACGAGGCGGCGGGCCAGGTCCGCGGCCACGGGGTCGCTCTCGATCTCGGCGAGGTGACGCTCGAGGATCGCCGGCGCGGTCCGCTGGCCGAAGTCCGATTCGAAGATTGCCGCGAGGGCGAGCCGGCGCCCGGCCCGCAGGGCCCGGATCCGGTCGGTCCCGGCGTCAGCTCCCGATGCCATCGACGGTGACCGTCACGGACTCGAGCCGGAGACCGAGGAGACGCTCGATGGCGGCGGCGACCGCCGCCCGGACGGTCGCGGCCAGCTCCACGAGCGGCTGCCCGGGACGGGCGACGATCCAGACCCGGACCCGGACGCCCTCGGCGGAGTGGTGGGTCACGACGGCAGGCCCGGCGAGGAACGCGCGCCACGACGGGCCACCGCGGGAGACCCGGGCGACACCCGGGATCTCGTAGGCGGCGAGGCGGACCATCTCGTCGACGACGCCCCGCCCGACCGTCAGCTCCGGCCCGCTCACGGGGCGGACTCGAGTTGCGATGCCGCAATCCCGCCCGGACCGGACGCACCGTCGCCGTCCGCCGATCCCCCCTCTGAGGTTCCGGTGGCGCCTGCGTCTGCCGTCGTCCGGCTGGGGCGCAACGCTTCGGCGATCAGCTCCGGCACGCGTGTCCGGGCCATCGTCGCCGCCACGCCGACGCCGAACCCGATCATCCGTCGTCGTGCTCGGCCGTGGGTGATGATCACCGTCCCGCGGACGCCGAGCAGCGGCGAGCCACCGACACGCTCGTAGTCGAAGACCTCGCGGATCCGGGCGATCCCGGGACGCATGAGGAGGTACGCGATCCGGCCCCGGAGCGACCGGGAGAACTCGGTCCGGAACAGGTCGAAGATGTAGGTCGAGAGCCCCTCGAAGAACTTGATCACGACGTTGCCGGCGACGGCATCGGTGACGACGACGTCCGCCTGGTGCTTCGTCAGATCCTTGCCCTCGACGTTGCCGACGAAGCGCAGGTCCGTCCGGTCGAGCAGCTCGGTCGCCTGCTGGATCCGCAGGTCGCCCTTGCCCTTCTCCTCTCCGATTGACAGCAGCGCGACGCGCGGCTCGGCGACACCGAGCACGTGCTGGCTGAAGATCGATCCCATCCGGGCGTACTGGGCGAGGTTCTCGGCGCTCGAATCGGGGTTCGCGCCGATATCGAGGAGGACGAGCGTCCCGCCGTCGGTGACGAGCTGGACGGCGAGGCCCGGCCGGTCGACGCCCGGCAGCCGTCCGAGGCGGAGGACGGCGGCTGCCATGCCGGCACCGGTGTGGCCCGCGGTGACCACCGCGTCGGCCGTGCCGCGCCGGACCAGGTCCGTGGCGACGAGGATCGAGGAATCCTTCTTCTCGCGGAGCGCCAACGCCGGCTCGTGCTCGTCCATTCCGACGACCTCGGACGCGTGGACGATCGAGACGTTGGCCGGCAGCTCCCCGGCGAGACGCCGAACGATCGGCTCATCGCCGACGAGGATCACGCGGTCCTGCGGGTGCGACCGGGCGTGATCGATGGCGCCGGGAACGACCTCGCTCGGGCCGTGGTCACCGCCCATCGCGTCGACCGCGACCGTGACCCCTCGCCCATCGTCGGGAACGGTGCCGGCGGGTGACGGATTCGGCCGGTCGAGCGCGGCGACCACCTCAGGAGGCGGTGTCGGTCGCCGTCGGCTTCAGCTCGATCGCCTGGCGGCCGTTGTGCCACCCGCAGTTCGGGCAGACATGATGCGGTCGCTTCATCTCGTGGCAGTGCTCGCACTCCACGAGCTGCGGCACGCTGAGCGCCAGGTGCGCGCGGCGCTCGCCCTGCCGGGCGTGCGAGACGCGTCGCTTCGGAACACCCACGGTCCGTGGTCTCCTTCGTGAATCGGATGGTCAGGTCGTCCGATCGAACCGAGGGTCCGGGACGCGCCGGTGGGCCCGCGGCGAGCGGGATCGAGGGCGGAGTGTACCGGAAGCCCGGGTTCGCTGGCGACGACCTGGCAGGGCCGCCGGGACGGGCGAGGTTCGAGCGCCACGCCGCTTGCCCGCGCACGTCCCCGTGGCGACGCGGTCAGTCCTCGGCGTCGTCGCTCGGCTGGAACGCGCGAAGCGCCTCGAGCCGCGGGTCCACCTCCTCGTCGGGATGGTCGTGCGCGCCGGTCTCGAGCGGCTCGCCGCAGACGGGGCACAGGCCAGGGCAGTCCTCGCGGCACAGCGGCGCGATCGGCTCGGCGAGCTGGATCGCCTCGCGGACCGGCCGCTCGAGATCGAGCTCGTGATGATCCGAGAGCCGGATCACGTCGTCTTCCTCGTCGGCGGAATCGGCCGGCACGGGCTGACCCGTCAGGAGGTCGACCGACGGCCGTGCCTCCTGCTCGAACTCGGCGGAGATCGGCACCGCGATGTCCTTGAGGCATCGCGAGCACTGCATCGCCAGCGACGCGTTGACGTCGGCGTCGACGAGCAGGCCGCGGTTCGTGCGCCGGAGGTGGACCCGCCCGCTGATCGGGGCGGCAAGCCGCAGGTCCTCGCCGAGGTCGATCGTCACGTTGTCGAACGTGTAGTCGCGAACCGCTCCGGGCCCTTCGCCGAGGAGCCCGGCGACGTTCCAGAGCAGCGGGCCGGCGTCGCCGCCGCGAGGCCCGGCCGTCATCGGAGCCTCTCCCCCGGGGAGCGTCGATACGCGGGGATCGCCGGGGTCATCGCCGAGCGGTCGCCGTCAGCCCCTCGTCGTCCTCGACCTGGACGGCGGAGTCATCCTCGACGCCATGCTCGGGCTCCAGCTCGTCCTGGTCGCCGGCCCGCAGGTCGGTTCGACGGGTGTCGAGGAGCTCGATCCCCTTCTTGATGCTCTGGAGCGTCTTGACGACGTCACCCTCCAGCCCGACGAGCACGTTCACCGCATACTCGTCGGCGCCGCGCCGGACATCCTCGGCGTCGCGCTCCGCGTCGGCGATGATCCGCCGGCTGTCGGCCTCCGCCTGGGTCGTGAGGCCGCGCTCGTCGATCAGGAACGCGGCCTGCTCCTGCGCCCGGGCGACGATCCGCTCGGCCTCTTCCTGGGCCTTCTCGATGATCCGCTCGCCCTCGGAGTTGATCCGCTTCGCCGCACGGACCTCCTCGGGAACGGCCACGCGCAGCTCGTCGATGAGTCCGAGCGCAGCGGCCTGATCGACGACGACGTTGTTCGTCAGCGGGAGTCGCTTGCCGTTGGCGATGATCGACTCGAGGCGCTCGACGAGGAAGATGATGTCCGTCGAAGGGCCCTCCGTGGCGTCGATCGGTGCGCGGACGAGCGATCGGCCCGCGCGTCCGGCGTCGGGCGGGATTATCGCACGCTGAGCGCGCGCCGGACCGCGGTCAGCGCGGCGTCCGGGATCATCGCGCTCACGTCGCCGCCGAAGGCGGCGATCTCCTTGACGAGCGACGACGAGACGAAGCCGTGCTCGACCGCCGTCATGAAGAAGACGGTGTCGACGGACGGCGCGAGCCGGCGGTTGTTGTGGGCGAGCTGCATCTCGGTCTCGAAATCACTGATCGCGCGGAGCCCGCGGACGATGAAGCCGGCGTCCACCCGCCGACAGAAGTCGACCGTCAGGCCGTCGAACGTGTCGACGGTGACCCGGCCGTGGGCGACGCCGGCGTCGGCGAGCGCCTCGCGGATCACGCCGACGCGCTCGTCGGCCGCGAGGAGCGGCTGCTTCCGTGGGTTCGCGAGGACGGCGACGATCACGTGATCGAACGCGCCGGCCGCCCGGCCGATGACGTCGAGATGGCCGTTCGTGATCGGGTCGAACGAGCCCGGGTAGACCGCGGTCGTCATCGTCGCTCGTCGGCCTCCTGGCGGCGGTAGAACGTCAGCGCCGTCTCGCCGAAGCGGCGCTCGCGCTCGGCGGCCAGCATACCGATCCGTTCGGGCGGCCGATCGCGCCAGAAATGCTTGGCGACGACGCGGGCGTCCGCGGTGAGGGGCGCGTCGGGCGCGCCGAGACGGTCGAGGACGTTCCGCAGGAGCTCGGTCTCCGCGTACGGCGGGTCGGCGAAGACGAGGTCGAACGGCGGCTCGGTCGGATCGAGCCGGGTCGTCAGCCAGCGGAGGGCGTCCGCCCGGACGACGTGCGCGGCCGGTCCGGCGAGCCCGGATGAGCGCAGGTTCTCGCCGATCACCGCGACGGCGCCCTGGTCCTTCTCGACGAACGTGACGGCGTCGGCGCCGCGCGACAGCGCCTCGATCCCGGCCGCGCCGCTGCCCGCGAACAGGTCGAGCACCCGGGCCCCGACAACCACCGGCTCGAGGATCGCGAAGAGCGGCTGCTTGACGCGATCGGCCAGTGGTCGCGTCCCCGGCCCCGGCGCGCGGAGGCGATGGCCCTTCGCCGTTCCGGCGATCACGCGCCCGGCATCCGCCACGTTCGCTACGCCGCGCTCTCGGGCTCGCCGACCCAGACGCGCTCCAGCCAGCCGCGCTCGAGCTCGTTGAGGAGCGGCGCAGCTTCCGGGGAGAGACGGCCGCTCTCGTCGAGCAGCCGCTCGGCGTGCTCCCGGGCGCGTTTCGCCAGCGCCACGTGGTCGCGGTTCTGGAGGGAGGCGACGCGGAGCCGCGGCAGCCCG
Organism: Chloroflexota bacterium; assembly: GCA_042408445.1. Taxonomy (GTDB): domain Bacteria; phylum Chloroflexota; class Limnocylindria; order Limnocylindrales; family CSP1-4; genus CF-46. Next base: position 15,382 of record JBHORC010000027.1, read on the forward strand.
GACTGGGCCAGGCCCAGGACGTCGCCCTCCCGGCGCAGCTCGAAGTCCTTCTCGGCGAGCTCGAACCCGTCCCGGATCTCGGCGACCGCCTTCAGCCGCGCCTGGGCGGTCTCGTCGGTCGAGTCCGAGACGAGGACGCAGAAGCTCTCGGCGGTGCCGCGACCGACGCGGCCGCGGAGCTGGTGGAGCTGGGCGAGGCCGAAGCGATCCGCCCCCTCCACGATCATCATCGTCGCCTCGGGCACGTCGACACCCACCTCGACGACCGTCGTCCCGACGAGCACGTCGAGATCGCCGTCACGGAACCGGGTCATCTCGGCGTCGCGATCGGCGGCCTTCATCCGGCCGTGGACGAGGCCGACGCGGAGCGGGGCGAGCAGCTCGCGAAGTCGGACCGCTTCGGCCTCCGCGGCGGGCGCCGAGGCGTCCGATGCCGGCCCTGGTCCCGGTCCAGCGTCGTCGGTCTCGGCCTCGTCGATGAGCGGGACGACGACGAACGAGCGGTGTCCGGCCGCGGCCTCCTGACGCACCCGGTCCCACACCGACGCCAGCTGGTCCGGCTGGCGGATCCCGGTCCGGATGGGGATCCGGCCGGCGGGCGGCGTCCGGAGATCGGAGACGTCGAGGTCGGCGTAGAGGACCTGGCCGAGGGTCCGCGGGATCGGCGTGGCGGTCATCAGCAGGACGTGCGGCGCGTGGCCACCGGCCTTCGCCTCGAGCTGCCCGCGCTGCTCCACGCCGAACCGGTGCTGCTCGTCGATCACGACGACGCCGAGGCGGGCGAACTCGACCCGCTCCTGGATCAGGGCGTGCGTCCCGACCACGACCGGGGCCTGCCCGGACTTGACGAGATCCCGGACGTGGCTCGCCACCGCTGCGGTCTGGGAACCGGTGAGCAGCTCGACGGCGATCCCCGAGCCCTCGAGCAGGCCGGCGATCGTCGCGTGGTGCTGGCGGGCGAGCAGCTCGGTCGGGGCGAGCAGCGCACCCTGGCGCCCTTCGAGCGCCGCCGCCCCGAGCGCCCACGCGGCGACCGCGGTCTTGCCGCTGCCGACGTCGCCCTGGAGGAGCCGGAGCATCGGCGTCGGGCGCGCGAGGTCGGCGCGGATCGCGTCGATCGCCGACGCCTGGTCCGGCGTCAGGTCCACGTCCGCACCCACCTTCGCCCGAAGTGCGGCGACCAGCGAGTCGCGAAGCCGGGCATCGGCGCGATCGTCGCCGGGGATCGGCTCGGCCGCGTCACGACCGCGTTGTCGGCGACGACCCACCATGCCGAGCTGGAGCGCGAGCAGCTCGTCGAAGGCGAGCCGCCGGAGCGCCGCGTCGCGTCCGTCGAACGTCGCCGGGAAATGGGCGTCCTCCAACGCGCGGGGAGCGCCGACGAGCTCCTCCTCGTCGCGGATCGCCGCAGGCAGGTACTCGGGGTAGCTGACCCCGGCCCGGTCGAGCGCCTCGCGCATCGCAACGCGCAGACGGGCCGCGGTGAGACCGGCGGTGAGGCGGTAGACCGGGACGATCCGCCCGACGTGGAGCATCTCGTCATCCCGGCCGACGGGCTGGAAGTCCGGGTTGTCGATCGTCAGCTTCCGGCCGAACCGCTTCAGCTTGCCGGAGATGATGATCTCGGCGCCGGGAAACAGCCGGCGCTCGATGTAGCGGCGGCCGAACCACGTCGCGTCCACGGTCCCCGTGGGATCCTCGAGCACCGCGATCGTCCGCTGAATGCGGCGGCGGAACGACGGCTCGACGCGCACGTCCGCGACGGTGACCCGGGCACTGACGACGGTTCCGTCCTCGACCCAGACCAGCTCGCCGAGCTGTCGCATCTCGCGAAGGTCGTCGTACCGGCGGGGAAGGTGGAAGAGCAGCTCGCGAACCGTGAGGAATCCCAGCCGCCGACCGGCTCGCTGGAGGTGGTTCGCCGCACCCAGCCCGGAGCGGTTGACCATCGTGTCGAGGAGCTCGATGGGGTCCGTGGGTGGCGGCGGAACGGCGGCCTTCACGGCCGTCGGTCGACGCACCGTCGCCGCCACCGTCCGCGACCGTTGGCCGATGCGGTCCGGTCTGTGGTCGCCGGGTCGGGTCACGCTCCTACTCGGCCGAGATCAGGTAGCGGTAGTGCGGCTGTCCGCCGTGGACGACCTCCACCTCTGCACCGAGCCGCTCGCCGATCCTGCGGGCGATCCCCTCGGCTTCCAGCAGCGTGGCGTCGTCGCCGTAGTAGAGCGTGACGAGCTCGACGCCGGCGGCGAACGAGCCGACCGCCTTCAGCACGGCCCGCTCCCGATCCCCGTCCGCCGCGACCAGGCCGTCATCGGGGTCGAGGACGATCGTCTGGCCCTTCTTCACCTTGCGGCCGCCGATCCTCGCGTCCCGGACCGCCTCCGTGACCTGGATCGTCGCGAGGCCGCGACCGGCGGCCGTCATCGGCTCCACGTTCGCGGCCGCGTCGGCATCCGGATCGAAGGCGAGCAGGGCGGCGATCCCTTCGGCCGCGTTGCGGGTCGGAACGACGACGAGCCGGCGCTCGGCGCAGATCCGGGCCGCCTGCTCCGCCGCGAGGCGGACGTTGGGGTTGTTCGGCAGGACGATGACCTCGCGGGCGCGGGCGAGACGGGCGATCCGGAGCAGCTCCCCGGTGCTCGGGTTCGCGCTCTGGCCGCCACGGACGATCAGCTCGACGCCGAAGTCGCGGAACAGCTTCTCGAGTCCGTCGCCGGCGACGACCGCGGCGATCGCGGGTCCGAGAGCCGGATCGATGTCGACCGTGGCCGCTTCCCCGGGCCCGGCCGGATCCGCGACGGTCGCGGCGGTTGGGGCGGCGTCGGGCTCGGAGCGCGTCCGGCGGGCGCCGTTCCTCGCCGACGGAGCGAGGTCCGGGAGGTCCAGCGCGCGCGCGCCAGGCTCGGCGGCGGGCGGACGGTGAGGGGTCGCAGACCCGGCCGCCGTCCCCACGAACGACGAGGCGCGGGCCTCGCGAACGTCATCGGCCATCGAGTCCAGGTTCTCGACCGTGATCCGCGTGAGCGTGCCGAGCGACAGGCCGTAGGCGATCACCTCGTCGGGTCGCTCATTGTGGACGTGAACCTTGACGAGCCGCGCATCGCCCCCCACGAGGACCGAGCTCCCGATCTGCTCGAGACGTTGCTGGATCGCCGGCACGTCGAGCACTTCGTCCGGTCGAGGCGCCAGGACGAAGACCGTCTCGTACCCGAAGGCGTCCGTCTCCAGGCCGGCCACGCCGCTCCGGAAGGCCGGGGCAACAGGCCGCCGATCCTCGGCGTGAGCCGCAACCGCTGACGCGGGTCCCGTGGCGACGGCGAGCACCGCGGCGCCGGCGCGGACGGGTCGTCCATCGACAGCGAGGAGCGCGCCCTCGAAGAGCCGGAAGAGGCCCTGCCCACCCGAGTCCACGACCCCGGCCTCGCGCAGGATCGGGAGCAGGGACGGCGTCCTGGCAACGGATCGACGTGCGCCTTCGACCGTCGCGGCGAGCACCGTCGCGACGGCATCGTCCCGCTCGGCGGCCTCGACGGCGGCCGCGGAGGCCTCGCGGATGACCGTCAGGATCGTTCCCTCGACCGGCTTGCCGACAGCCGCGTACGCCGTCTTCGCGCCGACGGCGAGCGCATTGGCGAGATCGAGGCCATTGAAGTCGCGCTTGCCGGCAAGGCCCTCGGCGAACCCGCGCAGGATCTGGCTCGTGATCACCCCCGAGTTCCCTCGGGCGCCCATGAGCGCGCCGAGCCCGACCGCGGCCGCCAACCGGTCGACCGGGCCGTCGCGGCCCGCCGACTCGGCCTCCTCGAGAGCGGCCCGGACCGTTGCCAGCATGTTCGTCCCGGTGTCCCCATCCGGAACCGGAAACACGTTCAGCGCGTTGATCTCGTCGACGTGCGCCTCGAGGTTCGCCACCGCACTCCGGATCGCCTCGAGGAGGCCCGCCGTCGTGCAGCGACTCCGCGGTCGTCGGGCCCGCGCCATCAGGCCACGTCCGTGCCACTTGCCGCGAGATCGTCCGGCGCGACGTTGCTCGACCCTGGCGCACGCGACACTCGCCCGCCCGCCGCCGGCGCGACGGTTTCGAACGGGCCCGTGGCGAGGCCGGCGACGTGGATCGTCAGGCGGTCGACGTCACGGTCCAGGGCTCGCCGGACCGCATAGCGCACGGCCGAGTCCACCTGCCGAGCGACCTCGGCCACGGGGACCCCGTGGGCGACGGTCAGGTCGAGATCGATCGTGAGCTGCTCGTGCAGGGCGATCCGGATCCCCGTCGGTGGCAGGCCCACCGCGACGGCGATTCGTCCCCACAGTCCGCCCCCGGCGAACCCGATGACGCCGTACGACCCGAGCGTGGCGGCCCGGACCAGATCGGTCAGGGCGCGCCGCGTGACGAGGGAGCGGCCCCGGGTCGGCATGGAGGGATCGATCGGCACGCCGCGGGCATCCTCCTGTGGCCTGGATCGGCGGACGCGCGCTGGCAGCGAGCGCGAAGCGAGTGCTATCATACCGCCCCGCTCGCCCGGTTCGACCGGGCGTGACCGTGCGCCGAGCATCGCTCGACGTTCACGACCACCCACTTCGACCATTCCGAGGAACCCCGATGGCCCGCTCCTGCGCCGTGTGCGGCAAGGTCTCGATGGGCGGATTCAACCCCCAGTCGTCGGGGATGAACCGCGTCCGCGCCCACCGCCGCTACCAGCCGAACCTCCAGCCGTACACCGTCCGCACGAACGGCGTCGAGACGAAGTCCCTCGTCTGCACGCGCTGCCGGCGGACCGCGCTGAAGTCCGCCAAGTAGCGTGCGGCGCTTCGGCGCCGCCCTCGCGACGACGCCCGGCTCCGGCCGGGCGTTTGCATGTCCCCGACGCTCAGCGATCCGCCGTGTCGAGCCAGATCGTGAACGGCCCGTCGTTCACGAGCTCGACCGCCATCGCCGACCCGAAGCGGCCCGTGGCGACCTGCACGCCGAGCCCGCGGAGCGTGTCCGCGAAGCGGAGGTAGAGCCGCTCCGCGAGGTCCGGGGCGGCTGCGCCGGTGAAGCCCGGCCGGCGGCCGCGGCGCGTGTCGGCGTAGAGCGTGAACTGGCTGACGACCAGGACACCGCCACTGACGTCGAGGAGCGACAGATTCGTCCGGCCGTCCGGATCGTCGAAGATCCGCAGCTCGGTCACGCGCCGGGCCAGCGCGTCGGTGGTCGCCTCGTCGTCCTCGGGCCCGACGCCGAGCAGGACGACGAGCCCCGCGTCGATCTCCCCGACGATCTCCGCGTCGACGCGCACGCGCGCGCCGCTCGTCCGCTGCAGGAGCGCGCGCACGACCGGTGTCAGCCGCCTGACGCGGCGTTGCCCGACCGCGCCCCATGCGCGCCGGATCCCGCCGGGCCGTCGCGCTCTGCGGCATCGTCGACGGTCGTCCCCGGTCGCACCGTCTCGGGCGGGCGGACGCCGTGCTCCGCGATGTACGCCGTGCGCCAGCGTTCCGCCTCGGCCTGGTAGCGCTCGCGGTCCGCGGCGTGCCGGGCGATCGTCAGCTCCTCGGCGGACGCCGGCACGAGCAGGTCATAGTCGCGGACGCCGTCGGGGTTGAATCGGCCGCTGCCGCGGAGCGGGATCACGGGGATGTCGCCGCGCTCGATCTCCTCCATGAACCGCCACGCAAGATGCTTCGGCAGCTGGGTGAAGGTCACCATCGCGTCGCGCGGGATCGGCGGATGGCCGTCGTTCAGGCGGTACTGGTAGCCCTCGTCCGCGAGCGCCCGGACGAGCCGGATCTCGCGTCCCATGTCGCGACCCTTGATCCAGAGGACCGAGCCGACGATGAGGATGTCGGCACCGAGGCCACCGACGAACTCCGCGCTCTCGCGGTTCACCCCGCCGTCGACGTGGACCTCCGCCCCGACCGGCTTGTGCGAGAGATAGTCGCGGGCGGCGAGAACCTTCTCCGCGGCCACGTCCTTCATGAACGCCTGGCCGCCGAACCCGGGCTCCACGGTCATCACGAGGATGATGTCGAGCAGGTGCCGATACGGTTCGAGGGCGGAGAGCGGGGTCTTCGGCTTCACCGCCAGCCCCGCAGCGCGGCCGGCCGCGCGGATCGCCTTCAGCGTCGGCTCGATCTGGGCCGGTTCGACCTCGACGTGGAACGTGACCGAGTCGCAGCCCGCCTCCAGGAACTCGTCGATGTACTGCTGCGGGTCGCTGATCATCAGGTGGGCGTCGAGCGGCAGCTCGGTCCGCGGCCGGATCCCCGCGATCATCTTCGGCCCGAAGGTGAGGTTCGGGACGAAGTGGCCGTCCATGATGTCGATGTGGAACCGGTCGGCGCCCTCGCGCTCGGCGCGACGGATGGCGTGACCCATGTTCGAATGGTCGGCATCCAGGATGCTGACCGCGACCCGCGCCCGGCCGCCGGCCATCGCTACTCCCCCACCCCGACCGGGACGGGCTCGTCGCTCCGCTCGCCGCGCAGCGCGTGGGCGCTCTCGTCGATCAGCCTCGCCCGTCGCCGCGCGACGACGGCCGGCGCCGGCTCGCCGGCTCGCTCGGCCGCGAGCTGACCGCATGCCGCGCCGATCTCCTGGCCCCGGTTCCGCCGGATCGTTGCCGTCACCCCGGCGGCCGCGAGGATCGAGGCGAACCGTTCGATCACGACGTCCGGCGAGGCGGTCCAGGGCGTGTGGGCGACGGGGTTCATCGGAATCAGGTTGACGTGGGCATGGTCGCCGCGGAGCAGCTCGGCCATCGCGACCGCATCCTCCTCCGTGTCGTTGATGCCCGCGATCATCGTCGCCTCGTAGGTCACGCGTCGGCCGGTCGCGGCGGCATGCTCGCGCGCGGCCGCGACGACGTCCGCGATCGGCCAGCGACGGTTCAACGGGACGAGCACGTCACGCAGCGCGTCGCGGGCGGCGTGGAGCGAGACCGCCAGCGTGAACTGCGGCCCGAGCGCAGTGAGCCGCCGGATGCCGGGCACGACGCCGGACGTCGAGACCGTGATGTGGCGGGCGCCGAGCCCGAACCGCTTCGGATCGTTCAGCGCGTCGACCGCGGCGAGGACCCGGTCGAGGTTCAGGAGCGGCTCGCCCATGCCCATGAACACGACGTTCGTGAGGCGGCGGCCGTCCGCTGCCAGCCGACGGGCGGCGTGCCGGACCTGGTCGACGATCTCGGCGGTCTCGAGGTCGCGCGTGAAGCCCAGCTCGCCCGTTGCGCAGAACGGACAGCCGACGGCACAGCCCGCCTGGCTCGAGATGCACAGCGTGTGCCGCTCGCGCTGGGTCCCACGCGCCGGGTAGTGCATGAGGACCGACTCGATGAGCGCGCCGTCGGACAGGCGGTGGAGCCCCTTCTCGGTCAGGCCGCCATCGCTGAGCCGCGTCTCCGTGTCACCGACCGTGTCAAATCGGAACGCGGACGCGAGCGATTCCCGGAGTGACGCGGGCAGCGTGACGACCTCCTCGAACGACGTGGCGCTGCCGCGCCACAGGGCATCGCCGATCTGTCGGGCGCGGTACGCAGGCTCGCCGCGCTCCGCCAGCCATGCGACGAGCTCGTCGATGGGCAGGCCGGAGAGACCGGGCCGGGGATCACGGCCGGGCGCGACGACGGGGAGCTCGATGCTTGAGGCAACCATCGGGTTCGAGTCTACGCGTGCGACCCGGCGGGATTGCCGGCGACGACCTCGGCCGGTGCCGCAGCGGGCGTGACGGCCGACCCGATGATCCCCGGCCGTCCCCGAAGGAGGGCCTCGCCGGACATCGGCCGGCCACCCGCGGGCTGGACCGTGTCGAGCACCAGCCGACCGTCGACCGTGGCGAGGGCGATGCCGGGCGGCTCCGCGACGATCTGGCCGGGCTCGTCGCCGGGCCGTGACGGGACGACGTGACCGGACAGCACGACGAGGCGGAGACCCGCAATGTCGAGATACGTGCCGGGCCACGGGAGATACGCGCGGATCGCCCGCTCGAGCCGCTCGGCCGGGGATCGAGGATCCAGGCGGCCAGCCGTCCGACGGAGCGGTCGGGTCAGGGTCGCGCCGGCGGGGTCCTGGGCCGTGGCGGTGAGGTCGCCACCAAGCCACGGGTCGATGGACGCACGGAGCAGCTCCGCGGCGAGGACGGCGAGCCGCGCCTCCAGCTCCGGCGCCGTCTCGCGAGGACCGACGGGCGTCCGCTCGACTGCGACGATCGGGCCGGTGTCGATGCCATCGTCCATCCGGATGAGGCTGACCCCGGTGTCGGCGTCACCGGCGAGGATCGTGGCCGGGATCGGGGTGGCGCCGCGGTGCCGGGGCAGGAGCGACGGATGGAGATTCAGCGCACCGAACCGCCGATCGAGCAGGGCCGTCGGGACGATCTGACCGTAGTCGGCGAGGACGACGAGCTCGGGGTCGAACGACAGGAGATCCGCGACGGCCGCCGGGTCCCGGAGCCGTTCGGGCGTGCGGACCGCGAGGCCGAGCTCGAGCGCCTGCTCGTGGACCGGAGTTCGGGTCTCGACCTGACGTCGGCCGGCGGGTCGCGGCGGTGCGGTGACGACCGCACGAAGATCGATGGACGGATGGTCGGCCAGGACCGCGAGCGCGGGCCGGGCGAAGGCGCCGCTGCCGAGAACGATCGTCGGGACCGGCCGCTCCGGCGGCCGCCTCACGCCAGGGCCCGCGCCGCCTTCTCCGCGTCGACCTGGTCGTCGTCATCCTCGTCGGCGCCGATGGGGATCAGCTCGTCCATCGACCCGAGGTAGTCGATGAAGAGCTTCCCGTCGAGATGGTCGAGCTCGTGCTGCAGCGCACGACCGAGCAGGCCGGACCCCGCGACCTTGATCTTCTTGCCGTGGCGGTTCTGGGCCACGACCCAGACCTTCTCCCGACGGGTGACGTAGGCGTAGTAGCCCGGGAGCGACAGGCACCCCTCGAGGTCGCGGTCGTCGCCCGCGGACCGCACGATCCGCGGGTTGATCAGCTCGTAGAGCTGGTCGCCGACCTCGATGACGCACGCCTGCAGCGCCTCGCCGACCTGCGGTGCGGCAAGGCCGACGCCGGGCGCGTGGCGCATGGTCTCGGTCATGTCGTCGAGCAGGCCGTGCAGGAACCGGCCGAAGCTGTCGACGGGCAGACCCTTCAGCCGAAGCCGGGGGTCACCGAGGAGGACGATGGGGCGAACGCTCATGGCCCGGAGTATACCGACGGCCTTTGCTGGACCTCCGGCCGGGCTTCGCCAGGCCTCGCGGCCCTCGCGATCTAGAGCGGTCGACCCTCGGCGGGGTCGTCCTTGGCGCTCATCTCGGCGGCGTCGTCGGCACCCGCGAGCGGCGGCGTCATGTACTCGCTCGGTCCGCCTGCCGAGCCGCCCCCGCCATTGCCCGAGCCGGCGTCGCTCGTCCCGTCGCCGGCTGCACCGTCCGCCTTGCTCCGGAGATCCGCGGCGAGGGTTCGCGACCGCTCGGCGAGCCGGACGCTCGCATCCGCGGTCGCGTCCGCGGCCCGATGGGCGAGCGGGCCGGCGCGATCCGCGGCAACCGCCGCGAGCTCCGCGGCCTTGGCGCCGATCTGCCGAACGACGGGCGCCGCCTGGACGGCGATCGTGTCGATCATCGACTGCAGCTGGCCGAGCATCCGCTCTGCCGTCGCGCGGGTGTCACTTCCGCCGGCGGCCTGCTCCTCGCCCGTCCAGCCGAACGACTCGTCGCCACCGGTCGGCGGGGTCGTGCCGCTGCTCGACCCGCTGGCATCCGTGGACCCGCTCCCCGTCGCGCCGGACATTCCGTTGGTTCCCGTCTGATCTGAATCCGTCATCTCGCGTCCTCCCGCTGTGCGGCTCATTGTCGCCCGGATCGCCGTCACCCGCACCGACGTTCGGCACGAGCTGGGGCGGCGCCGGACGCGACACCGAGGGGCCGCCTCTCGTCGCGGCCCGCTCGCGCCGACCTCACAGGAGGCTGTCGGGATCCACGTCCACGGACCACGGCCGGTCCACGCCAGCGTCGAGCATCCGGCGCGGGTCGGGCCCGCGAAGGACGACGTTCCAGCGCCACCGATCTGCCCGCCGCGCGATGTATGCCGGGGCCGGGCCGAGGACCGAGACTCCGGCGCCCTCGACCAGCGCCCGCTCTCGAAGGCGATCGGCCATCGCGCCGGCCGCCTGCTCCGCGGCTTCCCGGTCGGCCAGCCCGACCGTGAGCTTGACGAGCGCGCCGAACGGCGGCGACCCGAAGCGGCGGCGCAGCTCCAGCTCCGAGTCGTAGAACCTCGCTGCGTCGTCCGTGGCCACGGCCTGAATCGCGGGATGATCGGGCTGGTACGACTGGATGATCGCCCGGCCGGGTCGGTCGCCACGGCCCGCCCGCCCCGCGGCCTGGGCGAGGAGCTGATACGTGCGCTCGGCGGCCCGCTCGTCCGGAAGGTTGAGCGCGACATCGGCCGAGACGACCCCGACGAGCGTCACGCCGGGGATGTCGAGGCCCTTCGTCACGAGGCTCGTCCCGACCAGCACGTCGACGCTCCCGGAGGCGAACGAATCGACGACCCGCTCCGCGGCCCCGCGATGCTCGACGACGTCCCGGTCGAGCCGGGCGACGCGCAGCGCGGGGAATCGACGGCGGACCTCCTCCTCGATCCGCTGCGTCCCCCCGCCGAGGTACCGGATCCTCGGCGACCCGCAGTTCGGACAGCGCGTCGCGATGGGCGTCGCGCGGCCGCAGTGATGGCAACGCAGCGTCGTTCCCGCCTGGTGATAGACGAGCGGCCGCTCGCACTCCGGACACGTCTGGACGTGGCCGCAGTCGCGACAGAGCACGACCGACGCGCTGCCCCGACGGTTGATCGTCAGGATCGCCTGCTCACCGGCCGCGACGTCGAGCCCGGCAAGCGCATCGACGAGGACCCCGCTGAGCAGGCCGCGGTTGCCGGTCTTCAGCTCCTCGCGGAGGTCGACGACTTCGATCACGGGCCGAGTCCCGGTCGGCCGCGTCGGCAACACGATCCGCTCGTAGCGACCGTCCCGCGCGCGCCCCATCGACTCGACGGACGGTGTCGCGCTGCCGAGGACGATCGCCGCGCCGGCAAGCTCCGCGAGCCGGATCGCGGCGTCGCGCGCCTGGACGCGCGGCGTCCGATCGCTCTTGTACGCCGCGTCGTGCTCCTCGTCGACGACGATCACGCCGACATCCTCGAGTGGCGCGAGGACCGCGACCCGCGTCCCGACGACGATGTCGACGTCGCCGGATCGGATCCGGCGCCACTCGTCGGATCGCTCGCCTTCGGAGAGGCCGGAATGGACGAGCGCCACCCGCGCCGAGAGATCGGCCCGGAGCCGGTCGACGAGCGGCATCGCGAGGGCGATCTCGGGGACGAGCACGAGCGCCGGCCGGCCCCGCTCGAGCGAGGCGATGATCGCCTCGACGTAGATCGCCGTCTTGCCGCCGCCGGTCACGCCATCGAGCAGGATCGGTCGCGGATCCCCCGCCGCGACTGCCGCTGATGCCGCGGCGACGGCGCGCGATTGTGGGTCGGTCAGGGGCGCGCCGGGCGGCCGCCCGCCGCGGAGACCCGGCGGCCGCGCATCGAGCGGTCGACGTGGCCGTTCCCGGATCTCGATCTCCAGGAGACCGCGACGGGCGAGGGACGCAAGCGTCGCGCTGCCGTGTCGCTCGACGAGCGGGGCTCCACGGACCAGGCCCGCGGCAGCCGGACCCTCCGCCGCAGCGGCGTCCTGCAGCTCCGCGAGGACGGCGAGCTGTCGGGGCCCGAGCCGACGCTGGCCGGGCTCCGCGCCGTTCCCAGCCCGCGCGCCAGCCGGCGTGAGCCGGATCCAGCGCTCGTAGCGGGGCCCGACGCCCGCACCGAGCAGCGTCCAGTCGAGCGTCGCGCGACCGTCCGCCGCGAGGGCGCGAAGGCGACGGAGCAGTCCGCCGCGGCCCTCCGCGGACACGAGATCGCGCACCGGACGCGGGCCGCGGTCGAGCTGATCCAGCAGGTCCTGATCCTGCGGGTGCATCGAGGCCGGACTGGCCTCTGCGTCGCCGGTCGCCGTCCGCTCGGCGACGAGCTCCAGCCGTTCGAGGAAGCCCGGCGGCAGCATCGCCCGGATCACGAGCGCCGGCGGCGCCAAATAGTGATCCGCGATCCACGCGGCCAGCCGGAGCGTCAATGCCGGCAGCAGCGGGCCGTCGGAGCGGACGCGCGAGAGGATCGGCTTGGCCGCGACGCCCTCCGGCGCCTCGGCATCGCCGAGCACCACGGCAAGCGCCTGGCGTCGGCCGAAGTCGACGAGGACCGCCTCGCCGGGATCCAGCTCGCCGATCTCGGCCGGGACGGCGTAGGTGTAGGTCCGGCCACCGGCGCCGCCCGCGGAATCGATCGCGACCGTCACGAAGCGATCGGACCCGAGCGGCTCGGCGTCCGAGGGCCCCGGCAGCAACGACGGCGCGACCGTCGCGTCCATCCGCTACACGCGGACCCTGCGTCGCGGATGCCGCCGGTGCTCCTCGGCGATGATCGCCTCGATCGCCTCGGCGGTCCGCTCGACCTGGCCCGTCTCGTTCGTGACGACGTGGTCGTAGTCGCCCTGGCGGGCGATCTCGAGGGCCGCGTTCCGCTGGCGGAGCTCGAGCTCATCGGCCGTCTCGGTCGCCCGGCTGCGGAGCCGCTGGAAGAGCGTCTCCAGGGTGGGCGGCGTCACGAAGATCAGGAGCGCCTGCGTGACCTGCTCCTTGACGATCTGCGCACCCTGCACATCGATCTTCAGGATCGCGTCCTTGCCGACCGCGAGCGCGGCGCGGACCTGGTCCCGCGGCGAGCCGTACCAGTTGCCGTGGACCTCATTGGCCTCGAGGAACCCACGGGCGTCGCGAATGCGCAGGAACTCGTCCCGACTGACGAAGTGGTAGTCGACGCCATCGACCTCGCCCGGTCGGCGCTCGCGCGTGGTCACCGTGACGACATAGTGGCGCTTGTGCTCCCGACCCTCGGCCCGCTCCCGGCGACGCAGCGCGTCGATGATCGTGTCCTTCCCGACGCCGGACGGTCCGGAGATGATCGCGAGGAGCGCGCCGGGCGCGCCGTCGATCGTGTAGTCGGGCCGGCCCGGGTCGTCCGAGACGTGACCGGCGGCGGCGGGCAGAGCGCCCGTGAGGTCGGGCGGCAGCGCAGCGTCCGACCCGTTGCTCATCGTCGTCCGTCCGGGCCCGCGAGATCGCTCCGCTCGGACCGGAGCCCGTTCAGCACCCGCTCCAGCTCGTCGGGGAGCGGCGCCTCCGCCCGGATCAGGCTGCCGTCGCTCGGCGAGGTCAGCTGGAGGCGCCAGGCGTGGAGGAACAGGCGGTCGAGCGTTGCCCCGTCCCGGCCCGGTCGCGGGCCCCGCCGCGACGTCCCCGTTCCGTACACGGGATCGCCGGCGACCGGGTGCCCGATGGCGTCGAGATGGACGCGGATCTGGTGGGTCCGGCCGGTGACGAGATCCAGCTCGAGCAGCGTCCAGTCGGCGAACCGCTCGCGAACCCGGTAGCCAGTCGTCGAGGGTCGGCCGTCCGGGACGACGGCCATGCGGGTCCGGTGCTTCGGGTCGCGGCCAATCGGTGCCTCGATCCGGCCGACCTCAGCGGAGACCTCGCCCTGGACGAGGGCGAGATACGTCTTCTTGACCCGCCGCGCCTTCAGCTGGGCCATCAGCGAGTGCTGCGCGGCATCGGTCCGGGCGACCATCAGGAGGCCGCTCGTGTCGCGGTCCAGGCGATGGACGATGCCCGGCCGCATCACGCCGGCGATGCCGCCGAACGCATCGGCGCCGCCGTGCGCGAGGAGCGCGTTGACGAGCGTGTCGCCGGTGTGACCCGGCGCGGGATGGACGACGAGCCCCGCCGGCTTGTCGATGATCAGGAGATCCGCGTCCTCGTGGACGACCCGGACCGGGATGTCCGGTGCCGGGGCGAGGTCGAGCTTTGCGGGCTCCGGGACGACGAGCCGGAGCGCGGCGCCTGGTCCGACGACCGCGTTCGCCTTCAGCGGCAGCCCGTCCGCCGTGAGGTTCCCGGCGGAGATCAGCTTCTGAACGTGGCTCCGGGAGAGGCCGGTGACGTCGGCGACGTATCGATCGACCCGCTGCAGAGGCGCCCCGGCCGGGACCTCGAGCGTGTGGACGCCCGGTCCCGTCACGCAGGATCCTCGCCGGAGTCCGCTACGGGCGGGCGCGTCGGAGACGTCTCGAGGAGCCGCGGCCAGACCGCGGCGAGCAGGAGCAGGAGGATCGCGAGGCTGATCGCGGAGTCGGCGACATTGAACGTGTAGAAGCGGGTCGTGCCGATCCCGGCGTCGACGAAGTCGACCACGAAGCCGAGGCGGAGCCGGTCGAGCATGTTGCCGATCGCGCCGCCGAGCAGGAGCCCGAGCGTCACCGTGAGATACGGCGACGCGGCCGCCCGCGCGTGGTAGCCGACGATCAGCCCGATCACGACCAGGGACACGACGCCGAACATCGCCGCGTTGTCCTTGAAGAGCCCGAAGAGTGCACCCGTGTTCTGGCCGTACACGATCCGGACGAGATCGCCGATGAGCGGCGTCGACTGCCCCGGCGCGAGCGACGAGACGACGGCCGATTTCGCGATCTGGTCGACGACGACGATCGCGAGGGCGAGACCGATGAACGTCGCCCAGCGGCGAGCCTGAATGGTCACGGAACGTCGATCCGCTGAAGCCAGATCTCGACGGGATCGCCGGACAGTGTGACGCGCGCGGTGTGGTCGATCCCGGCCGGTGGCCGGCTGCGATGGACGTGGTTCGCGAGCGTCTCCTCGGCGACGGTGTCGAGGTGACCGGCGACCTCGTCCCGGAGGCCCTCCACCCAGAGATCGATCCGGTCGTCCAGCGCGAGACCCGCGTCCTTCCGCAAGTCCTGGACGGCTCGCTGCAGCTCGCGGGCGTCGCCCTCGGCCCGGAGCTCGTCGGTGAGCTCGGTGTCGATCACGACGACGAGACCCTCGTCATGGGCAACCGCCGTTCCGGGTCGCGGCGTCGCGAGGATCTCGACCTCATCGGCTTCGAGCGTGACGCCGCCGAGCGTCACGGAGCCGTCGGGGTGGTACTCGACCGCGTTCTCCCGGGCGGCGGCCATGATCGCCGGGATCGCCGGCCCGTGCTTGCGGCCGATCTTCGGGAGGAGCGGCTTGACCCGCTTCTCGACCAGCGCGGACTCGTCGCTGATCAGCTCCACGAGACGGACGTTCACCTCGTCGCGGATCAGGGCGATCAGGGCGTCGCGATCCGGCAGCTCACCGCCGGGCAGGGCGAGCCAGAGCCGGGCGAGCGCCTGCCGCGTCCGGAGCCCGGCGGAGCCGCGGAGGGTCCGGGCGAGCTCGACCGCGGACCGGGCGATCGCCATCGCCCGCTCGAGCGACTCGTCGCGATTGGCGGCGAGCTCGTCTGCGGGCCACGCGGTCAGGTGGACGGAGTCCGGACCGTCCGCCGCGACACCTTCGGCCGCGACCGCGCCCTCGTCCCCGGCTGCGGCGTCCCGGGCCGCCTCCCCCACCGTTGCGAGGTTTCCGTAGATCGCGTCCGTCAGGAACGGCAGGATCGGCGCCGCGAACCGCGTGAGCGCGACGAGCACCTCGTGAAGCGTCGCGAAGGCCGCGTCGCGGTCCGCCGCATCGTCGTTCCGCGAGAACCGCTTGCGCGACAGCCGCAGGTACCACGTCGAAAGGTCGTCGATGAAGGTCGAGATCGCCCGGCTCGCGCCGACCGCGTCGGTGTCCGCCAGGCGCTCGCCCACGGTCGCGGCCGTTGCCGCCGCCCGCGACCGGATCCAGCGATCCAGCACGGCCCCGCTGACATTGCGCGTCCCGCCCGCAGCGCCACCGCCCGGCGTCCAGCCGGCGAGCCGGGCATAGGTGACGAAGAAGGCATACACGTTCCAGAGGACGAGCAGCTCGCGGCGCGCCTCGTCCGCCGCGTGCCAGCCGAAGTTGATGTTCTCCTCCGGTCGAGCCTTCGCGAATAGCCAGCGCATGACATCGACGCCCATCCGCTCCGCGGCCTCGTCGAAGTCGATCGCGTTGCCCCAGCTCTTGTGCATCGGCCGGCCGTCCTCGCCGAAGACGAGGGCGTAGCCGAAGATCGTCTTGAACGGCGGCTCGCGGCGAAGGACCGTCGACATCGCGAGCATCGAGTAGAACCAGTTGCGGAACTGGCCCGGGAAGCTCTCGGTGATGAAGTCGGCCGGGAACCACTTCGCCCAGTACTCTGGCTCCTCGCGGTAGTGGAGCGTCGAGAAGGGCACGATCCCGGCGTCGAGCCAGGGATTGCCGACGTCCTTGATCCGCTCCACCGGCTGGCCGCACGAAGGACAGGCAATCGTCACCTCATCCACGAACGGACGGTGGGGCGTGTGGCCCTCGAAGCGCTCCCAGCCGGCGACAGCCCGCTCCTTCAGCTCGTTGCGGCCACCGACGACCTCGAACGTCCCGCACGCCCGGCAGTCGTAGATCGGCAGCGCCAGGCCCCAGTAGCGCTTCTTGCTGATCATCCAGTCGTTCATGTTCAGGAGCCAGTCGAGCTCCCGGTCATGGCCGAAGCCCGGGATCCACCGGATCTGGTCGACGACCTCCATGATCTGGTAGCGGAGGCTGGCATCGACCTCCTGCGGCGTGAGCTCCGAGCGCGGCCGCTCGTACACCGGGCCCATGCTGATGTACCACTCGTCGACGAGGCGGAAGACGAGCGGCGTGCCGCAGCGCCAGCAGTGCGGGTAGCGGTGCTGGTACGCCTCCACTCGGTAGAAGCGGGCCTCGCGCTTCAGGTGCTCGACGATCGGATCCGTCACGTCGCGGACGTCGCGGCCGCTGAGCGATCCGAAGCCGTCGATCACGATCCCGTTGTCGTCGAGCGGAGCGATCATTGGCAGGCCGAGCGCCTTGCCGAGCTGGTGGTCCTCCGCGCCGCAGCCCGGGGCGATGTGGACGATGCCGGTCCCCTCGTCCTCGCCGACCTCGTTCCAGGCGACGACGCGATGCTCGTACGGAGCATCGGCAGCAATCGGTGACGCGCCCGCGGCGAAAGCCTTCCGGACGGCCGCGAGGTCGTCGAACGGACCCTCGTAGCGCCAGCCGACGAGATCCGACCCCGGCCGCTCCTCGAGCACCTCGAAGGGACCCTCGAGCGCCTGCCGGACCGTGCCCTTGCCGAGCCAGTGGACCGCGTCTCCCTGGCGAACCTTCACGTACCGCAGGTCCGGGCCGACCGCCGCGGCCACGTTCGAGGTGAGCGTCCACGGCGTCGTCGTCCAGACGAGCAGGTCCTCCCCCGGCCGATCGACGAGCGGGAACCGGACGGTCAGCCCCGGATCCTCGCGGTCCGCGTAGCCCTCGTTCATCTCCATCTGCGAGATGCCGGTCCCGCAGCGCGCGCACCACGGCATCGTGTCGTGGCCCTTGTAGAGCCAGCCGCGGCGGTGGACCTCCTTCAGGAAGCCCCAGATCAGGTCGTTGTTCTCGTTGCTGAAGGTGAAATAGCTGCCGCCGACCTCGGGCATCCCGAGGCGGCCGACGAGCATCTCGACCGTGTCCGTTACGGGACCGTCCGTGCCCTCGATCGTGACCGTCTCGGACGGGTCCGCGGCGAGCAGGTCGCGCAGCCGGCGCAGCTCGTCGGGATCGTTCCAGTCCATCCACATCCCGAGGCGGATGCTCTGCTCGGTCTGGCGCGCGGCGTACGTCAGGACGCGCTGCTTGCAGAGCGAGACGAACTCGGCGATGCCGTAGTCCTCGATGTCGCGCTTGCTCGTGAACCCGAGGTCGCGCTCGACGTTCACCTCGACCCAGAGCCCCTGGCAGTCGAAGCCGTTCTGGAACCGCTGATCCTCGCCCAGCATCGCGTGGAACCGCTGATAGAGGTCCTTGTACATCCGGCCCCAGGCGTGGTGGACGCCCATCGGGTTGTTGGCCGTGATCGGACCGTCCAGGAAGCTCCAACGGGGGCCACCGGCGTTCTTCGCACGAAGCCGCTGGAAGGTCCGCCGTGCGCTCCACTCGGCGAGGATCTCGTGCTCTTGGGCGACGAGATCGGGCTTCGCGCTGACGGGTCGGAACATCGGACCTCGGTGGCATCCCGGGCGGGACGGGGTGGGACGCCGGCGGGGCGCCTGGCAGGCCGAGCGCGAGCTCGTCTCCACGCTCCGACGAACCCCGACGCCGCTGGCCGGGTGTCCGAGTATCCTACCCGCGATGCACCGCGAGCAGGAGCCGCGACCGCGGGCGAAGTCGCCGTTCGTCGCGGCGTTTCTCTCCCTTCTCTTTCCCGGACTCGGACACGCCTACACCGGCGCGTATCAGCGCGCCCTCGGGTTCGCCGCGCCGCCGATCCTGCTCGCCGCGCTCGTCGGCGGGATCGCCCTCCGGGCGGGTGGAACCGGCCTGCTCACGTTCCTGTTGACGCCCTGGGTCATCCCCGGGATCTTCGTCCTCAACCTGATCCTGCTCATCTACCGCCTCGTCGCGATCGTCGACGCGTATCGGGTCGCCGTGTGGCTGAACGCGCTCGCGGCGAACGGCGACGGGCGGCTCGGTCGGCCGCGGCTCGTGTTCTCGCCGCTGTCCCTCGGCGGGCTGCTTGCCGTCATCCTCGTGATGTCCGGCGCCCACGTCGTCGTCGCGCGATACGACCTGCAGGCGAACGACTTCCTGACCGATCCGTGCGTGTTCATCACCTCGGCGAGCCCCGACAACTGCGATCAGGCGTCCCCGACCGCCTCGGGGTCGACCTCGCCCGATGACTCCGACGAGCCGACGGACGAGCCGATCGACAGCCCGTCGCCCACGCCGACGCCGCCGCCGAACCAGGGGTCGGATCTGCCGGACGCCTCCGTTCCGCCGTGGGACGGGACGGATCGGTTGAACATCCTGCTGATCGGCTCGGATCAGCGGCCGAACGAGAACACGTACAACACGGACACCCTGATCGTCGTCTCGATCGACCCGACGACCAAGCAGGTCGCGATGTTCAGCCTCCCCCGCGACTCGTGGGGCATCCCGCTGCCGCCCGGTCGGTTGCAGAGCGCATTCGGCTCGACCTACCAGGCGAAGATCAACTCGTTCTTCACGGCCGTTCGGGGGCGGCCGGACCTGGTTGCGGGAACCAACAGGACCCGCGGCTACAACGGTCTCAAGCAGGTCCTCGGCAACCTCTACAACCTCGACATCAAGTACTTCGTCGAGGTGAACTTCGAGGGCTTCCGCCAGGTCGTCGACGCCATGGGCGGCGTGACGATCAACGTCCAGGTGCCGGTCCTGGACGACAACTACCCCAGCGACTCCGGTCGCTCGTCGCGGGTCTACATCCCCGCCGGGATCCAGCACATGACCGGTACCCAGGCGCTCGTCTACGCCCGCTCGCGGCACGGTTCCGATGACTTCGACCGCGGCGCCCGGCAGCAGCGGGTCCTGACGTCACTCCGCGAGCAGGCCGACGTGGCGGCGCTCATCCCGCGGATCCCGCAGCTCCTGGCGGCCGTGAAGGCGACGGTGCGGACCGACATCCCCCAGGACCAGCTCGCGAAGCTGGCCGGCCTTGCGAGCTCGGTCGACACGAAGAACATCCGCTCGTACGTGTTCTCGTTCCCCCGCTTCGGAACGCAGGTCCTCGCGCCGATCTACAAGTACCTGCCGAACATCTCGAAGATCCGGAACGCCGTCGCGAACGCCTTCAAGGTCGATCCCCAGCTCGAGGACACCCGCTCGGCGATGGCCGAGGAGAACGCGGCGATCTGGGTCCTCAACGGGAGCGGCGATCCGGCCCACGGCCCGAACCTCGCCGGGTACCTCGCGTACTACGGGCTGAACGCCTCGGCGCCCACGACGAAGCCGAACATCAGCGGGATCACGAGCACCCAGATCGTCGTCTACAACGGCGCGGAGTCGCGCCTCAACGACACGATCGCGTTCCTGCAGACCACCTTCGGGACGCAGGTGATCCTGAAGAACGATCCGGCGATCCCGGTCGACATCGTGATCACGACGACCAGTCAGACCCCGAACAAGACGGCGCCGCCCACGAGCTGACCGCCCGCGGCGCGGTCAGGCGCGCCACGGAACCGCCGGTCGCCGGCGCGGTCAGGCGCGCCCGGAACCGCCGGTCGCGCCACGGCACGTCCGGGCGCCCCACCGCGACGAGCGAATCGCCGCGCGCGATGCTCCACGCGCCATCGCTGACGCGCGCCATGACCACTCGTGAGCAGCCGGTGCTCCGTACGTCGCCCAGGCAGCCCTTCCGCGAATGAACCGAGCGCCCCGTGCTCGAGAAATCGCACGACGCTGCCGGCGTGAGCACGACGGGCGACGCGTGCGACCCACTCGACGCACGCAAGGAGCACGGGCTGCTCGGCGAAGGTCCACGACGCGCCACCCGGCTCCGGCACCTGCTCGGCGGGAGGGCCGGCGACCCGCTACGCCGCGCCGGGAGCTGCTCGGAGGGAGGATCGGCGACGCGCCGCCCGGCACCAGGAACGCGCGCGATCCCCGAGACGCTACGGCGCGGCGGCGCCTCCGCTCACCACCTGGCGAGGGTCAGGAGATCTCGGTGAGCCAGTGCCGGTATTCGGGGAGCTCGCCGCGGACCGCCTGGAAGTAGCGATCGCGGATCTGGCGGGCGATCGGGCCGACCTCGCCCGAGCCGATCGGCCGGTGGTCGATCTCGACGACCGGCGAGATCTGGACGCCGGTGCCGCACAGGAACATCTCGTCGGCGACATACAGCTCGGACCGGTCGATCGAGCGGATCTCGACGGGGACCTTCTCGTTCTCGAGCAGCTCGAGCATTGCCTTCCGGGTCACGCCCTCGAGGATGTCGTCGTTCACCGGGGGCGTCAGCGCCACGCCATCGCGGACCACGAAGAGGTTCGCGGCTGACGCCTCGTTGACGTGGCCGTCCGCCGTCAGGACGACGGCCTCGTCGAAGCCGTTCATCTCGGCCTCGGACTTCTGGAACGCCATGTTCACGTAGCCGCCGACGATCTTGCCGCGCGCGGGGAGTGCCTCGTCCGCGTTCCGCCGCCAGCTCGAGGTCATCACCCGGACGCCGGCTTCGGTGTCGATGTAGTTCCCGAACGGGATCGCGATGATGTAGAGCTGGTTCTCGAGGTGGTGGAGGCGGACGCCGATCGCCTTCGTCGACTTGTAGAACGACGGCCGGATGTAGGCGTCCTCCCGGAAGCCGTTCCGCCGCACCGTCTCGTCGATTAGCCCGGTGAGCTCGTCGACCGAGGGCACGTTCTCCATGAGCAGGATCCGGCACGACTGGCGGATCCGCTCCACGTGCTCGCGGATCTTCAGCCCGTAGAGCTTCCCCTGCTCGGCGTTCCAGTAGGCACGGATCCCCTCGAACGTCGCCGTCCCGTACATGAACGCGTGGGTCATGATGCTGACCTTCGCGTCCCGCATCGGGACGAACGCACCCTCGAAGTAGCAGATCGCGCTCTCGAGGTCGACCGGTCCACGCGCCGCGGCAGGTGGTAATTCCGGGCTGGCCGGCGTCTCCGACGCCGTCCTGGCGGGACTCGAGTTGTCCGTCAGCATGCGAACGCTCCTGGGCGGTTTTGCACTCGGCACGTCCTACGCGGAGCGCGCCGAAGAGGTTTCGTACGGGCCTTCGGCCGAGGATAACACGGGCTTCGCGGCACTCCCCGAACGCCCGCTGCGGCCGAATTCGGGCCTAGATCGCGCCCGCGAGCGAGGCGAGGACGATCCCCAGGTAGACGACGTAGAAGGCGCCGCCGACGAGGAGCCGCGAGCCTAGGAGCCGGCCGGATCTGGCCATCGGGATGAAGATCACGGCCGACGAGATGAAGGCGATCCCGGCCGACAGGAACGCGACGCGGGTATCCCCGCTCACGTGCCAGGCGTCGGCCGCGAACAGCAGGGCGACGACCGTCGGGATCGTCGACTGGAAGACCATGGCGCCGGTGATGTTGCCCATCGCCAGCGTGTCCTTGCCCTGCCGGACCCAGATCACGGAGTTGAACTTCTCCGGCAGCTCGGTCGCGATCGGCGCCACGACCAGCGCGAGGATGGCCGGGTCCACGCCGAGCGTCGTCGCCAGATGGCCGACTGCGTCGACGAAGAAGAAGGCGCCGATGACGATCAGGGCGAGCGCGGTCACGACCTGCACGTTCACGATCCGGAGACGCGGCACCGCGGGCTCGGCCCGTCGGCCGCGGCGATCGAGCCGGTGGAAGCGCAACGGCGCGAGATCCTCCGCGTCGACCGCCGGGTCGTCCTCGAAATGGCCCTTGACGTACCAGCCGTAGATGAGGATCAGGACGACCGCGACGACCCACTTCGGCCAGGCCGGGTCGAGCGGCAGGAACGCCGCAGCGATCGCGATCGCGTAGGCGATCGCGAAGTAGCGCATGTCATGGGCCAGGACGCCGGGATCGACGAGCATGTCGTCGCCCCGGGTGCGCCGCCGGCGGACGGCGATGACCGCAGCGCCCGTGACGAACATCGCGAGCGTCGAGAGCATGAACGGCGCGCCGAGGATCGCGCCGACACCGATCCCGTGCGAGGCCTCCGAGCCGGAGCCCGAGATGATCGCGATGATCGGGATCATCGTCTCCGGCAGCGCCGTCCCGACCGCAGCGAGCACCGACCCGACCGCGCCCTCGGCGAGCCGGAGCTTCCGGCCGAACCACTCGATGCCGTTCGTGAACAGCTCGGCGCCGGCGAGGATCACGACGAACGCGCCGACGAGGATCAGGACCTCCACGTCAGCCCTCGAAGCCCTGGGCCAGCGTCACGCTCAGCGCGATGACGAAGAGGATCAGCGTCGCGACGATCGCCATCCGGCGCTCGCGACGCCGGAGATAGCCGATGAGTGAGGCGACGACCCGCGAGGCGGGCGTCGCGACGACGACGATCAGGCCGAGCCAGAGGAAGCCGGTCGGCCGAAGGGCGACGAGATCGCGCGGAATGCCGCCGAGATCCACCGTCGGGCCCGGCGACAGCGGGCCGATCCCGTTGCCGAGCATCAGGCCAAAGCCGACCGCCAGGAGCGTGATCGAGAGGTACGAACCGGCCGTGAGGAGCCGGGCGATCGATCGCTCGAGGCCCACGCCGGTCGGGTCGGCGGATGCGGCCGTTGCGCGGCGATCCGTGCCGGGTTCGGGGGGTCTGTCGGGCGCGGGCGTCACCCGATCGCTCGCTGGAGCATCTGCCACGCAGTGTAGAGCAGCACCACGATGAACAGCCCGCGGAGCAGCCGCAGGTCGATCCGGTGGGCGACTCTCGATCCGATGCTCGCGCCGACGAACACGCCGATCGCGGTCGGCGCGGCCGCGTACGGATCGATGCCGCCGCGGAGGAGATAGATGATCGCGCTCGCGGAGGCCGTGATGCCGATCATCAGGTTGCTCGTCGCCGTCGCGACGCGGAGCGGCACGCCCATGATCACGTGCATGACGGGCACCTTGACGAGGCCACCGCCGATCCCGAGGAGCGCCGAGGCCAGCCCCGCGACGACGCTCCCGACGATGCCGAGCGGGACCCGCCGGACGTGATAGCCGGGACCGGACAGGGTGTCCAGGAAGGGGACGTGCGGGTCGACGCGCGGCGGATCCTCGACGGGCGGCACGGCCTCGACGGGGCTCGGCTCGTCGACCGGCGTCGGCTCCTCGGCGGGGGCCTGCGTCGCGGCCGGCGCGGCGGACCTCGCCGGTTCCACCCGGCGGGCCATCGTCACCGCCACGTAGATGATCAGTCCGGCGAAGATCAGCTCGAGCACGCGCTCCGGGAGCAGGAACGCGATGAGACCGCCGACGAGCGCACCGCTCGCGGTGAACAGCTCGAGCGTCATCCCGAGGCGGAGGTTCGCCACCCGCCGCTCCAGGTACACGCCGGCCGCCGCGCCGCTCGTCACGATCACGCAGATCAGGCTGACGCCGACCGCGGTCAGGAGCGGCAGCCCGAATCCGAGCGTGAGCAGCGGGACGATCAGGATCCCGCCGCCGAGCCCCAGGAGCGACCCGAACAGGCCGGCGGCCACGCCGCCGACGAGCAGGAGGAGGCCGTCAAGCACCGGGGCCGCCTCCCCGGATGTCGTCGACCTCGGCGGTCAGGGCCGGAGGTGCTGCGGGGCGTACGGCAGCAGCGCGACGATCCGGGCGCGCTTCAGCGCGACGGCCAGCTCGCGCTGGTGCTCGGCGCATGTGCCGGTCTTGCGGCGCGGCTCGATCTTTGCCCGCTCCGAGAGGTAGCGGCGGAGGCGGTTGACCTCCTTGTAGTCGATCGAGACGGTCTTGTCGGCGCAGAAGGCGCAGACCTTCCGACGACGTCGGTCGCGGTAGTAGTCGTCGCGCTTCTTGGAACGAGTCGGGGGCATCGAGATCTCCTCGGGCGCGACCCCTCGGGCCGCGCGATCGTGTCAGACGGAATTGGGTTCAGAAGGGCAGGTCGTCGAGCTCCGTGTCGTCGAAGCCGCCACCACCGCCGCGCGGTGCGTTGCCGCCGCCGCCGGACGCCGGACGAGCTGGAGCCGCGGCGGCAAACTCGCCGTCGCCCTCCTCGCGGCTGCGCTTCTCGAGGTTGACCAGGCTGTCCGCGGTGATCTCCAGCGAGGTCCGCTTCTGACCGTCGCGGCCCTCGAACTCGCGGGTCTTGAACCGACCCTCGACGAAGACCTTGTTGCCCTTGCGGAACGTCTCGGCGGCTCGCTCCGCGCGATCGCCCCAGACGCTGACGCGGAACCAGTCGGTCGCCTCGACCCACTCACCGCTCTGCTGGTTCTTGGTGCTCTGGTTGACCGCGACGTTGAACTGGGTGACCGGACGACCGCTCGGGGTGTAGCGCATCTCCGGATCCGCGCCGAGGTTGCCGATGATCATCACCTTGCACAGGGCCATCGTCGTGCTCCCTCAGTCGATCGCGGCCGGCGCCGCTTCGCTTTCGGATTCGTCGATCCGCTCGCCGTCGTCGTCGTCCTCGGCGTCGTCTTCCTCCGCCGAGGGCAGGTCACCGTCCTCGATGTCCTCGCCCGTCTCCGGCGCACCGTCCCGACGCGGCGCGCGAGCGGGTCGCTCGTCGCGGGTCACGAGGTGGCGGAGGACCTCCTCGGTGATCTGGAGCGTGCGCTCCATCTCGACGATCGCGTCCGAGGGCGCCTCGAACAGGATGATGTGGTACGAGCCTTCGCGGTACCGATCGATCTGGTACGCCAGCCGGCGTCGGCCCCACGGGGCGACCTTCACGATGGAGCCGCCGGCGGCGACGATGCCGCGGGTGGTGCGGTCGATGACCGCCTGCGCTCGGTCATCCGCGACGTCGGGCCGCAGGACCAGCATGAGTTCGTATCGGCGCATGCGCCAGGACACTCCTTCCAATGGGAAACGTCCCGCTGACGGCGGCGCCGGCGCGGAACCGAAAGGAAACGCCTCGGAGTGTAGCACGGGGCCCTTCACCCACCCTTCACCGACCCCTGTCCACCGCCGTGTCCCGAGATGCAGCGTTGTATCCTCACGGCCATCGATCGCCTCGTCGGTCGAGAGGTCCACCACGCCGTCACTCCTGCCCGCGGAGGCCCCGTGCCCGCCAGCACCGTTCTGCTCATCGACGCCGATGCCGCCGCCGCCGAGTCCATCTCGACCGCCCTGATCGCGGTCGGCTACAGCGTCACGACTGCTCCCGACCTTCCCCAGGCGATGCCGAGGATCGCCGAGCAGCAGATCCTCATCGTCGATGTCGTCCGCGGCGATCTGACCGCTGTCGACGTCTGCCGGGCGATCCGGAACACCGCCGGTCTCGGCTCGGTGCCGATCCTTGCGGTCGCCCAGAGTGACGATGTCGAGGAGCGGATCCACTTCCTCGAAGCCGGCGCGGACGACGTCATGGCCCGCCCGTTCGATGCCCGCGAGCTCGAGGCACGGGTCGAGGCGCTGCTCCTCCGCTTCCAGCGATCGAAGGACATCACCGCGGTCGTGTCGCGCGACGGGCTGACCGTCAACCGCGTCCGACGGACGGTCGCGGTTCACAGCCCGAAGGGCGGCGCCGGCACCTCGACGGTCGCGACGAACATCGCCATGGCGGCCGCCCTGGAGAAGCCGGATCGGGTCGTCATCGTCGACCTCGACCTGCAGTTCGGCCAGGTCGCGACGTACCTCAACGTCGATCCGCGCCAGACGCTGGCCGACGTCGTTCGCGACGACGCCGCGATGCGCGAGCCCGAGCTGCTCCGGACGTACGCCACGCGCCACGACAGTGGCCTCCACGTCCTCGCCGGACCGTCCGGCCCGGAGCATGCCGAGCTGATCCACCCGGAGCACGTCGACCGGATCCTCTCGACCCTGCTCGAGTCGTACGACCAGGTCGTCATCGACACGAGCAGCTGGCTGGACGAGCGGACCTTCGTGGCGTTCGAGCACGCCGAGTCCGTCCTGTTCGTCGTGAACCCCGAGATCGCGACGCTCAAGGCCGTGAACAACCTGATCGACTACCTGAAGGAGTCCGGGACGGTCGCGGCGAAGTCGATGTTCGTCCTGAACAACCTGTTCGCCCGCGAGGTCCTGAAGCCGGCCGACATCGAGACTGCCCTCGGCACAAGCTTCGACGCCGAGCTGCCGTACGACCCGTTCCTCTACCTGAAGGCGGTGAACGCCGGGACGCCGGTCGTGCTCGACGCGGCGCGGACGCCGATCGCCCAGCGGCTGATGTCGCTGTCGGCGATCGCCTTCGGGACGGACGCACCGGGGGTCGGCGAAGTGCGGAAGCAGGGCGGCCGCTTCCCGTTTCGGCGTCGCTGACCCGGCGCCGCGGCGTCTTCGGGCCGAGATGCTGCCAGCGAAGCTGCCAACCGGCGGAGCCCGTGCCTGAGTTCGACAGGGAAGCGTACGAGCGGCTCCTGAGACGGATACGAGTCGCCCAGGACGGCTTCGACCGACTCCGCGTGACCGTATGGAGCGCCGAGGACCTGCTCCGCGACGTCGAGGAACAGCAACGGCGGCACCGAGCGCGACGTCCGAAGGTCGACGATGACTGATCGACCTCACGACCTGCGCCGCCGCGCCACGGAGACCGTCGCCAGGATCGACCGGACCGCCCTCCTGCGGGGGGGGGCGAAGCGGTCCGAACGCGAGGACCTGGAGATCGCCAGCGAGCTTGCCGACGCCGAACAGGAGAGCGCGGATCGCGAGCACGAGCGGCGCGGCGATTGCGGCTGACTCACTTCGGGCGACCGGGCGTGCGGTGATCGAGCGACGGACGCGCGCTGGACGTCGAAGCGGCCGCCTTGCTGCCAATGGTGGTGCCGGAGCCGGGGTTCGAACCCGGACGATCTTGCGATCAGCGGTGTTTAAGACCGCTGCGTCTGCCTGTTCCGCCACTCCGGCTCGGGCTTCATCCTAGCGAGGCGGGGAGCTGCGTCACGGCGGCAGCGACCGGCCGATCGGCCCGTGCGACGGCCCCGTGCGATGGATCGCGGCGGCGACGTGGCATCCTCAGCCCATGTACGTGCCCGACCACTTCCGTCCCTCCGATGCCGACGTTGCCGCGCTCCTCGCCAATCTCGGCGCGGCGGAGCTGATCACCGCGACGGAGGACGGCCTCCTCGCAACGTACCTTCCGCTGCTCTACGAGCCGCCCGGCGCGGCCACCTCAGGAGGCGCCGACGAGGCGCCGCTCGGGCGCCTGATGGGCCACGTCGCCCGGAACAATCGCCAGTGGAAGACTCGGGCGATGGGCGAGGCGCTCGTCATCGCTCGCGGACCGGACGCCTACATCTCGCCGAGCTGGTACGCGACGAAGCGGGAGCACGGCCGCGTCGTCCCGACGTGGAACTACGTGACCGCCCACCTGCACGGCCGGCTCGTCATCCACGACGATCGCGACTGGCTCGAGCGCAACGTGCGGGCGCTCACGAGTCGGCATGAGGCGGGCCGCGAGCCCGAGTGGTCCGTCGACGACGCGCCCGCCGACTACGTCGAGGGTCAGCTGCGGGCGATCGTCGGCGTCGAGATCGTGATCTCGCGCATCGAGGCGAAGCTCAAGCTGAGCCAGAACCGCTCAAAGGCGGACGTCGAGGGTGCGATCGTCGGGCTCGAGGCGACCGGGAGCCCGTCGGCCGCCGCAACCGCCGCGGACATGCACGCGACCGAGGACGCCCGCGGCCGATCGTAGGGACGGCCGATCTGCCCGGCCGGTCGAGAGGCTCGAGACTGCCCTCAGGCGTCGCCCATCATCAGGCCCTCGATGTCGTGCCGCTGCTCGATCGGCTCGAGGCGGTCGACAGCGCGATAGAGGAGGTGCGCGCGGATCTCATCGGGCAACCGCTCCTCGAACGCCTTCGAGAGACGGAGGTCGTGCTCGTCCGGGTTCGCGGCATCGCCGCTGACGACGCCGAGGATCAGGACCGGGCGGGCGATCGGTGAGGCGTGGGCCGTGCCCCGATGAATCGTCAGCCCGGAGCGAGCGGATGCGTCTCCCATCTGGGGATACTTCCGGACGCCCAGTGAGGCGAACCGATCCCAGACCTCCTTCGGCGGGAACATGCCGTGCTCCCAGTCGCGGCCGTCGTCCCATTGGGTCCCGGGAGCGATCTCGAACGGACCCATGTCGGGCGTCACGTCGACCGCGGTCAGGTTGAACGCGAGCGAGGTCAGCCGCCGCTCCTCGACCGTCGGCCGCGGGGCTGGAAAGTCGCGATGCCACGGCTGGTCGCGGGCGCCCTGGAACGGAACGTCGAAGCCGACCTCGACGAAGCGGTAGTCGGGCCCGAGAACGGCCTCCGACACCGCGGCGATCCACGGATGGGTCACGAGGTCGACGAACCCGCTGACCTGCTCCGGATGCACCTCGACGTACCACCGGCGGCGACCGCGGCCGACCGTCCCGTGCGGCCGCTGGATCGCCGCCCAGAACGCGGTCATCAGGTCCTCGTGGAGTCGCTCCACCCAGGCGCGCTCGAACGCGCCCTTCCGCCCGACGATTCCGTCCCGGTCGATCGTCTCGACGTCGGCGGTGACGTCCGGGGCCGTCCGCGTCCCCGTGTCCAGGCTCGCCATGCTCGCTCCCCTGCCCTTGTCTCCCGGACCTACACGTCCGTCATCTCGGTCATCGCCCGGCCGGCCGGGGTGAGGTGGACGTCGCCATCGTCGAGCACCTCGACCAGGTCGCGGCTCGCGAGCGCCTCAACGAGCGGGCCGATCTCGTCCGGGTCGAACCCCGCCTGGCCGCTTCGCTCGACGACGTTGACGGTCGCCGGCGGGCCGCCGTTCTCGGCGATCCAGCGAAGGAGACGGCGCTCGTCGTCGTGGTCGGCCATCAGGCCCATCGCACCATCGACGGCGTCTCCGCGAACACGCGGAGGAGGCACAGGACGCTACGCGCCCATCTCAACGTCCCGAGGTGGCGGGCAGAATTGGGGAGCCGCGGGCGACGGTCGCGTCACGAGCCGCGGATGAAGGAGTGCCGATGATCCTCCCGAAGGCGCGCGACCCGAGGTTCATCACGATGCGCCGCGGCGGGAGCCTCACGGACGATGACCATCACCGGCTCGCCATCTGGGCGGCGGCCTGCGCAGAGCACGTCCTTCCCTGTTTCGAGGCGGTGCGTCCCGGGGACGACCGTCCAAGGCGGGCGATCGAGGCCGCCCGGGCGTGGGCCCGAGGCGAGCTCACGATGACGGAGGCACGAGCGGCCGGCGGTCATGCCAACGGCGCGGCGCGTGAGCTCGCCGGAGCTGCCCGGCATGCCGCCTTCGCCGCAGGGCAGGCGGGCGTCGTTGCCCACGTCGCCGCCCACGAGCTCGGGGCCGCGGCCTACGCGATCAAGGCGGTCCGCGCGGCGTCGGCCGAGGGCGAGCGCGACGAGGCGGGCCGCAGGGAGTGCCGATGGCAGCGTGAGCAGCTGCCGCCGGAGATCCGCGAGCTCGTCCTCGACGACGAGCGGCTCCGCAATGAGCTGTGCTGGTTCGTCTTCGACTGCTGACGACTCACGAGCTCGTCGCCCCCCGTTGGGGCCGCCGCCGGAGCTGGATCAGTCGTCCTGGCTGAGGATCACCGCCGAGTACGGTCCGAGCCCGATCGCGATCCGCTGCGGCATCCCGTCGTGCTCTTCGGGCGTGCTGTCCGCATCGACCGAATCCACGGTCTCGAACTCGGGGTCGTAGCCGTCCCAGTCGCTGTTGAACCGGACCCGCCAGCGGCCGGGCCTGGGGACGCCCACGTGATATTCGGTGAAGGCGGTCGCCGAGAAGTTCGCGAGGACGATCACGTCGTCACGCGGCCCGCCGTCCAGCCAGCGATGCCAGCCCAGCACCCCGGCCTCGGCGTTGACATGGTGGACATCGACGTTCGGGCCGCGGAGGCCGCGGGAGACGTCGACGACGTTGCGTCGTAGCGAGATCAGGTCGCGATGGAGCCGGAGCAATCCGGCGTGGCGGTGCCGGAGCGTCCAGTCCAGGCCGTCCTCGTCGTTGAACCACGATCCCTCGACCAGCTCCTGGCCCTGGAACAGCATCGGGATGCCGGGTGACGTCAGGACGACGACGGCGCCGAGGGTCGCCCGCTTCTTCGACGCCCAGCTGTCTGCGTAGCCGGGCCAGATCTCCTCCGGGACGCGCGACGAGCCGTTCGCGTCCTCGTCGTGCGACTCCGTGTAGATCACCCGGCGGAACGCCTCGCGGACCGGGTCCCCGATCGTCGCGGCAACGGATCGGACGTCGCGCCGAGCGTCGTCGTCCGCGATCAGCGCGGCGCGAACGACGTGGACGAAGGCCGCGTCCCATTGCGCCCCGAACCCGGAACCCCCGTCGGCGACCGGGTGCGTGATCGTCAGGTCGGAACGCAGATCCTCGGCGATCGTCAGCCGACCCGGGAACTGCTCCGCGATCTCGCGGTTCACGTCGGCCATGAAACGGAGGCCGTCGTCGATTCGATCGTCCGCGGCCCGACCGCCGCCGCCGACACTCGAGATCCAGGCCGTCGCGTCCCAGCGCAGGCCGTCGATCCGGAACTCGTCGAGCCACTGGATCGCACTGTCGCGGAGGAACGCACGGACCTCGGCCCGGCCGTAGTCCGGTCGCGTGTCGCCCCACGGCGTCGCCGCGCGCCCATCTTCGTAGAAGTAGATCCCGCCCCTGCCCTGCTCCGACCAGCCGTCGAACTGCCAGATGTCGAGGTCCGTCGGCCCGAGATGGTTGTAGACGACGTCGAGGATCACCGCGATCCCGGCCGCGTGGGCATCCCGGACGAGTGCCTTGAGATCGTCGGGGGATCCGTAGCTGCTCTCGACGGCGAACGGGTAGGCGGTGTTGTAGCCCCACGACCGCTCGCCGGCGAACTCGAACGGCGGCATCAGCTGGATCGCCCCGATCCCCAGCTCGCGGAGGTACGGCAGGCGACGCCGAACCCCCTGGAGCGTGCCTGGCTGTCCGTGGACGCCCTCGCTGAACGTCCCGACGTGGAGCTCGTAGATGACGAGGTCGTTCCACGGCGGCTGGCGGAACTCGCCGTCGCCCCAGTCGAACGCGTCGCGGTCGTAGACCACGGCGTTGCCGGCGGAGTTCGTCAGGCGTCGAGCGCGAGGGTCGATCCGGTTGCGCTCACCGGCGGGCGTCTGGAGGACGAATCGGTACTCATCGCCGGCGTTGGCACCGTGCACGTCCGCGGACCACGTCTCGGCGTTGCCGTCATCGTCGCGGGCGAGCGGATGGCGGGCTGCGTCCCAGTCATTGAAGCTGCCGACGACCGAGACGCCCGTCGCATGGGGCGCCCAGACCCGGAACATCGTCCCGCCATCGAACGGAACCGCGCCCATGCCGGAGCGGCCCGAGGCACGGACGACCGTCAGCACGAAACCCCTCACTCAGCGACGTCGACCACCCCCGCGACGTCGTCCGAGGATATCGCCCGGAGGGTCGGCCACGGACGTCGCGTCCGCGATTGGCCGGCCCGCGGATCAGTCGCGGTCGCGCCGGACCGGCACCTTGCGCCCGCGGATCGTGGAGCTGCGGAGCGCGTCAACGACCCGGTCCGCCGCGTCCTCCGGCACCTCGACGATCGAGAACCCGTCCGCGATCTGGATGGCGCCGACCGCCGAGCCGCCGAGACCCGCCTCGTGGGTGATGGCCCCGACCAGGTCGCCCGGCCGCATCCCGGCGTTCCGGCCCGCGCCGACAAACAGCCGCGTCCAGCCCGCACCGTCGCCCCGACCTCGCGGCGGACGGCCGTCACCGTCGCGCGGTCGCGTGCCCCGTCCCGCGTTGCCGCCGCGGTCGGAGTCGCCGCGCGGCCAGGCGCGCGTGCGGGGGCCCGTCGGCCGCGGTCCGCCGTCGCGACGCGGCTGGTCGAACAGCGTCGCCTCGGGGATGTCGGCCTCGTCCGCGTCCCCGTCGCGCCCCGTGGCGTCGGCAGCGAGTCGGACGGCGGCCAGGGCGATGTCGACGAGGTCGAACTCCTGCGCCAACGGCTCGACGACCGCGCGGTACGCATCGGACCCGTCCTCGAGCACCGCCTCGCGCAGCGTCGTCCGGAGCAGCTCGAGGCGACGCTCGCGGACATCGGCACCCGTCGGGATGCGCCCCAGCTCCAGCTTCGTCCTGGTTGCCCGCTCGATGTCCCGCAGCAGCCGGTGCTCGCGCGGCTCGACAAGGGTGATCGCGACACCCTCCCGGCCGGCGCGGCCGGTTCGCCCGATCCGATGCACGTATGAGTCGGGGTTCGAGGGGATGTCGTAGTTCACGACGTGCGACACGTGCTCGATATCGAGCCCGCGGGCGGCGACGTCGGTCGCCACGAGCACGTCCAGCGAGCGGTCACGGAACCGGCCCATCACACGGTCGCGCTGGTCCTGGGTCATGCCGCCGTGGATCGCCCCGGCGTCGTGGCCCTGGGCGACGAGCCGATCGGCGAGCTCCTCGACCTCCTCGCGCGTCCGAGCGAACACGAGGGCGGACGAGGGATCCTCCAGGTCGAGGATGCGACCGAGTGCCGCCGGCTTGTCGGGCCGCCGGACGACGTAGGCGACCTGCCGCACGGCGGCGGCCTCCGCTCGGTCCGGACGGGCGGCGGCGATGCTCACCCGCACGGGATCGTGGAGGTGCCGCCGGGCGACCGCGGCGATCCGCGGCGAGATCGTTGCGGAGAAGAGGGCGGTCTGGCGCTCCGAGGGCATCGCGCTCAGGATCCGATCGAGGTCCTCCGCGAAGCCCATGTCGAGCATCTCGTCCGCCTCATCGAGGACGACGACCTCGATCCGCTCGAGGGCAAGGGTGCCGCGATCCAGGTGATCGACCATCCGGCCGGGGGTCGCGACGACGACATCGACGCCGCGCCGCAGCCCGCGCAGCTGCTGCCCGTAGCCCTGGCCGCCGTAGATCGGGAGGACTCGCGTTCCGAACGGCAGCCCGTACCGATGGATCGCCTCCGCGACCTGCATCGCAAGCTCGCGGGTGGGCACGAGAACGACGGCGCGAGGCCGGACGTCGTGCGGGAGACGCCCGTCGCCGCCGTCGCGCGGCCGGGTGCCGTCACCCGCGTCGCGCGCCGCCGTGCCGTCGCCGCCGGCGGCACCGGCCGAACCGGCGCCACCGGCCAGTCGCTGCACGATCGGGAGCGCGAACGCAGCCGTCTTGCCGGTCCCGGTCGGCGCCTCGCCGAGCAGGTCGCGCCCCGCCAGCAGCGGCGGGATCGCCTCGCGCTGGACCGGCGTCGGTTCCTCGTATCCCAGCCCGGCCAGCGCCTGGAGGACGCGAGGGTCGAGGCCGAGGCTTCGGAACCCGTCCGCGTCGTCGTCCCCGTCCCCGTCGCCCGGACCGGGCTCGACCTGGGCATCGCTCGCGATCGTCGTCGTCATGGATCCATGTTCGCAGCCCAACGGTCGTGCCGTCCGAGCGGCCCGCGGCCGGGCTTGCAGTGGCGTGCCGAGGCGACGTGTCCTGCACGCTCGGCATGACGCCCGGTGCTCGGCGGCCAGCGCTCTGCGACGCCCAGAAGCGGACACTTGGCGCGAGATGCCGGACTTCGCCGCGTTCCTGTCCGCGCCCGATTACGGGCTCGCACGCCTCGTGCTCGAGCGCGGGCTCGGCGTCATCTACCTCATCGCGTTCGTCGTCGTGCTCGACCAGTTCCCTGCCCTGAGCGGCGAGCGCGGCCTCGAACCTGCGCCGGCCATCCTGCGCGCGACGTCCTTCCTCGAGACGCCGAGCCTGTTCCACCTCGGCTACTCGGATCGCGCAATCCGCGTGGTGGCCACGGTCGGCATTGCCCTGGCAGCGCTCATCGTCCTCGGCGTCGCCCAACGCGCGCCCCTGCCGATCACGATGCTGATCTGGCTCGCGCTCTGGGCGCTCTACCAGTCCGTCGTGAACATCGGCGGCTCGTTCTACGGCTTCGGCTGGGAGACGCTGCTGCTCGAGGCGGGATTCCTCGCGATCTTCCTCGGCAACGACGAGGTCGCGCCGCCATGGCTCGTCATCCTTGCGTTTCGCTGGCTCGCGTTCCGGGTCGAGCTCGGCGCCGGGCTCATCAAGCTTCGCGGCGACCCTTGCTGGCGCGACCTGACCTGCATGGACTACCACCACGAGACCCAGCCGCTACCGAACCCGCTGTCGTGGCTGTTCGACGCCCTCCCGCGACCGCTCCATCGTGTCGAAACCGTGGGTAACTTCGTCGCCCAGCTCATCCTGCCGTGGGGCTTGTTCCTGCCCCAGCCCGTGGCGACGATCGCGGCCGTGCTGATGCTCGTGACCCAGAGCTACCTCGTGATCAGCGGCAATTACGCCTGGCTGAACTGGATCACGATCCTGCTCATGGTCTCGGGCGTGGCCGACCCGGTCGTGCACGTCATCCTGCCCGGTGTGCCCGCGACGACCGGCCTCACGGCAGGGCCCGCCTGGTTCCTCGTCCTCGTCGTCGCGCTCGCCGTGGTGGTCGTGGTCCTGAGCTACCGTCCGGCGATGAACCTCGTGAGTACGAATCAGGCGATGAACGCCTCGTTCGACCCGTTCCGGCTCGTGAACACGTACGGCGCCTTCGGGTCCGTGAGCCGAACCCGGTACGAGGTCATCGTCGAGGGAACGAGCGAGGAGGACCCGACGCCGGACACCTCGTGGCTCGAGTACGAGTTCCGGGCGAAGCCCGGCGACCCGCGCCGGACCCCGCCGCAGGTCGCGCCGTACCACTATCGTCTCGACTGGCTGATGTGGTTCCTGCCACTGTCTCCGCGCTACGGCGAGACCTGGTTCATGCCGTTCCTCGCCCGTCTCCTCCAGGCGGACCGGTCGATCCTCCGGCTGCTCCGCCGCGACCCCTTCCGCGGAATCCCGCCCGTCTGGGTTCGCGCCCGGCTGTTCGAGTACCGGTTCACCACGCCCCGCGAGCGGCGCGCCACCGGCCGCTGGTGGGACCGTGAGCCCGTCGCCGACTTCGTGCCGCCGATCCGGCTCCGGCCGAGTCAGTCGCCGTGAGCAGGAGGGATGCCGTCGTCGTCGGTGCCGGGCCGAACGGGCTGACGGCAGCGATCCGGCTCGCCCGGGAGGGTCGAGAGGTCACCGTGTTCGAGGGCGCCTCGACCGTCGGCGGCGGGACGCGGACGCGCGAGCTGACGCTGCCCGGCTTCCGGCACGACGTCTGCAGCGCGATCCACCCGTTCGGCCGGATCTCGCCCGCGTTCCGGGAGATCGGCCTCGAGCGCCACGGCGTCCGCTGGCTCCAGCCACCCGCCGCGATCGGCCATCCCCTGGACGACGGCACGGCCGTGCTGTTGACCGGCGACGTCGACGCGACCGCCGAGCGGCTCGGCGACGCGCACGATGCCGCGGCCTACCGACGGCTGATGGGGGCGCTCGTCGCCGGCTGGGCGGCGCTGATGCCGGACGTGCTCGCCCCGTTCCACATCCCGCTTCGGCCGTCGCACGCGATCGGGCTGGCGCGGTTCGGGATCGTGGCGCTCGGGTCCGCGGTCCGGCTTGGGCGCCGCTTCCGGGGTGAGCGGGCGCGGGCGCTCATCGCCGGCGCCGCGGCTCACTCGCAGCTGAGCCTCACGGAGCGTGTCAGCGCCGCGAGCGCGCTGGTCATGCTCGCGACCGCGCACGTCGACGGCTGGCCGTTCCCCGAAGGCGGGTCGGAACGGATCGCCGATGCGCTCGCGGCGGAGCTCCGCTCGCTCGGCGGCGAGATCGTCACCGACCGGTGGATCGGCCGGCTCGACGACCTGCCGAAGCACGAGGTGGGCCTGTTCGACGTGACGCCACGCCAGCTGCTGTCGATCACGGGCGACCGGTTCGAGGGCCGCTACCGACGCGAGCTGGAGCACTTCCGGTATGGCCCGGGCGTCTTCAAGCTGGACCTCGCCATCGAGGGTGAGATCCCGTGGCGAGCGGCCGAGCTGCGCCAGGCCGGGACGGTCCATCTCGGTGGCACGCTCGAGGAGATCGCCCGGTCCGAGGCGCTCGTCGCGCACGGCAGGGTGCCTGAGCGGCCGTTCGTGTTGCTCGCCCAGCAGAGCCTGTTCGATCCGACGCGCGCGCCGGCCGGGCGCAACACCGTCTGGGCGTACTGCCACGTCCCGAACGGGTCGACGACGGACATGACCGAGGCGATCCTCGGCCAGATCGAGCGGTTCGCGCCCGGGTTCCGCGAGCGGATCCTCGCCACCGCCACGACGGACCCCGCGAGCCTCGAGGCGTACGACCCGAACGCAATCGGCGGCGACATCACCGGCGGGCGGATGGACCTCGGCCAGCTGTTCACGCGGCCCGCGATCCGCCTGGATCCCTACTCGACGCCGGACCCGTCGATCTTCATCTGCTCGGCGTCGACCCCGCCCGGCGGCGGCGTCCACGGCATGTGCGGCGACCTCGCGGCGCGGTCCGCGGAGCGGCGGCTCGCGCGGCGCCGGACCAGGTCACGCTGAGGGGTGACCTCAGACAGGTTCGAAACAGCGTTCCACCGGGCCGGGACGGGCCGGGCCGGGACGGGCCGGCCTGATCGTTACCAACTCGTTATCCGGCGTCGACGCGATACCAATGCGGAGCGACTTCCGTGGCGGTGAACGGGTCGTTCCCGAGCGGGTCCTCGGTCGGCGCCGCGCCCGAGGAATACACCCAACCGGTGTAGTGGTTCAGCCCGCGGAAGTCGAAAAACACGACCACGAGCGAGTCGGCCCGCCGTTCGACAACGATGTCGCCCCCTTGGGACAGGTGGTCCAGGCCTGGCGGCAGGAGGTAGTTCCTGTCCCGCCGCCAGTCGTCCACGGTCGCCAGCTGCCCTGCGCGCAGGAGGTCCAGGACCTTCTCCCGGCCCGCCGGGTCGTCAGCGACGGGGAGGCATCCGCCCACCACCACCGCCAGAAGCACGGTCGTTGCCAGCAGCCGAGCGCCGTAACGAATCGGTAGTGGTCGCATCATGCCGACCCACCTGACGCGGGCTGCGAGCGGGTTGTGGCGCCGCGTCGCAGGCGTCTACGACCTGGAGGACCACCACCTGGCGCCGTTGACATTCGCCTGCCAAGCGTTGGGCCGGAGCGAGGAAGCGAATGGCGCCGCGCCGGGAGTGGAGGCGACGACCGGATTCGAACCGGTGAATAGAGGTTTTGCAGACCTCCGTGTTGAACCACTTCACCACGTCGCCAGCACGAGAGGGTACCTGAGGGAGTCGCGACGCGTCGCCGGCGGGCGGGCCCGTCGAGCCGGCGAAGTCCGATCAGCGGCGGTCCGCAGGCTTCAGCGTGTGGCTGCCCCTCGAGGATTCGAACCTCGGTTCACGGATTCAAAGTCCGGTGTCCTACCACTAGACGAAGGGGCAGTGCGGTCGGACGAGGGGCGAGGGCCCGCAATCGCAGGGCAAAGAAATGGAGCGGAAGACGGGACTCGAACCCGCGACCCTCACCTTGGCAAGGTGATGCTCTACCAACTGAGCCACTTCCGCTCGAAGAACGCGACCATCGCCGAGACGATGGTGCCGAGAGCCAGAATCGAACTGGCGACACCGCGATTTTCAGTCGCGTGCTCTACCAACTGAGCTATCTCGGCCCGATGGCCAACCAGGCTCGGTCGCCCGTCGGCGGTGGCGAGGATACCACGCGATTTCGAGCCCCTTCAAACCTCTGACGCCCTCGACCGGGCTCTGGCCGAGGCCGCCGCGTCCCCGATTGTCGAATGTCGCGCGGGGCGGCACTCGGGACGCGGCGTGCCGCATTCGTCGTCGAATGTCGCGTCCGGACGCGGTCGACAACGATTCCGCGCCGGCCGCGGCGAACTCGCGGGATTGCGTCGCCATCCGCGGCATTCGACAACTTCGGCGATGGCGGCGGGGCCCAGGGGTTGCCCGGCGGCCGGGCAGCGGCGCGGCGACCGGCCGGCGACGGCGGCGGGGCGACCTCGTCGTCATTCCCCAGCTTCGCGACGCCCCGGATACGTCAGCGGCTTCGGCGGACGACCCGCAGCCGCATCCTCGATCAGCGTCGCGAGCCGTCGCGCCCGCGTCTCGGGTCGCTTTGCGGACACTACCCAGTGCAGGGCCTGCCGCCGGAAACCGGGCGCCTTCGCCGAGAACCACTCCCACGCGGCGGCATTCGCACGGAACGCCGCCTCCTCGTCCGGCTCGAGGGCCGGCGGCTCCGCCCGATCGAACGAGTAGATCCCGGTTCGTTCCGGCTTCCTCGCCTCGAACGCGGCCAGCCCGGCGGGGCGCATCCGCCCCTCCGCGACGAGCCGCTCCACATTCGCGACGTTGACCGCGCTCCAGATGCTCCGTGACCGCCGCGGTGTCAGGCGGATCGTCCAGCCGCCGCCCGGCACCCCGCGCCGAACACTGTCGATCCAGCCGACGCAGAGCGCCTCGTCGACGATCTCGCGCCACGTGACGCTCGGCTTGCCGGTCGCCTTGTTCCAGGCGCCGACGATCAGCTCGTCGGCGGTCTCGTGATTCGCGTCGAGCCAGTCCCGCAGCTCGGCCGGCGTCTCGAAGAAGATCGCCTCGCTCGAGCCCGGCTTCGCCTTCGGTTCGGACGCGCCACGACCATCGGTCGTCGACGCCGTCGCCTCGTCCTTCTCCCCCACCCGTCAGTCCAGCCCCGACAGCTGTGCCGCCTCCGCGCCCTCGAGCGGTGCGTCGCCCGTCAGCTCGCGTAGCCGGTTGATGCGATCCAGGGTCGGCGGATGCGTCGAGAACAGCCCGCTCGCCCGCTCCTCGAACTTCTTGATCGGGTTCGTGAAGTACATGTGCTGCGTGGCCCGGTTCGCCACCTCCAGCACCTCCTGGTCGCTCGAGATCTTCGCCAGCGCCCGCTCGATCCCGTAGGGATTCCGGGTCAGCTGAACGGACGAG
Organism: Chloroflexota bacterium; assembly: GCA_042408445.1. Lineage (GTDB taxonomy): Bacteria > Chloroflexota > Limnocylindria > Limnocylindrales > CSP1-4 > CF-46. Next base: position 54,674 of record JBHORC010000027.1, read on the forward strand.
GCGTCGGCGAGGTACTCGCGCTGTCGGTTGACCGCGAGCTGGACGAGTCGCGCGGCGATCGGGGCGAGGATCGAGAGCACGATCGCGACGACGAAGAACACCGCCTGCAGCCCGCCGCCGCCACCGCGATCGTTGTCGTTCGACGATCGGCGGCCGCCTCCCCAGAACGTGAACCGCAGGAAGAAGTCGGCCATCAGGGCAATCGAGCCGACGAGAACACCGACAACGAGCGCGAACCGGATGTCGAAATTCCGAACATGGGAGAGCTCGTGACCCATCACGCCCTGGAGCTCCTCGCGGTCGAGCTTCTCGAGGAGGCCGGTCGTGATGGCCACGGACGCATGCTTGGGGTCCCGACCGGTCGCGAAGGCGTTCGGAGCGGTGTCGTCGATGATGTAGACCCTGGGCATCGGGACGTTCGCCGCGATCGCCATCTCGCGGACGACGTTCAGGAGCTCCGGCGCAGAGGTCTCGTCGACCTCCCGCGCGCCGGACACGGACAGCACCAGGGAGTCTCCGCCGAAGTACGAGCCGAGGGCCGCCAGGCTCCCGGCCACGAGCGCGATCGCCATCACCCCGATCGCGCCGCCCGAGCTGCCGACGATCGCGTAGCCGATCGCGAACCCGAGCACGCCGAACAACGCGATGACCGCCAGGGCAAGCAGCGTCGAGTTGCGGCGGTTCGCCGCGATCTGGCTGTAGAAGGTCTCGGCCATGGGGTCAGTCGGCGGGCGCGCGGCGCCTCAGCGCGCCCGCGGCGAGGCCGCGACGCGCCGGGCGGTGCCGGTCAGGAAAGGTTGAGGTCGACCGTCGGGACGACGTTCGCCTCCGGCTCGGCGTCGAAGAACTCGCGCTTCGTGAACCCGAACATTCCGGCGATGAGCACAGCCGGGAAGACCTGGATCGCGGTGTTGTAGTCCAAAACCGTGGCGTTGTAGTGCTGACGGCTGAACGCGACCTGGTTCTCGGTGGTGGTGAGCTGCTCCTGCAGCTCGAGGACGTTCTGGTTCGCCTTCAGCTCCGGGTAGTTCTCGACGACGGCGAACAGCGAGCGGAGGGTTCCGGTCAGGGCGTTCTCGGCCTGGGCCTGGGCGGCCGGCCCCTGGGCGCCGGCGGCAACGGCGGCGGCACGAGCGTTCGTCACGTCCGTGAGGACCTTCTGCTCGAACCCCATGTAGCCCTTGACGGCGTTCACGAGGTTCGGGATCAGGTCGTGGCGGCGCTTGAGCTGGACCTCGATCTGGGCGAACGCCTCGTCGATCCGGAGCCGGCGCTGTACCAGCCCGTTGTACAGACCGACGATGAAGAGCACCGCGACCACGATGATCGCGATGACGATGATCACGCCGAGGTTCATGAACGCCCTCCGGACAGGTCGACGGTGACGGGTCACCCCGCCCGATGAGTCTAGCAGTCGCCGATCACGCCTCCGACGCGAGGGGAGGTCACCTCGTTCGGGTCCGCCGAAGGTCCCAGCGGACGTGGGTCGAAGGAACCGTATCCGGTCCGGTCATCCTCATCGAAGATCCCCGCATCCCCCCGATCCATACGAGAGGTCACGCCACATGAGGGACTTCGCGCTCAAGCTCGTCGCCCTGTTCACCGGCGCGCCCGCCGGGAGCGACGAGGAAGGCCAGGGACTCGCCGAATACGCGCTGATCCTCGCCCTGATCGCCATCGTCGCGATCATCGCGTTGATCTTCCTCGGCAGCCAGGTCAGCACGATCCTCTCGAAGGTCGGCAAGTCCGTCTAGGCGATCGGACCGCTCGCTCCTGATCGCGCCAACCGCGGCCACGAACGGGTGGTGGGCGGTACTGGGCTCGAACCAGTGACCTTCTCGGTGTAAACGAGACGCTCTGACCAACTGAGCTAACCGCCCGGCGCGAGCGTACGACAAACGGTGGCGGCGTCTCGGTCGCGGCGCGCGACGTCGGGCACCCCAGTTGTCTCAAACGACAGCGACGATCGCCGTTGGTGGCGCCGGAGGCGCGGAGCAATCCACTGCCGGCGGAATCGGGCTCAAACGCTCTCGGCGCTGTCATTCGATACGAATCCCGGGCGGCGGCGCGGCCCTCGTCGCCTACGGCCGTCGAGGCTGTCGTATGAGGCGCGACACGTCGAGCGGACCCCGAACGAGCGCGAGCCTCCGCGCGAGGCGCCACCCTGAACACGAAGAAAGCCCCGGCTGGTGCCGAGGCTTTCGAAATCAGGTCGTGGTTGGTGCCCAGGCCGGGACTTGAACCCGGATGAGTTGCCTCATACGCCCCTCAAACGTACGCGTATACCAATTCCGCCACCTGGGCAGGTGCGCCGTGTCTCGCGACGGGTCAGAGGGGTGAGGTGGTACCGAGGAAGGGATTTGAACCCATACGCCCTTGCGGGCACTAGCTCCTGAAGCTAGCGCGTCTGCCAGTTTCGCCACCTCGGCGTCGACCCGCCGGCCGGCTCGCCCGGGGGCTCACCGGTCGTCAGCGAGGCGCCAGTCTAGCACATCCCAAAATCGCTCCGACCCGTCCGAGACGGTCCGATTCGCCGTTCCGACGAGGCGCGAATCGACCGCCGTGACGCTCTCCGGCCAGACCAGCGGGAGGACGTAATCCTCCTCCGCGAGCCGCTTCTGGACCGCCGCCAGGGCGACTCGCCGGGCATCGATCGCGACCGGTTTCCGAGCCGCTTCGAGCAGGCCGTCGAGCACGGGATCCTGGAGCCCGAAGACGTTCGCGCCACCGGTCCGCGTCTGGGACGACGCGAGAAGCGGGTACAGGTCCGGGTCGTGGCCGACGGCGATGGACACGATGGCGGCCGTGAAGTCGCCGCTCCGGAGGTGCTCGGCGGCAAGGGTCGCCGGATCCGTCTCGAGAAGGTCGACCGCGAAGCCGAGCGACCGCCAATCGGCCGCCACCTGCTGACCGACGGCGAACGCGATCGGGTTTGTGCCGTGGTCCGGGACGAGCAGCTGGATCGTCTGCGGCTTGGCCGCCGCGCCGGCGTGCCAACCGTCCTTCTGCCGCTTCCAACCCGCGGCCGACAGCAGGTCGCCGGCAGCCTTCAGGTCGCTCCCGACGGGAGGCGCCGCCCCCGCGTCGAAGGCCCACGACGATGGCGGGATCAAGCCGTCCGCCCGCTCGGCCATGCCCTCGTACGGTCCCGCGGCGAGCGCGGCGCGATCGATCGCCGCGAGGAGCGCACTCCGGGTCCGCGAGTCGGACAGCTCCGGGTGCGACGCGCGCAGGTTCAACGCCACGGCGACGACGGTCGTCGTCGGGTCGCGCACGACCCTTGCCCCCGGCAGGTCGCGGACCGTCGCGAGCGTCGCCGGATCGAGGCCCGAAGCCGCATCGATCTGTCCGGCCCGGAACTCGGACGCGAGGCTCTCGGCATCGTCGAAGAACCGCAGCTCGATCCGCTCGACTCCCGGGGTTCCGCCCGGGGCGCGGGGCGTCGGTCGACTCGTCGCGAGCGGATCCAGCGACGCGTTGCCGCTCGGGCCGGGATCGTCGGCAGGGGCGGCAACCGTGCCGGCGGGTTCGAGCAGGGCGTGGTCGCTGTCCAGCTCGACGAGGGCATACGGTCCGGATCCGACCGGCTGCCGACCGAACGGATCGTCGGCCATCGCCGCGGGCGAGACATCGGCCAGCAGATGGGCCGGCGCGATCGGCTGGGTGGCGAGCTGGAGGACGCCCGCGATCGGTGCGGTCAGCTCGAGCTTCACGGTGAGCGGATCCACGGCGCTTGCCGTGATGCCCGTCCACGACCCCGCGCCGGGGCCGTGGTAGGCAGGATCCTGGAGCGCGGTGATCGTGAAGACGACGTCGTCCGCGGTTACCGGCTGGCCATCGTGCCACCGAGCGTCGGGCTTGAGGGTGAAGGTCCACGTCGCGCCGTCCGGGGACGACGACCACGCACGCGCGAGCGCCGGCTGGGCGGTGCCGCCCCGATCGAGCGTGACCAGTCCCTCGAACACGAGCGCGACGAGGTCCCGATCGGCCTGGCTCGCTGCGGCGAGCGGGTTGACCGCGACGGGTCGGCCGAGCACGCCCTCGATGTAGGTTGCCGGTTCGGTCGCACCGACGGACGGAACGGCGGCGGCACTTGCGACCGGCGCGCGCAGGGTGGACTGCCCGCCGATGGCGGCCGCCGCAACGACGATGACGAGCAGGAGCCCCGCGACGATCGCTCGGTCGATCCGGGTCATCGGTTCGTGGCTGGTCGTCGTGGCCGAGCGCGATGCGGGCGCGAACCCGCTCGGGCCGCCTCTTGCCTCAGGCGGCGGTCGTCGTCGGCGCGAAGAGGAACGACGCGACCGAGAAGGCGACGAACAGGATCAGGAGGACGATCGTGAACTGCCACAGGCGCCGCTCGATGCCGCGCCGGCTTCGATAGACCGCGGAGTCGCCACCGAACGTCCCCGACAGGCCGGTTCCCCGTGCCTGGAGAAGGATCGCGAAGACGAGCGCGATGCTGACGATGATCTGGCCGATGGCCAGGGCAGGATTCACTGAGATCGACCTCCGTTTGGACGGGCCGGGATGATAGCACGGGGGTTCGAAGCCCCCGCCGCTCAGCCTCCGGGCTCGACGAGCAGCGAGCGGCCGGTCATGCCGTCCCAGCGCGGCAGCCCGACGAGCTCGGCGAGCGTCGGCGCGACGTCGGCGAGGACGCCGTCGCGGAGGTCGCGGCCCGAGACGGCGCGACCGACGAGCACGAGCGGCACCGGGTTCAGCGAGTGGGCCGTGACCGGGCTCCCGTCGGCGTCGCGCATCTGATCCGCGTTGCCGTGATCCGCGGTGATCGCGAGGAGGCCGCCGGGTCCGTCCGGCTGCCGCCGGTCGGTCGTTTCCATCGCGGCGACGATCCGGCCGAGACACGCATCGACGGTCTCGACCGCGGTGATCGCCGCTGCCCAGACGCCGGTGTGACCAACCATGTCGGGGTTCGCGAAGTTGGTGACGATCAGGTCGTAGGCGTCCCCGTCGATCGCCTTGACGACGGCGTCGGCGACACCGTCGGCGCTCATCGCCGGGGCGAGGTCGTAGGTCGCGACCTTCGGGCTCGGGACGAGCGTCCGGTCCTCGCCGGGCAGCGACGCCTCGCGTCCGCCGTTGAAGAAGTACGTGACGTGGGCGTACTTCTCCGTCTCGGCGACGTGGAGCTGTCGCCACCCGGCGTCCGACGCGGCGTGGGCGAGCGAGTACGCCTCCTCGGGTGGGAAGGCGACCTCGACCGGGAGGCCGCCTTCGTACTCGGTCATCGTCACGACGACCAGGTCCGTGGGGCGAGGGCCGGCGGCCGCGCGGTCGAAGGCGGTGAACGCTTCCCCCTCCACGAGGGCATGCGTCAGCTGCCGGGCGCGGTCCGCCCGGAAGTTGGCATGGACGATCGCCTCGTGATCCCGGACGCGGCCGTCGACGCCGTCGATCACGGTCGGCAGGACGAACTCGTCGTTCTCGCCACGAGCGTAGGCAGCCTCGATCGCCGCCGTGGCCGAGCTCGCCCGCTCCCCCACCCCGTGGACGATCGCGTCGTAGCCGCGGGCGATCCGGTCCCAGCGCTGATCGCGATCCATCGCGTAATAGCGGCCGCCGATCGTGGCGATCCGCGCGTCCGGGTGCGCGGCGTGGAGTCGCTCCTCGAGGTCGGCGACGAACGGGATCGCGGACCGGGGCGGGGTGTCCCGCCCATCCAGCAGCGCGTGGACGCGCACCTCGCGGACCCCGCGCTCCTTCGCGAGCTGGGCCAGCGCGACGAGATGGCGGTCGTTCGCGTGGACGCCACCGGGCCCGATGAGACTGACGACGTGGAACCGGCCGGTCGTGTCCGCCGCTCGACGGCACGCGTCGAGGAGCGCCGGCCGCTCGAAGAAGGTGCGGTCGGCGATCGCGGCGTCGATCCGCGGCAGGTCCTGCAGAACGGGGCGGCCGGCACCGAGGTTCAGGTGACCGACCTCCGAGTTGCCCATCTGGCCCTTCGGCAGCCCGACCGCGTCCTCCGAGGCGCGCAAGGTGCAGCTCGGCCAGCGTTCGAGGAGGCTCCGCCAGACGGGCATCCGCGCCTGCGCGATCGCATCGTTCGCGGGCACCGGTCCGATCCCGAAGCCATCGATGACGACCAGGACGAGCGGTCGGGGACGGCTCTCCGTCACGACGCCGCGGCGCGGCGCGCGGCCGCCGTGATCCCCGCGCGCGCGACGATGCCCGACATCTCGTCGGGCTTCAGGGACGCGCCGCCGACGAGCGCGCCGTCGATCGAGGGCTCGGCGAGGAACTCGCCGATGTTCGCCGCTGTGACGCTGCCGCCGTAGAGGATCGGAAGCCAGTCACCGACACCCGACACGCCGTTCGCTCCGGAGAGCCCGCCCCGGATGGCGTCAGCCATGGCCGCCGCGTCCCGGCCGCTGGCGTTCCGGCCAGTCCCGATCGCCCATATCGGTTCATACGCCACGACCAACCCGCCCTCCGACAGAGCCGGACCGGCATTCGGTCGCAGCGCCTCGCGCAGCTGGTCCAGGACGATCGCGATCGCGGCGTCCTCGCCGGCCTCGCGGACCTCGAGGGACTCCCCGACACAGAGGATCGGGCGAAGTCCGGCACGGAGCGCCCGCCCGAGCTTTGCCGCGATCAGCACGTCCGTCTCGCCCGCATCGCGTCGTCGCTCGCTGTGGCCGAGGATCACCCAGGTCGCGAGTCCCTCGAGCATCGGGGCGCTGATCTCGCCGGTATAGGCCCCCGCGATCTCGTGGTGCACGTTCTGGGCCCCGATCGCGACGTCCGGATCGGATTCCGCGAGCGCATCGCGAACCGCCGCCAGGCAGACGTAGGGCGGGCAGATGACCCGCGTGACGCCCTCGACCCGCGTCCGCGACGCGATTGTCCGCGCGAGCTCGCCCGCATCGGCAGGGGTCGTGTTCATCTTCCAGTTGGCGGCGATCACGACCGGGCGCATCGCCCGCATCATGCCAGAGGCATCGACGACGACGACGAGCGCCTGCGCGCCGGGCCACGAGCGGTGGCCGCCGCTCCCGGATGAATCGCGGCTGCCGTCCGTCGTCGCCTCGGCGCCGCCCGGTCATCGGGCGAGGCGGCGAGATGCTCGATCCGCTCGAGCGCCCGCTGCACCGCGGACCGGTGGATGTCCAGCCGCTCCGCCAGCTCGCCGAGCGTCGCCTCCGGCGTCTCGCGGCGCGCCTCGGCGACGAGCCGGACGACGAATGGCTGGTCGGCGAGCTCGCCGCTCGCCGAGAGCTCGTCGATGGCCGCGACCTGGCGCCCCGCCGCGCCCACCGCTCGCTGGAGGTTGGCAGACTCGGCATTCAGGACCCGATTCAGGTCGCCGCGCAGCGCCCGGGAGACCTGCCGCGCCTCCACCTCGAGGAGCGCGCCCGCCGCGCCAATCCGGCGGAGGAACACGCCGACGGTCTCGCCGCTCTTCCAGGTCACGACGCCGCGACCGCGACGGATCCGCCACGACGCGCGCAGATCGATGGATGCGAGCCGGCGCGCGAGCTCCGGCGCATCGTCAGCGGGGATCACGAACTCGAGATGGGTCCGGCCGCCGGCCAGGCTCAACGAGCCGTGGGCGAGGAAGAGCCCGCGCAGCCAGGCCGTCCGGCAATGGTCGGCCGCGGCATCCCAGTCGAAGCTGCCGGTGAGCACCGGTCGGGCGCCCGCCTCCGCGGGTTCCATCGCCGCGATCTCGCGGGCGAGGCGAACGAGGAGTCGTGCCAGCGGCGCGTCGTGGCGAGCGGCCGGCCCCGCTGGCACGCCCGGCGCGACCCGGAGCCGCAGGCCGAGCGCCTCCGCCCGTCGATCGCAGGGTCGCGACGGCTCGACCGCCGCGAGCTCCGAGCGAAGCGCGAGCGCGAGGTCCCGGTCCGAGCGACTCACCCGGGCGCCGTCATGCGCGCCTCAGGCGATCCGGCTCATCGCCGCGCGCCGATGCGCGCTTCCCTCGCGCTCCAGGATCTTCACGACGGCGGCGGCGACCCGCCGCGGGTCGTGCCGGAGCGGGGCGGCCGGGTCGACCACATCCTCGAGGGCAAGCGTGGGCAGCGGCAGCACGTCGGGAGGCCAGGACAGCCCGACGGGCTCGGACGGGGCGTTCAACCCGTCGGCGAGAAGGCGGTTATTCGCGAGGACGACGTCCACGATGCCGGGGCCGACATGGTTCACGACCGCGGCGACGTGGTCCGCGAGGTTCATCCCCTCGGTCTCGCCGGGTTGGGTGGCGACGTTGCAGACGAACACGCGAAGCGCCGACGTCTCAGCGAGGGCGCGCCGGAACTCCGGCAGGAGGAGGCTCGGCAGGACGCTCGTGAAGACGCTTCCGGGCCCGAGGACGATCAGCTCCGCCTCAGCAATCGCGGCGAGCGCGTCCTCGGACGCCGGCACGTCGCTCGGGGTGATCCACGCCTCGACGATCCCCTTCGCCCGGGTGATGACCGACTGGCCGTTGAGCACGGTTCCGTCGCCGAGCCGGGCGTGCATCGTGAGCGGCGTCGCCGCAGCCGGCAGAACCTGGCCGCGCACGGCGAGGACGCGGTTCGCGAGACGGACCGCCTCCTCGAAGTCGCCGCCCTGGAGCTGCGTCATCGCCGCGAGGAGGATGTTTCCAAGCGGGTGCCCGCCGAGCGGCCCGCCGGCTTCGGGTGCCGGATCGGCGGGCGAGCCGGCGAACCGGTGCTCGAGCACCTCGCCGACGAGCGTCTCGTCGTCCGCGAGCGCCGCGAGACAGCGCCGGATGTCGCCGACCGGCGGGATCGCGAGCTGGTCCCGCAGCACGCCCGACGATCCACCGTCGTCCGCGACGGCCACGATCGCGGTGAGATTGCTGGTGTGCGCCTTCAGGCCGCGCAGCAGCATGGACTGGCCGGTGCCCCCGCCGATGACCACGATCCGCGGTCCGCGGGCGAGCGACTTGCGCTGGTAGATCAGCTCGACGAGGCGGCCGCCCGCCGATGGCAGGAACGGCGACGCGAGCGCCCGGATCGTCCGGTAGGCGCCAAATCCGATCAGCCCGACCCCGACCAGGCCGACGATCAACCCGCGCAGCGGATACGGCAGGAACTGGAGCGTGATCGCATCGAGCGCCGCGCCGGCGAGACCGGTCGGCTCGACGTCGCGGGTCGCCTGTCGGACCACGTGCGCGACGCCGAGAGCGAGCACGAGACAGCCCGCGAACGTCATCAGGAGCCAGCGCTTGACACCGATCCCGGGCGTCAGCCAGCGGCGCAGGTTCGCCCCGCGCTGCCCCTCGGGTGGCTGGTTCGTCACGCGGTCATCCCTCGGACGGCCGGACGGTTCACGACCGGTCGAGCTCCCGATGGAACACCGCGACCGGCCCGAAGTCCTGCTCGCGGAGCCAGCCGGCGAGGTCCTCGGCCAGGGCGATCGAGCGGTGATAGCCGCCGGTGCAACCGAGCGCGATCGTCAGCCGGGTCTTGCCCTCGGCGACGTACGCGGGAAGCGCGAACGACAGGAACTCGCGGAGGTAGCGCAGGAACTCCTGGGCGACCGGCTGGCCGAGCACGAACTCCCGGACCGGTTCGGTCAGGCCGGACAGCTGGCGCAGCTCCTCGATGTAGTACGGGTTCTGCATGAACCGGACGTCGAAGACGAGGTCGGCCTCGAGCGGCACGCCGAACTTGAAGCCGAAGCTGATCAGCTGGATCGCGAGCCGGGTGGGGTCCGCGGCCTCGCCGAGACGCGTGAAGATCCGCTCCCGGAGCTCGCGCAGGGAGAGGTCGCTCGTGTCGATGACGACGTCGGCCTCGCTCCGCACCGGGTCGAGGAGCCTTCGCTCCGCGGCGATCGAGCTGGCGATCCCTCGCTGGTCCGCGAGCGGATGGCGATGGCGCGTCTCGGAGAAGCGCCGGATCAGCACCTCGTCGCGCGCCTCGAGGAAGAAGACCTGTGGCTGGATCCCCCGCCCCTCGAGCGCGCCGCGCATCGCCCCGAACGCCATCGGGGCGTCACCGGAACGAACGTCGAGGACGATCGCGACCTTGCCGAACCGCTCCGGCTCGCCGCTCACGAGCTCCGCGAGCTCGGGCAGCAGCTCGCCCGGCAGGTTGTCCACCACCGTGTAGCCGAGATCCTCGAAGAGCTTTGCCGCTGCCGTCTTCCCGCCACCGGACAGCCCGCTGAGGATGACGACATGCTGGCGATCCGAGCTGACCCGCTCGGAGCCGGGGTCCGCGTCGCTCGGCGAGGGAGGCGTCTCAATGGGGGCCGGCACGTCGGAGGCGGCCGATCGGTCCGTCGTTCCCTGCTCCGACGTTGCCTGCTCCGTCGTCACCGGCCGCTGCGCCGGATCGCGATGACGGTGAGCTCGAAGAGGATGTACATCGTCACCCCCAGGACGGTCGGGCTCACCAGGTCGCCGCCCGGCGTCGCCACGGCCGCGAAGATCGCAATGCCGAGGATCGTCATTCGACGCGACGAACGCAACCGGGCAGACGACACAATCCCGACTCGTGACAGGGCGTACAGCACGATCGGGAACTCCATGAGGAGCCCGAACACGAGGAACATCGTCGTCACGAAGTCGAAGTACGGCGGCGCCGCGAGGGTCGCGATGAGCGTGTCGTCGGTGAACGCCAGGAGGAACTGGATCGCGAACGGCAGGATGATCCAGGCAACCGTGACGCCGAGCGCGAAGAAGAACAGGGCGAGCGGGATCCACGGCCGGAGCGCGCGCTTCTCGGTGGGGGTCAGACCCGGCGAGACGAACGCCCAGAGCTGGTAGAGCAGCACCGGCATCGCGAGGATGATCCCGACCGCGACGGCGATGCGAAGGGTGATCGCGAAGGCGTCGCCCGGACCCAGGACGATGAGCGTCTGATGGTTCACGGGCAGCGGCGCGACAAGCAGCCGGCGCAGGTTCCCCGAGGCGAGGAACCCGATCCCGGTCCCGATGAGGACCGCGAGGACGCATCGGATGAGCCGCGTCCGCAGCTCGGTGAGATGGTCGACGAGGGTCATGACGGTCTCGCCGGCGCTGGGCCCAGGGGTGCCGGACGGCGGGGTGGACGCGGTGACGGCGCCCGGGACCGCGGCCCCGATGGCCGACGGATTGGATGAGGAGCCGGGATCGATCACGGGCAATCGCGGAGAGGCGAGGGCCGGCGCGCGGCGTCGGCCATCAGCGGAGCGAGAACCGCGTCGTCAGGCGGGCGGGCCGGCCGGCTCGTCCGGGTTCGGCGGCGTGACGAGGGGAGCCGGAACGGTCGGGGCGGTCGGGGCGGACGATGGCGGCTGCGGCGTTGGTGCCGGCGCTGCGGCCGGAGCCGGCGACGTGTCGACGCGGGTCGCGTCGGTCAGGTCCGACGACGCCTTGCGGAACTCACGAATGCTCTTGCCAAGCGCTGCGCCGACGTCCGGGAGTCGTCCCGGCCCGATGACGATGAGCGCGATCACGAGGATGATGATGAGCTCGACGGGCCCGATGTTCGGCATGGGTGGTGGAACTTGACCTCACGCTGCTGCGCCGGCTTCGGATCAGCCGGACGGCGCCCGGGCTAGCGTAGCACGGGCAGCCGCCGTGCCCAGTCACGGGCGGCCGCCGCGACCGCTTCGGCGGGGTCGCCCGAAGCCGTCGTCGCGGCCCCGGAGATCCCCCGCGAGACGTTGACGATCAGGCCGCCGCCGGGCCGGTCCGCGGCCGGCGCGGCACGTGCTGGCCCGTCGCGGAGAACAGCCGCCTCGTCGCCACCCTGCGCGCCGACGCCGGGGACGAGGAACGCGAGACCCGGTGCGATCGCACGGATCGCGGCGAGCTCGGTCGGGGCGGTGGCGCCGACGACGAGGCCGACGGTCTCGCCCGGTCCCCACGCGGTCGCGCGGCGGGCGACGCGGGCGTAGAGCGGCTCGGCGGGGCCGGCCGGGCGCGCTGTGCCCCCGTCGCCGGGAACGCTCGCGGCCTCCTCCGCCACGACCAGGCCCTGCAGCTCGCCGGCGCCGGGGTTCGATGTCCGGCACAGGACGTACGCGAACCGGTCGAGCCGTTCGAGGAGTGGCTGGATCGCTTCCTCGCCGAGGTACGGGTTGACCGTGACGGCATCCGCGCCGAGGGCGTCGAAGAGGGCGACCGCCTGTCGCGCCGCCGTCGTCCCGATGTCGCCGCGCTTCGCGTCGATGATCACCGGCACATCCGAGGGTACGCGAGCGCGGATCCGTTCCAGCGCGGCGGTCCCCGCTGACCCGAACGCCTCGAAGAACGCGACGTTCGGCTTCACCGCGGCGACGAACGGGCCGGCGGCCTCGAGGAGCAGGGTCGCAAACGCCTCGATCCCTGCGATGTCCCTGCTGAAGCCGGGTGGCAGCGACGCCGGCTCGGGATCGATCCCCAGGCACAGGACCGTCGTCGTCGCGGCCGATCGCTGGGCGAGGCGGTCGAGATAGCGCCGCGGCGGATCCGCGGCGTCCGACGAGGACGTCCGGTTCGTCGACACCGGCTCGGACCCCGAGACGCCGATCACGGCGCCGACGGCGACGCGCCGTTCGAGGCGGGAGTGGCGCTCCCCGCCGATCCGGACCCGGCCGGTGCCGGGGGCAGGTCCGCCGCCGGAACGAACCAGCTCGGCCTGGACGCACCGTCCAGCCCCGAGACCTCGGTCAGGTTGATCGTCTTCGTCACCGCCCAGTTGCCGGACGCATCGTCGAGGGTCGCCATCTGCAGATCGACGATCGTGCCGGACAGATGCAGGAACGCGACCGCGTCGCCGGCCGGCGACCAGACCGGCGAGAACGCGTGATGGTCGTTCGTGACCCGAAGGACCTCCTTCCCGGTCCGGTCCAGGATCGAGATATCGGTGCCGAACGAGTCCGTGTGGGTCGCCGCGACGAACGCACCGTCCGGGGAGAAGGACGGGGCGATGTAGCCGGGACCCGTGAAGGCAGAGGACTTCTTCGTCCGCGGGTCGTAGCGATACAGCTGCGGTGCGCCGCGACTGCCGTCCCGGCCGTTCTTCACGAACAGGAGGAGCTTCCCGTCCGGCCGCCAGGCGGGATCCTGGTGGCCGAGCGAGCCCGACTCGGGCAGGTTCAGCGAGGTCAGCTTGCCAGCGGCGATGTCGTAGCTCTTCAGCACGACGTCGCTCTGGAGCGGGTTCGGTCCATCGGTCACGAGCAGGACCGTCCGGCCGTCGATGCTCGGCGTCGGCTCGCGCATCCACGTGAACCAGGTGGAGTTGCCGAGCCGGTACCGGCCGATCAGGAGGCGCTCGGTTCCCGAGCCGTCGGGCTTGACGCGCATCAGCGACGGCGTCGACAGGTCATACCAGGCCCGGCGACCACCACCGCCGGACGGGAACTTGCCGCGCCCCTCGGTGATCCGGATGAAGTAGATCCACTGGCCGTCGGCGGTGAATGCCGGCATCGAGTCCGTTCCGGCGTTCGTGACCTGCTTTGCGTCCTTGCCGCTCTGCACCCAGATGTTGCCGGCCTTGGCATAGGCAATCGATCCGGGAAAGCTCGTGTCGGGTGGGGTGATCACCTCACCCGAGGGCGCGGGGGTCAGGGCCGGGCCGCCGCCCCCGCCATTGCCACCGCCGGTGGTCGAGCGAACGAACGGCACCTGGCCGTTCAGGAGGTTGAGCGTCAGGATCGCGATCACGATGAGGGCCACGGCGGCGAGTCCGGGCCAGATCAGGTTCGTGACGGGACCAATGCCATATGGGTCCCGGGAGGCCCGGCCACGGGGAGCGCGGGCGCGCCCGCCGCGTGCTCGAACGCTCACGCGGGCACGACCGATGGCGCGACGGGGCGCGACAGCGCGGCCTCGAGCTCGCGGTCGGGGACGAGGACACTTGCTTCGTCCGTCCGTGGATCGCCGAGCGATTGCAGCCCGGCGCTGGCCACGTCGCGGATCTCCATCTGGAGCGACTCGAAGCCACCGAACGTCCGGCTGACGAGCCGGGCGACCACATCGACGACGTCCCCCTCGGACACGGTCTCGGCAAGGTCCGCGCGCCCGAATGCGATCCCGTCCAGGACGTCGATCCGGCGCTTGAGCGTCAGCTGCGTGTGGCCGCCGCTGGCGGCCCGGACACGCGTGACGGTCAGGCCCTGGACGAGCAGCAACGGCTCCGGATTGCCCGTTCCACACGGCACGAGGCGGGCGAGATCCCGTTGCAGCGCGTAATCGACGTCCAGCGGCGACAGCGCCAGATCGACCGTCAGCGCCTGCCGCGGGTCCTCGGGGATCGTCGCCGCCGCGAGCCGACTGAAGGCATCGACGAACTCGTCCCAACGCTCGGTGGCGATCTCGAACCCGGCCGCGCCGGCATGGCCGCCGTAGCGGAGGAAGAGATGCGAGCACTGCTCGAGCGTCGCCCCGAGGTCCAGCCGGCCGTCGCTCCGGCAGGACGCGCGGATCACGCCGCCGAGCTCCGCACCGACAACGGCCGGACGTCCGTGATCGTCGACGAGCCTCGAGGCGACCAGCCCGACGATCCCGACGGGCCACGGCCCGCGCACGATCGTGGCGGCACCCGGTTCGGGCATCGCCCCACCCGCAATCCCGGCAGCGGCCGCGGCTGCGTCTCCTGCCGCCGCGAAAGCGGTCCGTGCCTCCGCCATCGCCTGGGAGGTGAGGTCTCTCCGCGTCTTGTTGGCCGCCTCGAGCTCCGTGGCGAGCCGGTCCGCCTCGTCACGGTCGTCCGACAGGAGGAGTGCCGCGGCGGCCGCGGACTCCCCCACCCTGCCGGCCGCGTTGATCCGCGGGGCGATCGCGAACGAGAGCGTCTCCACGTCGACTCGGGCCGGGTCCATGGAGGCGGCCGCGAGCAGGGCCGCGACCCCGGGCCGCGGTGAGCGGGCGATCGCGGCGAGCCCGAGGCGGACGATCGCGCGCGTCTCACCGAGGATCGGCACGAGGTCCGCGACACTGCCGATCGCGGCAAGGTCGGCGAGGTCGAGGGCCGCTTCGGGGCCGCCCGGCTCCTCGGCCAGGAGCAGCTGGGCCAGCTTGAAGGCGACGCCACTGCCCGCGAGGCGGCGCTCCGGGTACGGGCTGTCGGCCCGCTGCGGGTTCACGATCGCCAGGGCGGCCGGAAGCTCCGGCGGGATCCGGTGGTGGTCCGTGACGAGGACGTCGATGCCGCGCGACCGTGCGTCCGCGATCTCGGGCAGGCTGGTCGTGCCGCAGTCGACCGTGACGATGACGCGGGCGCCCGCCTCCACCGCGGCGTCCACGGCCTTGGTCGAGAGCCCGTGGCCCTCGTCGAGACGACTCGGGACGTAGGGGATCGTGTCGATCCCGAGCCGGCGCAGCGCCCGGACGAGGATCGCGAGACCGGTCAGCCCGTCGGCGTCGAAATCGCCGAACACGAGCAGTCGGTCGCCGTCCGAGCGGGCGCGGGCGATGCGATCCCGAAACGCGACGGCGTCCGGCAGGAGGAGCGGGTCGTGCAGGCCCGCGATCGGATCCGCGAAGAACGCATCCAGGTCCGCGGCGCCGACGAGCCCGCGGGACGCGAGGAGGCCAAGCACCCGCGACCCGAGACCGTGGCGCACGCCAGCCTCGGCCAGCTCGGCGGTCGGTGTGACGGGTGATGCCAGCCGCCAGGCGAAGCGGGGTTCGATCACGCCGTCAGCATGCCACGGCCGGCTCATCGCCGACGCACCTCCCGGTGCACGGCGGCTTGATCACGCCTTCACCGGGAATGCACGGCGGATGCACGCTCGATGGTCGGAGCCTGCTGCGCGAGTGCACGCCCGATGCACGGGCGCTGCACGGGCAATTCCGGCCGGATGCGACGGCACGTCGCCGACGCGGCCCCGGCCGCCGGTCAGGACGCGGCGCGACGCGTGGGCGGTGTTCGTGACGGACCGGCTCGGCCCAACCGCCGCGCCTCCCACTCGTGCCAGACGGTCAAGAGCGGCGAGGCGTTGAAGATCGACGAATACGTCCCCGAGATGATCCCGATCAGCAGCGCCAGGACGAACGTCCGGATCGCCACCCCGCCGAACAGGAACAGCGCGAGCAGGGTCAGGACGACCGTGAAGCTCGTCATGATCGAGCGGGCGAACGTCTGCAGGATCGAGTGGTTGACGATCTCGGCGAACGACTCGCCGGCGTGGCGCGCCCGGTTCTCGCGGATCCGGTCGAAGACAACGATCGTGTCGTGGACGCTGAAGCCGATGACGGTGAGCATCGCGGTCACGAACAGGGCATCGATCGCGACGCCGAAGAACGTCCCGAGGATCGCGAAGATGCCGACCACGACGATCACGTCGTGGACGAGCGCGACGAGCGCGGTGACGCCGAACTTCACGTCCTGGAACCGGTAGGTGATCCAGAGAAGGATCCCCGCCGAGCCGACGATGATCAGGATGATCGCCTGGTTGATCAGGTCGGCGGAGACGACCGGGCCGATCGTCGTGAGGGACGCCTGCTCCGCGATCGGGCCGAGCGCGGCCTGGAGCGCCTTGACCATCTCCGCACCCTTGCCCTCTGTCGGGAGCTGGCTGTCACCGCCGGCCGCAGGTGCACCGGACGCCCCGGGCGCCTCGGAGCCGGCCGCAGCGGCCGATCCGCTCGGAGCCGCGCTCGCGCTCGGGGCCGGCGTCGCCGACGGGCTGGGTGACGGCGATGCCGACGGAGCGGTCGACGTGGACGGCGCGGCGACCGGCGAGGACGATGCGCCGCCACTCGCGGCCGCGGCCGACGACGCGGCCGAGGCGGTCGCGGCGGGAGCAGACGCCGCCGCAGATGCGCTCGGGCTCGGGCCAAGCGTCGCGACGGGGGTCGGCGACGGCTCGGGCGCCCGAAGACCGATCGGGTCGGTCTTGATGTCCATGAAGCCATTGCCCTGCTTCACGACGACGGCCTGGAGCCCGTTCGACTTGAAGACCGCGGCGACCTGGTCGGCCGTCACGTTCGGGTCCTGGAAGCGGATCTGCCAGGTCGTCCCGCCGGTGTAGTCGATCGTGAACTGGAGCCCCTGCTTGCCGCCGGTGAGCGGAGTCAGGAGGATGAAGATCAGTCCGGGGATCGTGACGAGGGCCGAGAGGAGGAAGAACCAGCGCCGCTTGCCGATGATGTCAAACACGCGAGCGGGCCTCTCCCGTGAGACGCGGGCGGACGGTCGGCGACCCGGCCGCGACGAACTCCTCGTCGCTCACGCCATAGAGCCCCGCCCGGCGCGACCACGACTGGACGACGATCCAGCGCAGGATCGAACGGGTGACGACGATCGCGCTGAACATCGAGACGAGGACGCCGAGGATCAGGACGAGCGCGAACCCGCGGATCGTCGACGAGCCGAAGAGGTACAGGATCGTCGCGGTGATCAGGCTCGAGACATTCGAGTCGAGGATCGAGTTCCAGGCCCGGCCGAAGCCGGCTTCGACCGCAGCCGGCAGCGACTTGCCGACGCGCATCTCCTCCTTCATCCGCTCGAAGATCAGGATGTTGGCGTCCACCGCCATGCCGATCGAGAGCACGAAGCCCGCGATGCCGGCGAGGGTCAGGGTGACCGGAATCAGGCGGAACAGCGACAGGACGACGAGCGTGTAGTAGATGAGCGCGAAGCTCGCGACGACGCCCGGCAGCCGGTAGTAGATCAGCATGAAGAGGATGACGAGCAGGATCCCGACGGCGCCGGCGAGGAGGCTCTGGCTGAAGAACTGCTCACCGAGCGTCGGACTGATCGTCTGGGACGACAGCTCGCGGACCGGGAACGGCAGCGATCCGAACTGGAGGACCGTGACGAGGTCCGTGGCGGCCTTCAGCGGGTAGCCGCCGATGCCGCCCTGGCTGATCTGGACGGCGCCGCCGGGGATCGGCTCGTTGATCTGGGGGGCCGAAATCACCTTCCCGTCGAGCACGATCGCGAAGAACTCGTGAACGTGCTTGGTGGTGAAGTCGGCGAACAGCTTCGCGCCGGCGTCCTTCAGGGTGAACGTGACGACGCGGCGGTTGTTCTGGTCCGAACCGATCGCGGCGTTCGCGAGCTGCTCCCCGGAGAACAGCGGCGGGAACTGCTTCTCGTCGACCGTGTCGCCGTCGACCTTCTGGACGGTCCCGAGCGGGACGAAGTCGAGCCGGCCGGTCTGGCCGACGAGGCGCCGAACGGACTCCGGGTCCGAGACGCCCGGCAGCTCCACGACGATCCGGTCGCTGCCCTGGGTCGTGACTAGGGGCTCGGACACGCCGGTCGCGTTGACCCGGTTCTCGATGATGTTCCGGATGACCGCGAGGTCGCCCGAGGTCGGGATCTTGTCGCCGACCTGCTGAGCCTGGTACTCGACGCGGAGGCCGCCCTGCAGGTCAAGGCCGAGCTTCGTCTCGATCGGCCGGTTCACGCCACTCTCCGACGAGGGGTCGGGCAGCGTGAGGCCAGGAACGAAATCGACAATGAGGGCAAGGATCCCGATGACCAGGATCAGGATCGGTCCGGCTCTGCGCATCAGCGGCGGATGATACAGGAAGGTCCCTGAAACCCCGGTTCGCGGCGGCACCACCGTGTCGCGGCTGGTCGCGCGCGCCCGTTCAGCCCTCGTCCGGGCCCGCTTGGTGCGTCCCGGGTGCGAACCGACGAGATGTTCGCGTCGAGGCACGGCGCCTGTGCCCGGTCGCCGCGGCTTGGTGCGTCCCAGTTGCGGACGGAGCAGATTTCCGCGTCGGCGCACGTCTCGTGCCCGCCCCTCGCCGCGGTTGGTGCGTCACACGTGCGAACGGAACGTGAGTGGCGCTGCCCGTGCGCCAGACCTCGTCGAATTGGTGCGTCCCGCGAGCAACAGGAGCGGTCGAGGTCGTCAACGAGCACGTTTGTTGCGCGTGGCGTGCCATCTGCGCATCGGCAATGACGGGCTCGCCGCGGGAGAAGCCTCGCGTGCTCCGTTCGCACCTGCAGTGCACCACGAATCCCGGCATGTTGACCGCCAGCTAAGGGCACCGTGGCATCGTCGTCTCGTGGCTGCGCACGAACGCCGGATCGATCGCGCGCGGCACTATGCGCGTCGCGGCCTCGCAAGCCTCGGCGAGGACCTGCGGGACGCTCGACTCGACGCTGGCCTTTCGCAGCGAGCAGTCGGAGCGGTCGTCGGCCTTTCGCACACCGAGGTCAGCCGCGTGGAGCGCGGGCTGGTCCCGGCAGTCCCGTACGAGACCCTTGTGCTGATCGGGGCCGCACTCGGGCTCGACATTCCCCTTCGCGCCTATCCGGAGGCGATCCAGTTCGGGACAAGGCGCAGCTCGCCCTGCTCGCTCGATTTCGATCGGCGCTCCCGGCGTCGATCCGCCACCGGACCGAGGTTCCACTCGGGATCCCCGGCGACCGACGGGCCTGGGACGAGGTCATCGAGGGTCCCGACTGGCTCGTGCCGGTCGAGGCCGAGACGCGGATTTGGGACACCCAGGCGCTCCGGCGGCGCATCGCGCTGAAGGCACGCGATGGCAACGCGCAACTCGTTCTCCTGGTCCTCGCCGACACCCGACACAATCGGCGCGTGCTCCGCGTGGCGGCAGATGACTTCCGCGACGCGTTTCCTTGCCCGCCGGCAGAGATCTGGGCGGCACTCCTTGCGGGAACGGCTCCGACGGGGAGCGGGATTCTCCTCGTCTGACGGCGCGGCGCGCCCGGCCAACCTGCCTCAGCTTTCGAGGGTCGCCTTGATCCGCTCCGCGAGGGCGGCACCGATCCCGGGCACGGCTGCGATCTGCTCGACCGGCGCGTCGCGCACCCGCTTCGCGGAGCCGAACACGCGGAGGAGCGCGCGGCGCCGCTTCGGGCCCACGCCCGGCAGGTCGTCGAACGCCGAGCGGGTCTGGCGCTTCGAGCGCAGATCCCGGTGGTACGTGATCGCGAACCGGTGGGCCTCGTCGCGCAGCCGCTGGACGAGATACAGGGCCGATGACGTCGGCGGCAGGACGACCGGCACCGACGACCCCGGCAGGAACAGCTCCTCGCGCTCCTTCGCGAGCCCGGCCAGGGGCAGGTCGTGCAGTCCGAGCTCGTCGAGCACCTCCTTCGCCGCCGACACCTGGCCCTTGCCGCCGTCGATGATCACGAGGTCCGGCATCGCCCAGCGGAGCGCCTCCTCGGCGCCCTCGTCACCGGCCTTCGCCCGCCGGAACCGGCGTCGCAGGACTTCCTGGTGCGACGCGAAGTCATTCGCGCCCACGACCGTCTTGATCTTGAAGCGGCGGTACTCGCCCGACCTCGGCCGGCCCTCCTCGAACACGACCATCGAGCCGACGGAATCGGACCCCTGGACGTTCGAGATGTCGTAGCACTCGATCCGGAGCGGCGGCCCGGGCAACCCCAGCGCCTCGGCCAGCTCCTCCAGCGCACCCAGGGTCTTGCCCTCGTCCGCCAGCCACCGAGCCTGCTCGCGCGCGAGCGTCTCCGTTGCGTTCCGCGTCGCGAGCGCCATCAGCTCGCGCTTCTCGCCGCGCTGCGGCACAGCGAGGTGGACCGGGCCGCCGCGCTGCGCCGTCAGGAACGCCTCGAGATCCGCGGCGTCCGGCAGCGACATCGGCACGAGCACCTGCGGCGCGATCGACGTCGCGCGCGCGTAGAACTGCAGGAGGAACGAGGACAGCACCTCCTCGTCCGGCGCCTCCCGGGTCGCGTCGAGCAGGAACACGTCGCGACCGATCAGCTTCCCGCCGCGGATCGCGAAGAGCTGGATCGCCGCCTGGTTGTCCTGCCGGGCGAGGCCGACGAGATCGAGCTCGGTCCGCCGGAACGCGGCCATCTTCTGGCTCTCCATCGTCCGCTCGATCGCCCGGATCTTGTCCCGGATCGCGCCCGCTCGCTCGTATTCGGTCCGCTCGGACGCCGTCCGCATCTCCCTCGTCAGCGCCTGGACGACCGACTCCTGGCGGCCCTCCAGGAACAGCTCGATCTGCTCGATCTGCCCGCCGTATTCCTCTTTCGAGACGGCCTGGATGCACGGGCCCTGGCAGCGCTTGATGTGGTACAGGAGGCAGGGCCGGTCCAGCGCGCGCTCGCCGTCCTTGATGTCGATCGTGCACGTCCGGAACGGAAACAGGCGACGGACGAGGTTCATCGATTCGTCGACGGAGCTCGCCGACGCATACGGCCCGAAGTAGCGGCTGCCGTCCTGGACGAGCTTCCGGGTCCGCTCGACCCGCGGGAAGTCGTCGGACATCGTGATCTTGATGTACGGGTAGCTCTTGTCGTCCTTGAGCCGGACGTTGAACCGCGGCCGGAACCGCTTGATCAGGTTCGCCTCGAGGAGAAGCGCTTCGCTGACGGAATCGGTGAGCGTGTACTCGACGTCGACGACCCGGTCGATGACCGAGCGGATCCGGTGCTGCTCGCCGATGGGCGTCGCCTTCTGCCAGTAGCTCCGGACGCGGTTGCGAAGGCTCTGCGCCTTGCCGACATACACGACGTCACCCCGGGCGTCGCGCATCAGGTAGACGCCGGGTCGGTCGGGGAGCTTCTGGAGGGTCGCCTCGAGATCGGGGTTCACGGTTCGATGCTATGGCACGCCGGGTTCGAGCGAGGCGAAGACGGTCGCGATGCAAGAGGCGTGCATCCCTCGACCGGGCCGCGTCGCGTCGCGTCGGCCGCGGCCAATGGGCGACATCGCCGGGGCCACGTACACTCGGCGGCGATGCGTTCACACCAGGCGACGGCGCCGAGCTCTTCTTATCGTCCCCTCCCCCGCGCCCTGCGCCGGGTGGCTGCCGGCGGCCTCGCCCTCGTCCTCGGCCTCGGCCTGAGTCTCGCGGCGGCCGGCACCGCGAGCGCCGCCGATGGCGCCGTCACCGTCCGCGACAACGTGTTCCAGCCTTCGGCGATCACGATCGGCGTCAACGAGACGGTGACCTGGTCGAACCTCGGTCAGAAGCAGCACACCGTCACGGCTGACGACGGCTCCTTCAACAGCGGCCCGCTCGCGCCGGGCGACGCGTACGCGACGGTGTTCCCGAAGGCGGGAACGTTCGCCTACCACTGCTCGATCCATCCGAACGTGATGAAGGGGACGATCACCGTCGGCGCAGCCGAGGCGCCACCCTCGACGGCCGCCGAACCAACGCCACCGGCCGGAACTGTTCCGCCGAGCTTCGCGCCGGTGCCGTCGCAGGAGACGGCGCCGTCGGTCGCGACGTCCGCGCCGATCGCCAGCGACGCGACGGGCGTCGGGAGTGGCACCGGCTCGGGAACGGGATCCGGCTCCGGGACCGGATCGGACAACCCGCTGACCTCCGTCGTGAAGGCACTCCCGAGCGGGCCGATCCTCGCGATCATCGCCGTGGTCGTCGTCCTGATCGGGCTCTCGTTCTTCGTGCCGAGGCGCCGCCGCCGCTGACCGCGACTCGCGCGACGACCCGAGCGAGACAACCCGGAATCACGACGGCCCCGCCGCGAGGCAGGGCCGTCGTTCGCTGCAGGGGGTCCGTCCCTACGGCGTGATCGTGAAGGGATTGCTGAGCACGTCAGCGAACCCCGGCGTGCTCGCCTTGATCCGGTAGGTCCCGGCGGCGGTCACGTTCAGCGTGACGAACGACGCCTGGCCGTTCGCCAGCACCTTCACCTTGGTCCCGCTCAGCGAGCCGCCCGCGCCGACCAGGGTCAGCGTGACGGTCTGCGTGTCGTTCGGGACGGTGTTGTTCCAGGCATCGAGGAGGGAGACCTGGACGCCGGCCATCGTCTTGCCCTTCTTCGTGCCGAGGGGTTGGCTCGTGAACGCGATGTGCGTCGGCGAGGTGACGTAGAAGTCCTCCTCGGCGAACTCCTTGTTCCCGAGCTGGTGGTCCATGGATCGCGCCGGCAGGTACTGCTGGTCGATCCCGGCCACTCCGCACGTAGCGATGTAGTACGCCACGCCGGACGGCAGGTTCAGCGGGTTGGTGTCGATCTGGGCGGCGTTCGCCCCGCGCTTGTAGATGAAGTAGTGGCCGTCAGGGCCCGTGATGGCTTCCGCGACCCAGGCACTCGATGTGCAGCGGGTCGACGGAGTCGGCGCAGTGTTGAAGAGGCGCACGGAGGCGTTCGCGATCCCGGCGCCGCTCCGGTCGAACAGGAAGCCGCCGATGGCGGTGACCTGGTCGCCGACGCCGATCAGACCGGCCGAGTCGGTGCCGCGGTAGGTCTGGTTCGCGAGCGCCGTGATCGGGAAGTCAGCGTCGAGCTGGATCTCGGACATCGACTTGAAGGTGAACCCGGCACGGAAGGCATTCCGGGCAGTCGCGCCCCAGCCGTCCGTGTTCTTGACGGCGAACCGGAGATCGACCTGGACCCGAGCCTTCTTGTCATTCGGGATTTGGAAGCCGGTCACCTTCACGCACTTGATCCGGGTGCCGTCGGCCGGCTGGCCGGCCACCCACGCGACATCGCTCCGGAGGCAGTCGCCACCGATCGCGCTGAGTGCGTACCAGACCTGGACGGGCATCAGGGTGCTGCTGTCGCTCGGCGCGGCCGTGATGGATCGCGTGCCGGTGACGCTGAAGGCGCCCTTCGTGACGTCCGTGTAGCCCGCAGCGGACGCCGGGATCGCGAGTCCGACCGAGGCCGGCAGGGCCGGGATCGTCAGGATCACGGTCGCCGAGCCGCCGTTGCTGTTCTTGATCGCGACGCCATTGCGGATCGTGCTCGGTAGCGCCGTACCGCGCGGATGGAGGTCGACGCCCGTCTGGTTCCGCAGGTCGAGGTCGTAATGGATCGTCCCCGGGTTCGAGCCCGTCAGCTTCAGGAGGGTGCTGGACGCGCCCTTCCCGAAGAGGACGTCGAAGCCGCTGATGTCGTGGAAGTTCGGGTCGGTCGTCGCGACGTCCGCGAGGAGGCCGTTGACGCCCGGATTGATCGTGAACGGATTGCTGACGAAGGTCAGGGCGTAGTTGGCGCCCAGGTTGCCGTCGCTGATCGCGAGGGTTCCCTGCGTGATGGCATACGTGCCGACGCCCTCACCGGCCGCACGGCTCAGCGCTCCCGTGAAGGCATCCGGCGTGACGAGCACGCCGCTGACGCCGTAGGCGAACGACGCAGGATCGGCTCCACCAACGATCTTCGACTGGCCCGGGGTGGCGGTCACGGTGATCGATCGGGCGATGATCGAGCCGGTCGTGACCGGCACGAACGTGATCGCGTAGTCGTGGCCGCTGTTGCCGTCGAGGACGCTGCCGCTCGGCGTGAGCGTCTTGTTCGTCCCGGCGTTCCGGTTGTTGAAGGTCTGGCTGAAGGAACCCGTATCGCCGGCGACGATGGCGCCCAGCGGCGCGGTCGGGACGCCGACCGAGCTGACCAGCCCGTCATACGGCTTCGAGTCCGTGACCGCGGTGACGGTGATCGCCTTGGCGATGATCGAGCCGGTGGTGACCGGCGCGAACGTGATCGCGTAGTTGTTGCCGCTGTTGCCGTCCGCGACGGACCCGGCGGGGGTCAGGGTCTTGCTCGTTCCCGCGTGCCGGGTGTCGAACGTCTGGCTGAACGTGCCCGTGTCGCCGGAAGCGATCGTGCCGTTCGTCAGGGTCGGGGCGATGACCGAGCCAACACCACCGTCATACGGCTTCGAGTCCGTCACGCCCGTGACCGTGATCGCCCGCTTCGTGATCGTGATGCTCTTGCTGTCGTTGCTCGGCAGGTGGTTGCTGTCGCCGCCAAAGCTCGCGGCCGCGGTGCAGCCGTTGGCGACCGTCACGTTGCGGCAGTCACCACTCATGACCGTCGACATCGGCTGGCTGAGCGGGCCGGCACCACTGACCTGGGCCGAGGCCGTGAACGCCGTGCCGCGGTATCCGTAGGGGCCGCTTTCGAACGAGACGACCGTCGACGAGGGCGCCTTGTCGATCGTGAAGGTCTTGTTGTCTGCGCTGACCGTGTGGTTGTCGTCGCCTTCGTAGGAGTAGCTCGCGGTCGCGAGCCCCGCATCGGTGTTGTTCAGGTAGTCGATCGCGCCGGACTCCGTGAGCCCGCCAGCTCCGACCACCGAGACCGAGCACGGCGTCAGTGCGATGCCGGTGTAGGTCACGTTGGTCGGGCAGGTGATCGTGGTGGTCGATTCGGCCTGGCCGATCGTGAATGTCGCGCCGAGGTTGGTGATGGCGTAGTTGTCGAGCGCATCGGTGACGCTCGAGCCGAGGGTGGCGGCGATGGGGTACGTGCCCGCGTCCTCACCGGCTGCCCGGCTGTAGGTCGCGGTCACGTCGTCGGCCGGCAGGAAGCCCGTGCCGCTGCCGGTGGTCAGCGGATCGGGATCCCCTGCGCCATAGGTCTTGCCGGCGTCGGTCGTCGTCCAGGTCGCCGGGCGCTGGCTGATCGTGAAGTCGGCCGAGGTGCCGGTCACGAAGCTGTAGTTCGGGGCGGCCAGGTCGCCGGGCAGGCAGCTCAGGACGCCGGTGTAGGTGCCGACCGTCTCGCTGCTGCCGCTG
>JBHORC010000029.1:0-53607 GCA_042408445.1 Chloroflexota bacterium
CGGGCGCCGGCGATGAGCCGGCGCCCGGCCGATCCAGCGGCGCGGCGCCGCGCCGGGAAACGCGCCCGCGACGTCAGCTCCGCGGCGCCGGGTCCCCGATGTCCGCGGCGGGCAGCGCGAACGCGAACGTCGAGCCGCGACCCGGCTCGCTCTCGAGCCACATCCGGCCGCCATGCTCCTCGACGATCTGCCGGGAGATCGGCAGGCCGAGACCCGTCCCGCGTGGCTTGTCCGTGAGGCTGTCGCCGGCCTGGGCGAACGCCTCGAAGACGCGTGCCTGATCGGCCGGCGCGATCCCGGTCCCGGTGTCGGTCACGGCCACGACGACCTCGTCGGTGGTCGCCGTGACGCGGACGGTGATGGTGCCGGCTGCCGTGAACTTCACCGCGTTCGACAGGAGGTTGATGACCACCTGGATCAGCCGGTGGTGGTCGCCGGTCACGACCGGCACGGCCGTCGGCGCGTCGCGGACGAGGTCCAGGCCGCTCGTCTCGAGGAGGGCCGCTGTCGCCCCGATCGACTGATCGACGACCGCCAGGATGTCCACCGGCTCGCGCCGGAACTCCATCCGGCCCGCCTCGATCTTCTGGAGGTCGAGCACGTCGTTGATCATGGCGGTGAGGCGGTCGCCCTCCGCGACCATGATCGCGAGGTTCTCGCGGATCTGGCCGACCGCCCGCTCGACCTTCGGATCCGGCGTGTCGCCGCCGGGGCCCGAGCCGGCTCCCGCGTGCATCGCGGGCAGGATCACCTCATCGAACCGCTTCCGGACGAGCTTCGTGAAGCCCACGACCGAGGTCAGCGGCGTGCGGAGCTCGTGGCTGACGCTCGCGAGGAACGTCGACTTCGTCGCGCTCGCCGCCTCGGCCGCAGCGCGAGCCGCGATCGCCTCCTCGGTCGCGTCGGCGAGCTGCGCCGTCCGCTGGGCGACACGCGCCTCGAGCTCCCGGTTCTGGACCTCGATCTCCGCGTACAGCCGGGCATTCTCGATCGCGGCCGCGAGCAGCGAGCCGACCGTGAACAGCAGCGGACCCATCGATCGCTCCAGCGCTCGACCGGAGAGACGGTTGTCGACCGCGAGCAGGCCCACCGTTCGACCCTTCGTGACCAGCGGCGTCCCGAGGAACGACGTCACCTCGAGGGCTCGGGCCAGGAGCCGGTTCGGCTCGTAGGCGTCGCGGTCCACGTCGCGGAAGACCATCGGCCCATCGGCCAGGGCGAGCTGGACGAGGGACGACCGTGGCTCGTCGAGCGAGAGGCGGAGACCGGCGACGAGCGCGCGCGCCTCGGCCGATCCGCCGATCGCCCGGCCGTTGGCCGCGACGCGCCCGGCCGGATCGACGAGCAGGACGAGCGCCCGGTCGAACGGCAGCCGGGCGACGACCGCATCGAGCGCTCGATCGAGCAGCTCGTCGAGGTCGAGGGTCGACGACAGCACGGCGGCGAGGTCGTTGAGGGCCACGAGCTCGGACAGCCGCTGCTGCAGCTCGACCCGCGAGAGCTGGCTCTCCGACGCCTCGCGCGTCAGCGCCCGGCGCTGCTCCTCGAGAAGCGCCGAGCGGCTCCGCGCCTCGCGCGCCCGACGCATTGCCAGCGCCGCGTACAGGACGACACCAGCCGGGAGCATCGTCGCGAGGACGATCGCGAGCGTCTCCCAGCCGGGCGGCCGGGCGAGCAGGACGGCGAGCACGAGCAGCGAACCGCCGATGGCGACGGCGAGGTCGAGCGGGCGGAGGCGCGATGGGGCGAGGTCGATCGGTTCGAGCTTCCGCCCGTCCACTGCGGCGGCGGCGGTGGGCGCGCCGATCGGGGACCCCGGCGTCCCCCCGGGCGATGCCTCCGCGGGAACCCCCGGCGCCGGCGGTTCGGCGACCTCGCCCGCGTCCAGCTCGCTCGTGGTCAGCCCGCCGCGGCCTGCGTCGGTTCGTCGGCCGTGGCGTGGGCGAGCGCCGGGCCGACGATCGCGGCGATCGCGGCGAGCAGCTTGAGATCCGCGGCCAGGTAGGTCACCGGCCGGGATGATGCCGCGCCGAGGACCCCGAGCGTCGCGCCGCGGGCGACGACCGGCGCGACGATCAGCGAGGCGCTCCCGCGCTCCGCGGCCGTCGCCCGCGGGTCCGTGGCGACGTCGTTGACCTCCTCGGCGACGCCGCTCGTGAGCACCGCTCCGACGATGCCCTCCGCCGCGTCCGCCTCATCGATCGGGCCTGCTGGCCCGGCCGGGCGGAGCCGGCCGTCCGTGCCGGACAGGAGGAGGAAGCCCGTCCCGCCGGCCGGGAGGCGCCCCGCCTCCTCGACCGCGATCCCGGCGATCTCCTCCACCGTCCGGGCGCTGCTCAGCTGCTCCGCGAGCTGGTACACGAGGTTGAGCTCGCGGTACCGGTCGAGCGCTTCGCGCGCCAGGCTGCGCTTGTCCGCCTCGCGGCTCAGGGCGTAGGACAGCACCGCGGCGATGGCGCGGGCCAGTCGGTCGCCTTCGACCGTCCCCGCGGTCCGGCCCTCGACGACGATCGGGAACCGCTCGAACGCGATCCCGCCGGCCTCGCGCTCCAGCACGACCGTTCCGTCGGCGTCGCGGATCCGGACGCCGGCGTTCGTCCCGGACAGCAGGGCCGACAGCATCGGCGCGACGTGGCGATTGCGGACGATCAGACGTCCGAGATCCTGGTCCATCGTCAGCTGCGGTCCGGAAGCCCGAGCGCCGAGCGAGCCACGTCGAGCAGCTCGTCCGGGTCGAACGGCTTCGTGAGGTAGCGGTCCGCGCCCGCGGCCACACCCTCCTCGCGGTCGTACGCCTGGCCCTTCGCCGTCAGCATGACCACGGTCGTGCCCGCAAGGCCGAGGTCCTGCTTGATCGCGCGGCAGACCTCGAAGCCATTCAGCTTCGGCATCATCACGTCCAGGAAGACGAGCTCCGGACGGTGGTTGCGGACCACGTCGAGGGCCATCTCGCCGTCGGACGCCGTCTGCAGCTCGACGCCCTCGTCCTCCAGGTCCTCGAGCGCCTGCTCGATGAGGAGACGGATGTGCTGCTCGTCGTCGACGATCAGGACGGTCGGCATCGAAACCTCACGGTCGGGTGGGCATGGTGAGTCCCCGCCGGTCGAACGATGCAGGAAGCCGGCCCCTCGTGCAATGCGCCGGCGCTGCGCCCCGGGTTCGTGCCGCTTGCGCCGGGGCGGCCCGGGCGCGAGCGCGCCGTGCGAGCCGACGAGGCCCGTCCCTGCGCGATCCGGCACGATGATCCGGATGGAGGACCTCCCCGCATCGATCGCGCCCGATGTCCCCGGCGGGATCGTCCCGTCGACCTCGCCCGATCGCGCCGCGGCGGCCGCCGGCCCCGAGATCCACCCGGAACGCACGCTCTGGCTCCTGTCGATCGCCCACGCGGTGAACCACGCCCAGGCGGTGCTCCTCCCGCTGATCTATCTCCAGATCATCGGCGAGTTCCACGTCACCCTCGCCGACGTCGCGGCACTCGCCTCCGCCGGGGCGTTCGCGAGCGGGATCATCCAGCTGAGCTTTGCCAAGCTGACCCGGGTCGTGTCGCGGCGGACGCTTCTCGCGACCGGCGGGATCGTCTTCGGCGGCGGCTTCGCGGCGCAGGCGGTCGCGCCCACGTTTCCGGCGTTCGCCGCGATGAACATCGCCTCGCGGATGGGCGGCGCGCCACAGCATCCGGTCGGCAACGGGCTCCTCGCCGAGCAGTTTCCCGAGGAGCGACGCGGGTTTGCCATCAGCGCCCACATCAGCGGCGGCAACGTCGGGACCGTGATCGTCGCGGTCCTCGGTGCGTGGATGATCGCGGCGTTCGGGTGGCGGGTGGTCGTCGTCGTCTTCGGGATCCCGGCGATCGTCATCGCCCTCGCGATCCTCGTCCTCGTCCGCGAGACCGGCGTCGATCGCGAAGCCGCGACGGCCCACGGCAGCGTTCTGGATGCGTTCCGGGCGGTCCTCCGCGACGCCGACCATCGCTGGATCTACCTCGCGTCGGTCCTCGGCGGCGGTGGGCGTGGGCTGGGGGTCGTCAACCTGTTCGCGCTCGCGTACCTCTCGATCGTCATCGGTCTGCCGGAATCGACGACGAACGTGATGTACGCAACGCTGATCGTCCTCTCGGTGCCGATGCCGCTCGTCGCCGGCTGGCTGTCCGATCGGGTCGGACGACGACCGGTGATCATCGGCGTGTATCTCGGTGGCGCGATCGCCTTCGCCGTGTTCCTGCTGGCCGGCACCTCGTTGCCGCTCCTCTGGTTCGGGATCCTGCTGATGGGCCTGTTCACGTTCGCCGAGTCGCCGCAGCTGCAGGCGCTCCTCGCGGACGCCGCCGACTCCCGGATCCGCGACACGTCGTTCGCGCTCTATTTCACGCTCGCGTTCGGCGTCGGGTCGCTGTGGACGTTCGTGTACGGCCAGGTCACGGCGATCCTCGGCGAGCGCGGCGGCCTGCCCGTCGTGTTCTGGCTGATGGCCGGGACGTTCGTCCTGGCCGCCCTCAGCGTGGTGCCGATCCGGGAGCGCCTTCGGCCAGCGACTCGCTGACCCTCTCTGCCCCCGGACAGCCTGCCCGGTCGTCCGGACGGCCTCTGCTATCATTCGCCGGCCCTGCAAACGGGCGGAACGGTCGGGGCGTGGCGCAGCTTGGTAGCGCGTGTCGTTCGGGACGACAAGGTCGTGGGTTCGAATCCCGCCGCCCCGACCAGTATCTCCGCCGAGCAGCGAACCTCGCATTCATCAGACGGCTCTCATCCGCCGCCGCGAGCCTGAGGCAGCATGCCGACACGCCGGACCAGTCCCCGCCGCGCGATGACGCGGCCCACGGTTCCGATCGACGAGTTCGCCGAGGATCCGCCCGCCTCGGGACGGCTCGCGGCGCTCGCTCCGTGGATCGCGATCCTCGCCCTCGCCCTGGCCGGCGTCGCGCTCGCGGTCACCTTCCTCGGCCGCGGCACGGATCTCGCTTCGTGCCGGAAGGCGGCCTGGACGGCGATCCCCGATACCCACGACCTCCCGACGGGCTGGAACCTCGGCTCCACGGACATGAACGCGAACGGGATGACGATCTCGATCAGCGGCCCCTCCACCGGCGACGACAGCGCTGCGCCGCCCGTCGTCTACGCGAGCATCACCTGCTATGGCGACAGCGCCGAGAGCGCCCTCGCCCAGAACCGGTCTGCCGCTGAGGCGGCGAACGCGACCGTCACGTCGCGAACGGGCGGCAGCGACGCCTACGACATCGACAATCCATCGGCGGGCGTGACGACGGTCTTCCGCGTCGGACCGCTCGTCGGCCAGGTCGCGGACGCCGGCTCGGCGAACGACAGCGACCGCTCGGCGATCATCCAGGCCGTCGCGATCGCGATGGGCGACAAGGGCGCCGCGGGCACCGCTGCCGCGCAGCCAAGCGATGCCGCCGCGGACAGCCCGGACCCGAACGCCACGGACGAACCGACGGAGCCGTCGCCGTCCTCGGTCGCGCCGGAGCTCGAGGCGAAGCTGCCGACCGAGGTCGCCGGCTCGACCCTCTCCGTGGACAGCGCGACCGCCGATGTCTTCCTTGGCAGCTTCCCGAACTCCGCCGCGCTTGCCACCCGGATCCGAGCGCTCGGCTCGGCGATGACCGATCTCCGCGTCGCGGAAGCGTTCGATCCCAACGGGACGATCGACCTGAACCTCTACGCGTTCCGCCTGCCCGGCAAGGACGTCACGAAGCTTCGGGCGGCGATCATCGAGACGTGGCTGTCGGCGAACCAGGCGGGCGTCACGAAGACGGACGTGACCCTGGGCGGCAAGAAGCTGACCCGGATCGACTACGGCGCGGACATCCCGACGCAGTACGTGTACACCGGGAGCGACTACGTGATCACGATCGAGACGTCGGATCCGGCGATCGCCACCGAGGTCGCCGGCAAGATCAAGTAGCTCCGCGGCGCGTCGCCGGGGCCGGGCCCGGGGGTGGGCCGCGCCACCGCGACCCCGCGGCGCTCGGCCGGGACTACTTCTTCGGCGGCATCGAGCCGGCCCACGCCAGCCCGCGCTCGACCCATTCGTTGATCCGCGTGTCGTCGTCGACATCCTCACGGGGCACGAGGACGAAGCCGTTCATCGGCTTGCCCGGCATCGGCTCGAACGGGGAGGCACCGGCGTCCACGGCCGGCTGGACCTCGGCCGGCGGCAGGCGCACGACCCACCGGTCGTGGAACAGGCTCGTCGCCAGGTTGCCACCGACGAACGCACCCGGGTAGCCGAACATCTTCCGGCGCTCGGCCTGCGGATAGCGTTCCAGGACCGCCTCGAACCGCTCGACGAGCGACGGCGGCGACTTCGTGAAGGCCGGCGTCTCGCGCTTCGCCATGATCTGGTGCTCCTTCCTGTCGCCGCCACGATAGCCGGGACTGTCGACCGGTCGTTCGCGGCCGTTGACGGGCGGTCTTCGACCCCACGATGCTGGCGGACGTGACGATCGCCCTCATCGCTCTTGGCGGCGCCCTCGGCTCTGTCACCCGCTACCTGGTCGACGCGTTCGTGGTCGCGCGCGTGGGCACCGCCTTCCCGTGGGGGACGATGCTCGTGAACGTGTCCGGGTCGTTCGTGCTCGGCCTGCTCTGGGCGCTCGCCATCGAGCGCTCCGTCCTGCCCGCGGACATCCGGGGTCCGGTCATGATCGGGTTCCTTGGCGCGTACACGACGTTCTCGACGCTGATGCTCGAGAGCTGGCGCCTCGTCGAGGCGGGCCAGCTCGTGGCGGCGGCGATCGACGTCGCCGGATCGGCCGGACTCGGGCTCCTCGCGGTCGTGATCGGGCTTGCCGCGGGCCGCGCGCTCGCCTAACGCCCCGGGAACGCGGCGGAGGACCCACGGCGTGTCGGCGGTGACGCGGGCCGCACGTGCGTCCTCGACGCCGGGTTGCGGCAC
Organism: Chloroflexota bacterium; assembly: GCA_042408445.1. GTDB lineage: Bacteria > Chloroflexota > Limnocylindria > Limnocylindrales > CSP1-4 > CF-46. Next base: position 6,916 of record JBHORC010000029.1, read on the forward strand.
CGTCGGCGCGGTTCGCCGACGGACGTCGTGGTCCGCGATCGTCAGGTGTCCATGTCGTCCGGGCTCGGTTCGGGCGAGGCTCGTTCCAACACACCGACCGGCGCCCAGCACGCCGGGCCACACCCGAGCTCCCCGCGGTCACGCTGCCCGCCGCCACCGAGGTTGACCCCGACATGGACTCCAGGACGATCACCGTCGATCCCGTCAGCGCGAAGCTTCGTCGCGTTGGCCGGGTGGCCCGTCGCCGGATGCGGATCGACGCCGACCAGCTCCGGAACGGCGCCCACACGGACGGAACGCTGACGATCGAGATCAGCGACCTTCGCTCGCCCGTCGCCGGCGTCCCGGGTTCGTTCGAGTGGTCGGCGGACCGGCCGATCGCCCTCGTCATCGTGCGCTCCGGCGTGGATGGTGAGGAGGTCTCGTTCGAGGTCGGGCCGGCTCGGCGCGGCGTCGCGCGGGCCGCCGCCGTGGACGACGGCGCGGGCATCCGGTACATCGCGTTCTGCTACGACGCGGCCCCGTCCGTCGCGTCACACGTCATCGCCGCATCCGTGCCGGTTCGCGCGGCGCCGCCCGCGACCACCGCCGCGGCCACCGGTCCCGTCGCCGACGTTGCGACGCCCGCCCTCGCTCGTCCGTCCGTTGCCCAGGCCCTGGCCGCGACCCTCCGGGAGCGAAGTCTGATCCTCGCCCGGTTGCTCGCCGCGCCCCGGCTCCCCGTCGATCGCCGCGTGACGCGGTTTGCGCGGGGCAGCGCCGGCTGACGCGCAGCCGATCGCCTCAGATCGAGGCGATCGATCGGGGCGCGTAGCGCGGCCCGTAGGCCGGTGGCCGAATCCCGCTCGTCTCGAGCAGCCGGATCACCCGGGCTCGATGGCCGCGCCACGGCTCGAGCAGCTCGAGCATCCTTCGGTCGTCTGCTCGTGGCTCCCCGGCGAGCGCGAACGCCACGACGTTCGGCAGGTGGAAATCGCCGACGCTGACGGCATCGGGATCGCCGACCGCGCGGAGCATCACCTCGGCGGCCGTCCAGGGGCCGATCCCCGGCACCGCCAGGAGCCGCGCGTAGGCAGCATCCCTCGGCATCGTGACGATCTCCTCGAAGCGAGCGGCTCGATCCGCGACGCGCCGGACGAGGTCGGCACGGCGGCGCTCGACGCCGAGGGGGTGGAACTCGTGATACGGCGCCACGGCGAGGGCTGCAGGCGCGGGCCACAGCCACAGCCCGAACGGGCCGGGCGCGGGCTCTCCCCAGCGGCGAACGATGCCGCGCTCGCCGCGCCACGCCTCACGGCCGGTGACCTTCTGTTCGAGGATCGCCGGGATCAGCGCGTCGACCACCGCACCCGTCCGACCGATGCGCACGTCGCCGCGGCGGGCCAGCTCCGCGACGAGCGGGTGGTGGCCCGCGTCGAAGCCGGCGGGGTGGTCGTCGAGGCCGAGGAAGGCGGGCGCGCCGTCCAGCGCCACCTCGGCGCCGGGCCCCCACGCCTCCGCGAGGATTCGGTCGCCGGCGAGGACGAGCCGCAGGGTCGTCGGGCCGGCGGGCGTCCGCGTCGCCCGGATCGCTTCTCGCGGGCCGAGACGCATCGTGGGATCACCCGCGCCGCGGAGGTGGATCGCGAGCGTCCGTCGCAGGTCGAGCGGCTCCGAAAGATCAATGGAGCGGGTTGGCACGGTGTCAGTCTTGCAGGTCTCCGCCCTCGACCGGCTTCCCCGGTGGCGCGACGTGTCGCGAACGCGCCGCTACGCGGCCGCCACGCATTGACACGCCCTCGCAACACGACCCGATGGGACGCCCGGGCGCGAGATCCGCCGATCGCTGATAAGGTCCGCCGGACGTGCGACGCCCCAGAGTCGTCGCGGGCCTGGCGCTCATCGCTCTGCTCGCCGCGGCCGCCGTCCCCGGATCCGTGGGATCCCAGGGCCCCAGCCCTGCAACCGTGATCGACGCTTCGCTCTTCCGAGCGGTGGATGTGGCCTCGATCGATGGGACAGCGGCGACGACTGCGACACTCGACCCGGCGTACCGATCTGACGGTGCGCTCGACCACGCGACGATCCTGCTCGATCCGGATCAGCGGCCCGCTGCCGCAACCCGGCCGAATGGCGGGGCGGTGCTGCCGCGCGCGGTGGTCCGATCCGTGGCGATCCGCCTCTGGCGGCTCGATCGCAACGTCTCCTGGTACGGCCCGGGCTTCTACGGGCATCGAACGGCGTGCGGCTACGCGATGACGAAGACGCTTCGCGGCGTCGCCAACCGGACCCTGCCGTGCGGAACGAAGGTGACCTTCCGAAACCCGGCGAACGGCCGCACGGTCACCGCCCGCGTCGTCGATCGCGGGCCGTACGTGGACGGCCGGCAGTGGGACCTGACCGCCGGCCTGTGCCTCGCCCTCGGCCACTGCTACACCGGCCGGCTGTACTGGAAGCTCGGCTAGGGCGGCCGGTTCCGCCCGTGGGCCGCCGCCCGCGCCGCCTGCCGCGCGGGGCGGACCAAACCCGCTCCCGGCGCTTCGGGCTCGACACGCGCTACCCTGCCGTCATGTGTCGAAGCATCAAGGTTCTTCGCCGTCCGGACGAGCCGGCGACGACCGGTGAGATCGAGGCGGCCGCCCGCCAGTTCGTCCGCAAGGTGAGTGGCTACCGAACGCCGTCCACTCGCAACAGCGTCGCCTTCGAGTCGGCGATCGCCGAGGTCGCCGCGGCGTCCCGACGGCTGCTCGAGGAGATCGGTGCGCCCGTGGAGGAGGGCCCGGACCGGTGGACGCCCGGCTCCGGCCGGGCGCGCCGTCGCGACCTCGCTCCCAAGGCGTCCGCGACCGCCTGACCCGTGCAACCGCCGCGCGCCTGCGTCCCCGCGACGCCTCCCACGTGACGGAGGTCGCGCGGCTGCGCGCGGCGCCCGAGCCCCGGCCGGACCGGCCGGACCCCTGGTGGTCGCGGCCCGGGCTGGAGGTCGTCGAGGGTCGGCTTTCGATCGCCGGTCGGGATGCCGAGGGCCTTGCCCGCGAGCACGGGACGCCGCTGTTCGTCTATGACCGGCGGCGGTTCACCGAGAACGCGACGCGTCTCGCCGACGCCCTCGGCCGGGCCGGGCTCCGCCATCGCCTGCGGTTCGCCCTGAAGGCCAACCCCGATCCCGAGGCGCTCATCGCCCTGCGCGGGCTCGTCGGCATCGACGCCTGCTCACCCGGCGAGGTGCTCCGGGCGCTCGAATGCGGCTGGGCGCCCGAGGAGATCAGCTACACCGGGACGAACGTCTCCGAGCGCGACCTCGACGTGCTCCTCGCGCATCCGATCCATCTGAACCTCGACGCCGTGAGCCAGATCGAGCGGGTCGGGCGAAGGATCAGCGCGCAGGGGCACGGCGCTCGTCGCGAACGCTCGATCGGGATCCGGATCAACCCGGGAGCCGGCGTCGGCTACAACGACCAGCTCGCGTACAGCGGCGTGCGACCCACGAAGTTCGGGATCTACGAGGATCGGCTCGACGAGGCGCTCGCGGTCGCGGCCCGCCACGACCTGACGATCGACACGGTCCACGTCCACGCAGGGTCCGGCTGGCTCGCTCCGGGGATCCCGGCGCTGGAGGCGGCCGTCCGGCCCGTCGCCGCCATCGCCGAGCGTCTGCGCCGCGAGGGTCACCCGATCGCGGAGATCAACGTCGGTGGCGGTCTCGGCGTTCCCGCCCGGGAGGATGAGGAGGCGGTCGAGCCGGACGCCTATGCCGAGGCGATCCGTCGCGCGCTCGGCCCGCTCGCGGACGACGTTGCGGTGGGCTGCGAGCCGGGCGACTGGATCGCGAAGGACACCGGGATCCTGCTCGGTGAGGTCGTAACGGTCGAGGAGCGCGCCGGAACGACGTTCGTGGGGCTGGACCTCGGCTGGAACATCAACTGCTCGTACTTCATCTACCGCTACGCCCAGGAGCTCGTGCTCTGCCGCGACCCCCGCGCGGCGCGGACGATGCGCGCGACCGTGGCCGGACACATCAACGAGGCGGGCGATGTCTTCGCCGAGGACTACCCGCTGCCGCCGGTCGAGGAGGGCGACATCCTCGCCCTGCTCAATGCCGGCGGATACCACCAGGCGATGAGCTCGACACACTGCCTTCGACCGCACGCGCCGACGCTGTACCTGGACCGCTGACGGGGGTTGGGCCCGGGGCACCGGTTTCGGCGCGGCCGTTCGCCGCACCGCTCACCCCTCGTCGCGGAGGTCGCCCCACGAGACGGCCCGGTCGACGGTGAACCGCAGGATCGGCCGCTCGTCGATCCGGTGATCCTCGTATTGCGGGTACTTCGCGCGGAGCGCCACAACCGCCGCGGCGTGCTCGGCGACCTCTGGTGGCTCCGGCTCCATCAGCTCGCCGCGGCAGTCGAGCCGCAGCCAGCCGAGCCGGCTCCAGTCCTCGGACCAGCGGTCGACGAGGAGCGTCGCTTCCGGCAGCACGAGGAGGTCGCGGACCCGCCCCAGGTCGCGCGGATCCGCGGCCTGCTTCGGCTTCTCGTCGAGCGGGCTGTAGAGGCGCGGGCGGCCGTCCGGCGTGTCGCTGCCGAGCACGAGGCAGATCGGGACGAGCCGCGGCCGCCCGGAGGCGCTGAGCGTGGCGAGGGTCGCCCGGCGGGCCCGCGCCACAAACGCCCGCTGCTCGTCAGTGAGGACCGGATCCGCCATCCCGTCGATCATGCATCCCGCGGCCCGACCGCGCCTACACTCGTGGGGTGAACCCGGCCGCGTCCCCGACCCGCCACGTCACCTCGACCCGCGTCGTTGCGGTCCGCGGAGCGTCCGTCGAGTTCCGCGGCGACCGTGTGGTCGGCGAGGAGCCGCTCGAGATCCGGGCCGCAGGTCCCGGCCAGGAGCCGGTCGCAGTTGCGGTCACGATGCGAACACCCGGCCACGAGGCGGAGCTGGCCGTCGGCTTCCTCAGGACCGAGGGCCTGATCGAGGGCGGCGAGGTCGTCCGGACGACGTTCGGCGACCCCGCGGCGATGAACCAGCCGGACGACCAGGTGACGGTGCACCTAGCCCGCGCCTTCGACGCCTCGCGCGTCGCGGAGCGGCACTTCGTCGCGACGGCGTCCTGCGGGATCTGCGGCAAGGCCTCGCTCGATGAGGTCGCGGTTCGCTCGGATCCGATCCCGCCCGGTCCGGTCGTCGCCCGAACCGTGATCCTCGCCCTGCCGGATCTGCTGCGCGCCGCGCAGAGCGCCTTCGACGAGACCGGCGGCCTGCACGCCGCCGGCCTGTTCAGCCCATCGGGTGAGCTGCTCCTGCTCCGGGAGGACGTCGGGCGCCACAACGCGCTGGACAAGCTGGTCGGCGCGGAGGTGCTCGCGAAGCGGATGCCGCTGCACGACCGGATCCTGATGGTCAGCGGCCGGGTCAGCTTCGAGATCATCCAGAAGGCGGCCGTCGCCGGGATCCCGATCGTCTGCGCGGTCTCCGCTCCATCCGACCTCGCGATCCAGGCGGCGGACCGGCTCGGCGTGACCCTGCTCGGCTTCCTGCGCGGCGACGGGTTCAACGTCTACGCGCACGACGAGCGGGTCGACCTGCACGATCTCCTCGCCTTCGGCTGAGGGCCACGCGGGGCGGCGACGGCGAGGGCGACTGCCGGCCGCAGATCCCTACGGCGCCGGCGAATCCGACGTCGAGCCAGACCCGGACGGCGAGGGTGAGCCGCCGCCCGCCGGGGCGAGCGCGAGCCGCGCCGACACGATGCAGTGGTCGCCGACGGTCGGACACGACTCGCCGATCGAAACCGGCTCGATGTCTGGCGACACGATCACATAGTCAATCCGGATCAGGCCGATTCCGAGGAACTCGAGCGGGATCGGTCGCCACGTCCACCCGGTCCCGTTGCCGACCTCGGCGTGGACGTCGCGCAGGCCGGCGACGAGGACGTCGTGAGCCGGCTCGGACGGGGCGGTGTTCAGGTCGCCGAGCAGGATCACCGGGTCGCCACCCTGCCTCGCGGCGTCGATCCGGTCGCGGATCGCCACGAGATCGGCGTTGCGCTGGTCCACGTCGATCCCGACCGGGATCAGCCGGCGCACGTGCTTCACGTCGGCGTGCATCGGATGGGCGACGATCACGACGACCTGGCGGCCGTTGACGTCGACCGTCGCCTGCTGGACCGCCGGCTCGAGCTGATTGGTCGACCCGAGGATCGGAAACCGGCTCAGCAGCCCGATGCCGAGCACGTCGTGGCGCGGGTGGAACGATCGATACGGATAGCGCTTCGTCAGCTCGGGATCGGCGGCGATGGCTGCCGCGGCATCGGGTTGCAGCTCGACCAGGCCGACGACATCGGCCGGGTGGGCGGCCACGAGCGCAGCCGTTGCCGCGCCGGATCTCGCGTCGACCTCGACGTTCCACGTCACGACGTCGAGGACCGGTGCATTCGGCGCCGCCGCCGCCGGTGGGAACGAGATCCAGTCGCCGGCGAAGCGGATCAGGACGATCGCGATGATCGCCGCCGTCCCGAGCGCGCCGGCCGGCCGCCGGGTCGCGACGGCGAAGACCGCCAGGACCAGCCCGACCATCGCGAGATGGGGCGTGAACGCCTGGATGACGCCAAGCGGCCCGCCCTCGACGCGCGCGAGGAACAGCAGCCATTCGAGCGCCGCGATCCCGATCAGGCCGGCGACGACGAGCGACGCGGCGACGCTGCGGAGCGGTGAGGTCATCCCTGCCGAGACGCCTCGTCCCGCGGGCGCGTGACGGCGTGGGGCGCGGGTCAGGGCTCTCGGACCTCGGCTCGCGGACCGCGGTTCTGGACGAACTCGAAGCCGAAGCGGCCCTTCACGCAGAGATGGCCGTCGGTGACGGACGAGTCCAGCGGCGACGTCACCTTCACGATCTCGTTGTCCTGGACGTGGAGCTCCAGCGAGCAGCCGACGCCGCAGTACGGGCAGATCGTCTCGGTCGTCGTCTGGGCGCGCTCATCCCACGTGCCCGCGGCTCGCATGTCGTGCTCGCTCTTGAACATCAACGCGCCCGTCGGGCAGACGCCGATGCAGTTGCCGCAGTAGACGCAGGCGGAGTCGGGGAGGGGAACGGCGTTCTCCGTGGAGATCCGGGCGTCGAAGCCGCGCCCCGCGACCGCGATCGCGAACGTGTTCTGGGCATCCTCCCCGCACGCCTCCACGCACTTGTAGCAGAGGATGCACTTCGAGTAGTCCCGGACGTAGAGGTTGTTGTCGACCTTGACCGGCTGGGCCACCGTCTGGGCGGCCGTGGTGGGCGGAGCGTGATGGTGGCCCGCCTCGAGCCGATCGCGCTCGCCGGCCCCGGCGGGCTCTGCCGGCGGGCCGTAGCGCGACGGATCCGCGTCGTAGCGGTCGATGTAGCCGCCGGCCGCGGGCGCGGTCGACAGGTCGACCGACGAGCCGAGGAACTCGAGAACCATCCGGCGGCTGTGGCGGACGCGCTCGGAGTCGGTCTGGACGTCCATGCCGGCTTCGACCTTGCGGGAGCAGGCGGGGACGAGGACGCGCGACCCCGTCACCTCGACGACGCAGACACGGCAGACGTTCACCGGCGTCAGGTTCTCGAGGTAGCAGAGGGTCGGCGTGTCGATCCCCTCGGCTCGACAGGCTTCCAGGATCGTCGTCCCGGCGGGGACCGTGACCGGGGCGCCATCGATCGTCAGGTCGACCGCGGCCCGGACCGGCGGCGGCGGCGCGACCGGAGGCCGCGACGGGCGGGCCGGCAGGCGCAGGAGGATGTCCGTGAGCGGCTGGGCAGCGGGCGGCTCGGAGGCGCGCGGCACGTCCGCCGCGGGCGCGGGATCGCGGTCCATCGTCAGGCCGTCGCTCACAGTGCCACCAGCTCGGGCTGGCGGAGCGCGCTCTCGATCGCGGAGCTCGCGGTCTGACCGAGGCCGCAGATCGACGCGTCGCGCATGACCTGGCCGATCTCGCGGAGGAGCGTCAGCTCGCCGTCGCGGCTGCCGTTCGCGCTGCCGGTCGCCAAGCGGGCGAGGAGCTCCTCCTGGCGGACGGTGCCGACGCGGCACGGGACGCACTGCCCGCACGATTCGTCCCGGAAGAACCGGGCGATCCGCGTCAGCGCGCCGACGAGGTCGGCCGTCTCGTCGAAGACCATCACCACGCCGGAGCCGAGCGTCGCGCCGATCGCCCGCGTCGCCTCGAACGTCAGTGGAACGTCGAGGGCGTCGGGGCCGACGAAGACGCCCGCGGCGCCACCGAGGAGCACGGCCCGGATCGCCCGGCCGGCCGGGACGCCGCCGGCAAGGTCGATGAGCGCGCGGAGCGTGACCCCGAACTCGACCTCGTAGACGCCCGGCCGGGCGACGTTCCCGGACAGGCAGAAGAGCTTTGGCCCGGTCGACATCCCGCTGCCGATCGCACGAAACGCGGCGACGCCGTCGTCGGATGCCACGATCGCCAGCACGTTGACGAGCGTCTCGACGTTGTTGACCGCCGTCGGCTTGCCGAACAGCCCGACCTCGACGGGGAACGGCGGCTTGTTCCGCGGCTCGCCGCGCTTGCCCTCGATCGACTCGAAGAGCGCCGTCTCCTCGCCGCAGATGTACGCCCCGGCGCCGCGCCGCACTTCGATGTCGAGGTCGCCGAGCAGACCGCCCGCTCTCGATGCGTCGATCGCGTTCCGGATCCGCGTCTCGGCGAGCGGATACTCGCCGCGGATGTAGAGAAATGCCTTCGATGCCCCGACCGCGAACGCCTCGATCGCCATCGCCTCCACGACCGCGAACGGATCGCCCTCCATGAGGACGCGATCCTTGAACGTCCCGGGCTCGGATTCGTCCGCGTTGCACACGAGGTAGTGCGGCTGCGCAGGCTGGGCGGCGACGGCTGCCCACTTGCGGCCGGTCGGAAACGCGGCGCCACCGCGACCCACCAGTCCGGACGCCGTGACCTCCTCGATGACCTGCTGAGCGCCGATCGCGCGGGCACGTTCGAGGGCCGCGAAGCCGCCGTGCGCGCGGTAGTCGTCCAGCGAGGACGGATCGACGACGCCGACCCGGGCGAGGAGCCGCAGGCCGGGCGAGCCGGCCTGCGGAACGGATTGCCGGAGCTCGTCGCGCGCGCCGTCGCCCGCCGGCGCCCCGGCATTGGCCGCCACCGGCGCCTGCCCAGCGAGCCGAGCCACGACGCCGACCGCATCCACGGGCGCGACGACGTCCGTCGCACCGTCCACGCCCGCCCGCGTGATCATCGCGGCGGGCGCCCGTTCGCAGAGCCCGAGGCAGGGGGACCTGAGCCAGGTGGACTGGCCGTCGGCACTCGGGACGCCCTCCGCGCCCCACGTTCGCGACAGGTCCTGACACAGCTCGTCCGCGCCGTTCAGCCGACACGCGAGGTCGTCGCAGACGTGGGCGACAGTGGGCGGCCGCGGCGTCGTCGCGAACAGGGCGTAGAACGTCGCCACCCCGTACGCCTCCGCGGGCGGGATCGTGAGCCGCCGCGAGATGTAGTTCAGGGCCGGCTGGCTGATCCAGCCGACACGCGTCTGGACCTCGTGCAGGACGGGGATCAGGAGATCGCGTCTGGATCGCGCAGCGTGGCCGCCACGGGCGACGTGACCCTCAGCGGCGGAGTCCCGCGGCCCGCCGCGCCAGCCGCTTTCCGGGATCCCGAGCACGGCATCGACCGCCGCCCGCTCGGCAGGGGACGCGAGCGGCCCGATGACGTGGAGATCCATCGGTTCGAGTGTAGCCTCGCCGCCCGCCGATCGGGTCCGAACCGCCGCTCAGCGGCTCTCGATCAGCGCCTTCGCTCGGTCCAGCGCGGCCATCTCCCCGTCCATCGACGCCCGGACCGGGCGGCTCATCAGGAACCGCTTCCAGCCGCCGAGCTCGGCGCTCAAGGAGAACGTCACCTCGGTTCCGGATCCCGACGGCGTGAACCGGAATTCCCCGACGGGCCGGGCAGGACCGGCAACCACCTGGAAGGCGTACCGCTTCGGCGGTTCGAATGCGGTCACCTGGAGGTCTGCCAGGATGCCCCGTCCGCCCGGACCCTCGACGACCTGGTGGACGACCGAGCCCGCGGCGACGGGCGCACCCGCGGAGATCTCCTTGACGTGCGGACGCCAGGACCGGTCGTTCTCCGGGTTCGCGAAGAACGCGAAGACGTCGTCCGGCGGTCGATCGATGACGATCGTTCGCTGTGCGCTTGGCATGGCCGTGGCCTCCTGCCTCCGGATCCCCCTCGCCACGCATCCTGACACGATGCGGTCGCCACGAGGCGCCGCCGCCGCAGGTCAGGCCCGGGGCAGCCCCGGCGGTTGCCACGAGCGGGCGTCCCACTGCCCGTCCGGCTTGGCGAGCTCGACCGCGAGGTCGTCGAAGGCCCGTTCGATGCCCTCGATGATCCGGTCCCGCATCGCCGGCATCGACGCCATCGCAGCGCCCAGCATCACGTTCGCGGCGAACCCCTGCGGCTTCACGAACGCGGCCATCGAAACGTCGGTCCGGCCGTCGGGCCGCGCCGCGATGTCGATTCCGCCTTCGCCCCGGACGCGGCCCTGCGTGGTCCGCAGCTCGATCCGGTTCGGTCCTCGGTCGGCGATCTCGATGCCAAGCGAGCCCGTGACGCCGAGGAAGGTCGCCGCCTGGCTTCCGGGCGGGATCGGTGGCGCCTCGTCGCGGAGACGCGCGCCCAGCTCCAGGAGCCGGTCATGGACGACGTCGGCCCGTTGGTCGATCGTGCGGCTCGAGCGATGGACGATGTCCGCCATCAGTCGATCGTGATCCGACCGTCGGGCCCGATCGGGAAGCCGGGGTTCCAGCAGATCTCCCAGGCGTGGCCATCCGGATCCGCGAAATAGCCGCCGTAGCCGAAGGGCAGCTCCGTGCCGGGCTTGAGGAGCGCGGCGCCGGCGGCGACCGCCTCGTCCAGGGCGGCATCGACGAGGGCCCGGGATTCCACGTTGATCGCGAGGGTGATCCCGCCGAACGAGCCACGGGTCGGCTCGAACAGCTGGGCGTCCTCGGCGAGGTCGTGCCAGCCGAAGATGCCGAGGTAGGAGTCGGCCGTCCGGAACCAGGCGATCTCGTTCATGGACGAGGCGCAGCGCTCCCAGCCGAGCGCCTCGTAGAACCGCACGGACCGCGCGACGTCCTCGACGCCGAGGGTGACGATGCTGACCCGAGCGGGAACGGTCATCAGTCGCCCGCTGCTCCCACCGCCGCCCGCGAGGCAGCTGCCGTGGATTCAGCGGTCGGGGCGGCACCGGTCCCATCCAGCTTCTCGATCCGGATGGCCGTTGCCTTGAACTCGGCGGTGCCGGACTTCGGGTCCGTCGCGTCGATCGTGAGCAGGTTCGTCGCGACGTCGTCCTGGAAGTGGAGCGTCATGAACGTGAGACCCGGCCGGAGGGATTCGTCGATCCGGATCGGCGCGTCGACCTGGCCACGGCGCGAGACGACGCGCACCCGCTCGCCGTCGACGAGGCCGTACGCCGCGGCGTCCTCGGGCGAGATGTCGAGCGACTCGCGGCGCCGCAGCGGCGAGGTGTAGCCGCCGGTCTGCACGCCCGTGTTGTACGAGTCGAGCCGGCGCCCCGTCGTGAGGCGGATCGGGAAGTCGTCATCGAGCCGGTCCACCGGCGGATCGTGATCCACCGCGACGAACGGCACGCGGCTCCCCGGCACCGGGTTCTCCCAGAGGCGGCTGTGGAGGTACAGCTCGCCCGGGTGGTCCTCGTCGTAGCACGGCCACTGGAGGCCGCCGAGCTTCTCGAGGCGCTCGTACGACATGCCCGCATGGACCGGCGACAGCGTGCGGAGCTCGTCCCAGGCGTCCTCCGGCGACTGCCAGCCCCAGTCGGCACCCATCCGCCGGGCGATCTCCTCGATGATCCAGAGGTCGTCGCGGGCCTCACCGGGCGGGTCGAGCGCCTTCCGCACGCGCTGGACGCGTCGCTCCGAGTTCGTGACCGTGCCGTCGGTCTCCGCCCACGACGCCGCGGCCGGCAGGACGACATCTGCCAGCTCGGCGGTCGCGGTCAGGAAGATGTCCTGGACGACCATGAAGTCACGGGTCGAGAGGAGGTGCTTCGCACGCTTCTGGTCGGCCTCGGACTGGACCGGGTTCTCGCCGATCACGTAGAGCGCCTGGAGGTCGCCCCGCTCCATCGCGTCGAACATGCCCGAGAGATGCCAGCCGCGCTTCGGCGGAACGGCGACGCCCCACACCTCGTCGAACTTCGCCCGGAGCTCGTCGTTCTCGACGTGCTGGAACCCGGGCAGTCGGTCGGGCAGCGCCCCCATGTCGCCGCCACCCTGGACGTTGTTCTGGCCGCGGAGGGGGTTCACGCCGCTGCCGTACCGGCCGACGTGGCCGGTCAGCAGCACGAGATCGATCAGGGCGAGGACATTGTCGACGGCGTTGTGGTGCTCCGTGATCCCGAGCGTCCAGCAGATCATCGCCTTGTCGGCCTTCGCGAACGCGTGGGCCAGATCGCGGATCGCGTCGGCGGGGACGCCGGTCTCGCGCTCGGCGTACTCGAGCGTGTACGGCTCGACCTTCGTCCGGTATTCCTCGAAGCCCTCCGTCGCCCGGCCGATGAACCCCTCGTTCTCCAGGCCCGCGGCGATGATCTCGCGGCCCACGGCGTTCGCGAGGGCGATGTCACTTCCGACATCGAGCCCGAGCCAGACATCCGCCCATTCGGCGCTGCTCGTCCGGCGCGGGTCGACCGCGTACAGCCGGGCGCCGTTCCGCACGCCGCGCAGGAGGTGGTGGAAGAAGATCGGATGCGTCTCGCGGGCGTTGCTGCCCCACAGGACGATCAGGTCCGTCTCTTCGACCTCACGATATGAACTTGTGCCGCCACCGGCACCGAACACGGTCGCCAGACCGGCGACGCTCGGGGCGTGTCAGGTGCGGTTGCAGCTGTCGATGTTGTTGCTGCCCAGCACGGCCCGGCTGAACTTCTGCGCCGCGAAGTTGACCTCGTTGGTCGCCTTCGAGCACGAGAAGACCCCGAACGTCGTCGAGCCGTGGGCGGCCTTGGCCGCCTCGAAGCCCGCGACGACCCGGGTGAGGGCCTCGTCCCAGCTCGCGGGGCGCAGCGGTGCGTCCTTCGAGTCGCGGACGAGGGGCTGGGTCAGGCGAACGTAGTCCTTCGGCACTCGCGTGCCTCCTGCGGAGGGTTGGCTCCCGGAGTCTACGACGCACCGACTGCGAAGGAGGCACGCCTCGTTCCCACGCCTCAGTCCAGGGGCGTCCGGACGTCGCGGCGGGCCTGGCGGACGATCGCGATGAACTCGCGGAGATGAGCGACCGGCCGGATGTGCGACGGCGCGCCGGCGTAGATCGTCCGGATCGGCACCCAGGCGATCGTGCCGCCCATCCGGATGCAGGTCGTGATCTGCTCGACCTCGAACGCGAAGCCCTGCTGATCGCTCGCCAGCGTTGCCTCGGCGAGCCGCCGCGAGACGAGCCGGAAGCCGGACTGGTTGTCCGGGATGTCGCGACCCACCGCCCAGGAGAACGCGCGCCGGCCGAGCTCGTTGGACAGGCGGCGGATCGGCGGCATCGTCCGGAACCGGCGGGCACCGATGACGAGGTCCGGCGACGGTCCCGTTCCCGCGGCCGCGAGGAGCTTCGGGATCTCGGCGGGATCGTGCTGGCCGTCGGCATCGAGCGTGAGGATGGCGTCCGCGCCGTCCGCGATCGCCCGCCGGAACCCGGTCCGGAGCGCGGCGCCCTTCCCCTGGTTCGGCCGCTGCTCGATCACGGTTGCGCCGACGGCGCGCGCGACGTCCGCCGTCGCGTCGCTCGAGCCGTCGTCGACGACGAGGACCGGCAGGTGCTCGCGGGCCGCCGCGATCACGGCCGCGATCCGCGGCGCCTCGTCGTGCGCCGGGATCAGCGCGACGATCACGCGAGCCGAACGCTCGGCTCGGCTCCGCTTGCGACCGGGTCGACGTGGCCGACGATCCAGTGCTCCACGCCACGAGCGTCGAGGGCGTCGCGGACGCCCACCAGCCGATCCGCCGGAACCGCCGCGAGGAGACCGCCCGACGTCTGGGGATCGTGAGCGAGGGTGACCAGCGCCGGGTCGACGTCGGGGTCCTGCAGCAGTGAGCCCGCGACGAACCGGCGGTTGTGGCGTGCGCCGCCCGTCTCGACGCCACCGGCCGCGAGCTCCAGGGCGCCGTGGAGCGCGGGCAGGGCCGCCGCCTCGAACGCGAACGACGTCCCCGACGCCCGGGCCATCTCGAGCCCGTGGCCGAGGAGCCCGAAGCCCGTCACGTCTGTCGCACCCGCGACGCCGTGCCTGACGAGCACCTCGCTGGCGGCCTGGTTCAGGCGCCGCATCTGGTCGATGGCTGCGGCGAGGTCATCCGGACGGCTGCGGCCCCGGCGGTTGCCGCTCACGAGCAGCCCGGTCCCGAGCCGCTTCGTGAGGATCAGGGTGTCGCCGGGTCGCGCGCCGCCTTTTCGGAGCAGGCGGGCGGGGTGAGCCGCGCCGATCGCGGCAAGGCCGTATTTCGGCTCCGGGTCGCGGATCGTGTGGCCGCCCGCGAGGACCCCGCCGGCCTCGCGCACCTTCGAGGCCGCGCCGTCGAACACGGCCGCGAGCACGTCCCGTGGCAGCTCCTCGGGAAACGCCGCGATCGAGAGGGCGAAGAGGACGCGGCCACCCATCGCGAACACGTCGCTCAGCGCGTTCGCGGCCGCGATCTCGCCGAACGTCCGCGCGTCGTCGACGAGCGGCGGGAAGAAGTCCAGCGTGCCGATGATCGCGAGCTCGTCGGTGATCCGGTAGGCGGCTGCGTCGTCGGCCGGCGCAAGACCCGCGATCAGCTCGTCGGGGTCGTCGGCCCCGCCGCGGAGCCCGGCCAGCGCATCGTTGAGCAGGTCGGCACCGAGCTTTGCCGCGCATCCGCCGCAGTCTGTGAGATCGGTCAGGCGGAAGGGCGGAAGCGTGACGGCGGCCATCGGCGGATTCTAGGCGGGCGGCCCCGGGACGGCGAGCGGCGAGCCGGGTGGTCGGGACCGGGACGGGGGGGCGGCGATTCCGACGCTGGCCGAAGCGCGATCCGGACGCCGGCCGAAGCGCGATCCGGCCCGCGCTACCATCGGCCACGGGAGCGGAGGGGTCCCGGTGGGCCCCCCGGTCTTCAAAACCGGTGACGCGGCGCTCGGCGTCGCGTGGTGGGTTCGACTCCCATGCGCTCCCGCCACAGCCGGAGGTTCGATGACGACGACCGAGCGCGCGAGGCCACCGAGCGTGGACCGGGTGCTCGCCGCCGTTCACGCGCTTCGCCTTGGGGGCGTCGGCGCCGGGGCCGAGCCGGATCACGAGGCCGTCGTCGCGGTGGTTCGTGACGTCCTCGTCGCGGAGCGGGCGACCATCGCGGCCGGAGGCATCCCGTCGTCCGTGGAGACACTCGCCGCCGCGGTCGACCATCGCCTGGCGTCCTTCGCCGCGGCTCCGCCCATCGCAGCGATCAACGGGACGGGCGTGCTCATCCACACGAACCTGGGCCGTGCGCCATGGCCCCAGGAGGCGATCGCCGCTGCCCGCAACGCCGCCGGCAGCCTGCTCCTGGAGCTCGACCGGTCGAGTGGTCGGCGGGGAGCCCGCTTCCGGCTCGCCGAGGAGCACCTCATCGCCCTCACCGCCGCCGACGACGCGCTCGTGACGAACAACAACGCTGCTGGGCTTGCCCTCGCCGTCGGCCTGGCCGGGCGCGGCCGGGGCGTGGCCGTGTCCCGCGGTGAGCTGGTCGAGATCGGTGGCGGGGTCCGCATTCCGGAGATCGTCCGCCGTGCCGGGGCTCGGCTGGTCGAGGTCGGGACGACGAATCGAACGCGGACGAGCGACTTCGAAGCGCCACTGGCTGATGGCGCGGCGCGCATCGTGCTCCGGGTGCATCCGTCGAACTTCAGCCAATCGGGCTTTGTCGAGCGACCGGATGCGCGCGGCGTGGCCGAGCTGGCCCACCGTCACGGCGCGATCGTCGTCGACGATCTGGGCTCCGGAGCCCTCCTGCCGACGGAGCGATTCGGTCTCGCTCACGAGCCGACCCCGGCGGAGCGCCTCGCCGACGGCGCGGATCTCGTCACGTTCAGCGGCGACAAGCTCGTCGGCGGACCGCAGGCCGGGTTCGTCGTCGGCCGCGCCGACCTGGTTGCGCGCCTGCGACGCGACCCGTTGTCCCGGTCGATGCGGCCGGACAAGGTGACGCTCGCCGCGGTCGCCGCCACGCTCGGGCTGTACCGGGCCGGTCTCGCCACCGAGCGCATCCCGGTCTGGCGGATGATCGCCGCGCCGGTCGAGGAGCTCCGTGCGCGCGCGGCGACCATCGCCGAGGTCGTCGGCACGCGCGCCACCGCGGTCGAAACGGAGGCGACGATCGGCGGCGGCAGCCTTCCGGGCGAGACCCTGCCGTCGATCGCGGTGTCCGTGACGCCGGGGCGGCGACAGTCCGCCGAGCGGCTCCTTGGCGCCTTGCGACTGGGCCAGCCCGCGGTCGTCGGGCGCATCGAGCGCGACCGCGTCCTCATCGATCTTCGAACGGTGGAGCCGGAGCGGGACGACGACCTCGTGCGGGCGCTGCGAGCTGCGGTCGGCGCGGAGCCGCCGGCGTGACCGTCGTCATCGGGACGGCCGGCCACATCGACCACGGCAAGACGACGCTGCTCCGAGCGCTGACCGGCATGGACGCCGACCGGCTGCCCGAGGAGCAGGCGCGCGGCATGACGATCGATGTGGGCTACGCCCACGTCACTCTCGAGGATGGGACCGAGCTCGACTTCGTCGACGTCCCGGGGCACGACCGGCTCGTGGGCAACATGCTCGTCGGGGCGGGCGAGATCGACGCGGCGCTCATCGTCGTCGCTGCCGACGACGGGCCGCGCGCCCAGACGCTCGAGCACCTCGAGATCCTTGATGCGCTCGGCGTCAGCGATGGAGTCGTGGCCATCACGAAGGCCGACCTCGCCGACCCGGACGGGTTGACCGCCGTCGAAGGAGCCGTGCGCGCGCTTGTCGATCGGACGACGCTCCGTGGGGCGGCGGTCGTTCCCGTCTCGGCCGCCAACGGCGCAGGGGTCGACGAGCTGCGGGCGGCCCTCGTCGAGATCCGCGACCGCGTGGCGCGTCGGCCGCACGACGACCCGGGGGACCTGGACGACAACACCGGCGTCCCGACCACGCCGGACGCGCGCCTCGCGATCGATCGCGTCTTCTCGATCCGGGGCCGTGGGACGGTCGTGACCGGGACGCTCCGAGGTGGCGACGTTTCGTGCGGCGCAAGTCTCCGCGTCGTCCCCGGGCCGCGGGGGGCGTCCGTGCGGGTCCGCGAGGTCCAGGTCCACGGTCGGACCGTCGAGACCGCCGGGCCCGGCCGCGTCGCCCTGAATGTCGCGGTCGGCGGCGACACGATCTCCCTCGAGCGCGGCCACGTCCTGACCTCCGGCTCGGGGATTCTCGCGAGCGACCGGATCCTCGTCACGCTCGGGCCCGTCGCGAACCTCGCCGCGCCCCTCGGGCAGGGCGGGGGCACCCTTCCCCCGGACCGGGCGAAGGTGCTCGTCCACGTGGGGACCACGCACGCGAACGGCACGGTGAGCCGAACGGGTCGCGACGCGGTCGCGCTGGGCGACGAGGCCACCGCTGTGCTCCGCCTCGACGAACCCGTTGCGGTCGCGCCCGGCGACCGGTTTGTCGTGAGACGCCCCTCGCCCGCGGCAACGCTTGCCGGCGGTCGCGTCCTGGATCCGGAGCCGCCACGTGGCGTCGCTCGGCGCCGGGCGACGCGAGAACGCATCGCCGCCTTGGCCGCCGCGCCGCCGTCGTCACCCGCGTGGCGAGCGGCGCGCCTCGAGCTTCACGGCGTCGTCGTCGGTGCCGCGGTCGAGGCCGCACCCGGTGTCATCGACGCGATCGACGAGGCCATCGTCGACGCGGCGACCAACGACGACACGCGGACCGCCGAGCTGATCGAGGCCGGTCGCCGCACCGTTCGCCGGCTCGTCGGCCCGATCGACGCTGCGGGATCCGGGCAGCCTCGTTCCTCCGCGACCTCGCCGGTCAGCCGCCTCGTGGCCGCTCGGATCGAGGCGCTCGCCGCGGCCGGAACGATCGTCCGGGACGGCGACCGGTTTCGGCTTCCCGGGCGCGCAGCTGCCGCCCCCACGCCGGAGCTCCTGGCGGCGATGGATCGCCTGGTCGCAGCGCTGTCCGTCGTGGCGCCGCCGCCGCTGCGCGAGGCGGCTCGCGCCGCGGGCTGCCCCGACGCGGGGATCCGCCTCCTCGAGGCTTCGAACCGGATCGTCCGGCTCGACGACGATCTCGCCTGGTCCGCTTCGGCCTACGCCGATCTGACGGAGCGGGCGCTCGAGATGGCCGCTCGCGAGCCGCTCACACCCGCGGCGTTCCGGGACGCGACCGGCACGAGCCGGAAGTATGTGATGGTCGTGCTCGAGGACCTCGGCCGCCGGGCGATCCTCGCCCGCACGCCGGCCGGCCACGTGCCGGGATCGCGCGCCGCGGTCCGCGTTCGGTGACGACGCCCTCCCGCGGGATCGCGGGAGTCACGGGGATCGTGCTCGCCGGGGGCCGTTCGAGCCGGTTCGGATCGGACAAGCTCATCGCGGAGGTCGATGGCCGGACGCTGCTCGAGCGGTCCGCGCACGCCGTCGCGACGATCGCCACGGAGCTGATCATCGTCACGGCGCCCGGCGACGACCGACCACTGCCGGCCGTGGACGTTCCGGTTCATCGGGTCGAGGACGCGGAAGCGTTCGGTGGGCCGCTCGTCGGTCTCCGCGGAGGCCTGGAGATTGCTCTCGAGCCGATCGTCGTCGTCGTCGCGGGCGACATGCCGTCGATCGTGCCGGAGGTGCTCGCTGCGCTCGTGCGGGCTCTGGAAGCGTCACCGGCCAGCGCGGCCGCGGCGCTGGAAACCGGAGGCAGACTCGTCCCGCTGCCCGCGGCGCTCCGGACGAGCGCCGCGAGCGACGCGGTGACCCGGCTCCTCGCGGACGGCGAGCGCCGGTTGCGGGCGGTCTTCGAACGCCTGCCGACCCGGCTCCTCAGCGAGATGGAGTGGCATCCGCTGGACCCGGACGGGCGGACCCTGCGTGACGTCGACGTTCCGGCCGATCTCGGCTGACGGCGGGCCTGGCTCGACCCCGGCAGAGAGACCGCCGCCGAAACGCGACGAACGCGTCCGCCGGAGGACGGACGCGTTCGTTCTTGAAGTGGGACGGACGGGCTGGCGTTCAGCCCCGGAAGGGGTAGTCGCTGAGCTCCGGCAGGGTCATCGGGCGCGCGGCAGGACCGGTCAGGTTCGACCAGACAGCCTTGACGGCGCTGGCGACCCGGTTCTGCTGGCGGCTCGTGGACCGGGCGGACCGGGCGAGGCGCTCGGCGGTGGATTCGGCGAGCAGCTCATCGATGTGGGCCGAGACGACGATCGAGTTCATCGGAAACACGTCTGATCTCTCCTTTCCGATCCCGTGTTCGGGATCACGTCGAGATCATCACGTCTTGCCGAGCGCGGCCACACCGTCGCGGGTCGCCAATCCGACTACGTCATTCGTCCGTGGCCGGAACGACGCTCAGCCGGCCCCGTCCTCGAACACGACCTCGCCACCCACCGTCGTCAGGAGGACGCGCGCGTCAGCGATCGGACCGGCGTCCGTGGCGAACAGGTCGCGGTCGATCAGGGCCAGGTCAGCGAGCTTGCCGACCTCGATGGAACCGGTGTCCGCGTCGAGATGGTTCACGAACGCCGAACCCAGGGTGAAGGCCCGGATCGACTCCGCGAGGGTGAGGCGCTGCTCCGGCAGGAACGGGTCCGCCGCGTCGCGGGAGTCCGGGTAGACGCGGGTCACGGCGACCTCCATCTCCTCGAGCGGGTTCGGCGTCGAGACGCTCCAGTCGGATCCCATCGCGAGCCGCGCGCCGGCGGTCAGGAGCGACCGGAACGGATACTGCCAGCGCGTCCGCTCCGGTCCGAGGAACGGGATCGTCAGGACGTCCATCTGGCCCTCGTGGCAGGCCCAGAGCGGTTGCGCGTTGGCCGTGACGTCGAGCGCCGCGAAGCGCGGCACGTCGTCCGGGTGGATGACCTGGATGTGGGCGATGTGGGGCCGGGTATCCGAGTGGCCGTTCGCCCGCCGCGCCGCCTCGACCGCGTCGAGGCATTCGCGAACCGCGCGGTCGCCGATCGCATGGAAATGCGGCTGAAGACCGGCCGCGTCCAGGCGCGTCACCCAGCCCGGGAGGCGTTCGGGATCGATGAAGCTGATGCCGCGGTTCGCGCTCGGCGCGCCGTCCGTGCCCAGATATGGCTCGATCATCGCGCCCGTGAACGTCTCGAGGACGCCGTCCTGCATCAGCTTCACGCTGTTCGACCGGACCCGACCGAATGATCCGGTCCGCGAGCGCTCGATCAGCTCGTCGACCTGGTCGTCACCCCGCTCGCGATCCCACCACATCGCGAGCTCAACGCGCGCCGTCAGCCAACCCACTTCGGAGGCGCGGCGATAGACGGTCTGATCGGCCGGCCGCACGATCGCGTCCTGCCAGCCGGTGATCCCCAGCGAGTGGAGGTACGACTGGGCGAGGCGAAGACCGGCGAGCAGGACCTCCTCGCTGTCCTCGGGCATCAGCCGCCCGACGAGATCCGCCGCGCCTTCGTGGAGCGTCCCGGTCGGCGTCCCATCGGGGTCACGCTCGATGCGCCCATCCTCGGGGTCCGGGGTGTCTCGATCGACCCCCGCCAGCTCGAGCGCCTTGCTGTTCACCCAGGTCGAGTGACCGTCGCGGTTCGGGAAGAACGCCGGCCGATCCGAGACGATCGCGTCGAGATCCTCGCGTCGGGGCGTGCCGCGCTCGAAGTCCGCCATGTACCAGCCGCTGCCGATGATCCAGGCGTCGTCCCGGTGAGCCTCGACGTACGTCCGGATCGTTTCCAGCACTCCGTCGCGGCCGCGCGACTCGCGGAGGTCGCACTGGAGCCGGTCGACGCCACCGAAGATCGGGTGGACGTGGGCGTCCTGGAAGCCCGGCACGAGGAGGCGACCCGCGACGTCGACCACCCGCGTCCGCGGGCGGATGAGCGGGCGAACGTCCTCGGCGGACCCGACGGCGGCAATCCGGTCGCCGCGGATCGCGACGGCCTCCGCGCGTGGCTGCGTGTCGGCGACGGTGTGGACGTGGCCGCCGGTGAAGACGAGGTCGGCGGCACCCTCGGAGATCGACATGGCGGGCAGGATGGCAGCGCGGGCGCGGCCGGTCCGGCACGACCCGGTCCGCGGGACGCGCTCAGCGCGTGAGACGCCGGTCCCGCCCGTATCCTCCGCGGATGACCACCACCGTCGAGCTCATCCACCCGGGGTATGTCCGCGAGAGCGGCCACGTCGGCAGCAGCATCAGCCTGATCCGCGACGGCGACGCGATCATCGTCGCGGACCCGGGTCTCGTCGCGTCACAGGCCCGGATCCTCGATCCGCTCCGCGACCGCGGCATCGCGCCGGAGGCGGTGACCCACGTGTTCCTCAGCCACCACCACCCCGACCACACGATGAACGCCGGCCTCTTCCCGAACGCCGAGGTCGTCGACTTCTGGGCGCGGTACCAGGCCGACCTCTGGCTCGATCACGACGGCGACGGCTGGCAGATGACCGAGCACGCCCAGCTCTGGCTCACGCCGGGCCACACGGAGGAGGACGCGACCCTCGTCATCCGCGCCGATGACGCCACCTACGCGCTGACGCATCTCTGGTGGCGGGCCGACCGGACGCCCGAGATCGACCCGTTCGCACCGGATCAGGGCATCCTCGAGACGCAGCGGGCGCGCGTGCTCGCGGTTGCGGACATCGTGATCCCCGGTCACGGCGAGGCGTTCCGGGTCGCGCGGGAGGCCGGCGACCGAGCCTAGGCCGGGTTTCGGGTCCGCGAGGTCTCAGCCGGCCCCGCGCGTCGCGAGGATGTTCAGCCGGACGTAGTCGATCACGGGTTCGGGCAGCCGGTCGACGACCTGGCGAACGAAGGCGTCGTGCTCGTCCGCGGGGAGCCGCGCGAGGTGGTTGCCCAGCACGACCGTCCGCAGGAACGTCGCGAAGGGCTCGCCGGGCTCGAAACGTGTCGGCTCCTCGTTGAGCCACGTCTCGACGTCCGTGAACCCCGCCGCCTGGAGGCGGTCCGCCGTCGTTTCCGGCGTCGCGAAATGGACGCCGCCGAGCCACCCGTCACCGATCGTCGCCAGAACGGCCTGGATCGACGCGATGTTGCCGGCACCTCCGCACTGGGCGACGAGTCGGCCGCCGGGCCGGAGGACCGCGGCGAGATTCCGGAACAGGGCATCGTGGTTGGCGATCCAGTGGAACGTCGCAGTCGAGAGGATCGCGTCCGCGGCGCGACCACCAGGGAGCTCGAACGGCGCACCGAGGTCGGCCACGAGATACTCGACGCGGTCGCCGAACCGCTCCAGTCGCCGGCGCGCCTCGTCGATCATCGAGGCGGAGCCGTCCACGGCGATGACGCGGCCACGCGGCAGGCGCTCGGCAAGCTGCTCCGTGACGCGGCCGGAGCCGCAACCCGCGTCCACGACGAGCTCGTCGCCCGCGAGCGGCAACCGATCCAGGACGACCGCACCCCAGCGGGTCTGCGGCGCGCTGATCCGGTCGTACGTGGAGGCGTCCCAGTCGCGGGTCGAGCTCATCGCGGTGTCCGGCGGCCCGTCACGGCTGCCGCGGAACGCCGGCGCGATTCGGCGCGGCTCGCGGCTGACACAGAACGACCCCGCCGCCGGGCGGGGTCGTTCGTTGGGCGCGAGAAACGGATCAAGCGACCGAGCGGGCCGCCTTGACGACGACGGTGCCGGCGTACTGATCGTGCAGGCCCTGCTTCGTGGGGCTCTGGGCCGTGGTGACGAGCAGTGCGATGAACCACACGAACGCCGCGAGACCGATGAGGATCCCGAGGCCCGGCAGCGGGTTGAGTGCCTGGGCGATCCCGAACGGGGCGCCGAGGGCGAGCCAGCGCTTGATCGCCTGGTCGGTCGTCAGCGTCTTGCCGTCCGCTGCGTTGCCGACCTGCATCCCGAGGACCTTCTGGCCCGGGGAGCCGCGCATCGCAGTCCACGTGTAGATGAAGTAGGCACCGCTGATCGCGGCGAAGATCACGGCCTGGATCAGGCCGACGATCGGGTTGTAGCTGAGCAGGCCCGTGATCGTGGTCGCGTTCAGGTCGACCGAGAAGGCGTTCAGGCCGATTCCTGCCAGCACCGCGCCGACGATCAGGTTCACGATGCCGAGGATGATCGCGTCGATGATGTAGGCGATCGACCGGTTCGGCACGTCGGCGTAGTACAGGCCAGCGGGACCGGCGACCGGTGCCGTCGACGTGAGCTGCGACGTCCACGACGGCAATCCGGATGCGGCGGCTGGGGCGCCGACCGGGGTCGGATCGGGGGGCGCTGAATCTGCGGGACCGGGCCCTGTCATGAGGCTCCCTCCGTGCACGTATGGTCCGCGGCGCGTCCACGCCGGGTTCGGCTGGCCGATCACGGTGACGGCGGCCGACGGCCGCGATCGCGATCGGTTTCGAGGATACACGTCCACGCCAGCCGTTCCCGCGTGAACGCACCGGAGATTTCGCCCCGTTTCGAGCGGGTCAGCCGCCGCCGATGACGGGTTCGGCGTCGGCCACCGGGCGTCGCTCGGCCGTCCCGGCTCGGAGCCCGACGGCCGAGACGGCGGACCCCGCGATCATCAGGGCGGCGGACACGAGCGCTGCCAGGTGGAATGCGTCGACCGATGCCGCCTTCGCGGCCGCGAGCTCGTCTGCCGGCGTGCCTGCGACCGGTGGGTTCAACGGTGCGATCGCTGCGCGAACCGCCGGGTCGGACGGATCGAGCCCGGGCACCCGGGACGCAAGGCCGGTGTAGAAGGAGGCGGTGATCGCGACGAAGATCACCGCGCCGAGCAGCGGCTGCCCCACCCGTGACAGGGCGTTGTTGATCGCCGACCCGAGCCCCGAGTTGCGAGCCGGGATCGAGCCCATCAGGGTCGACGTGAGCGGGGCGACGACGAGCGCCATCCCGAGCCCGAAGGCGATCGACGACGGCAGGACGTCGACGAGCGTGTCGACCGGGGGAACCAGGGTGGACGGGCGGGCGAGATCGGCGACCCACGGCTGGGACGTCACGGGCAGTCGGGCGAGCCAGATCTGGCCGGCCGCGACGATCAGGGGCCCCGCCACGAGGAAGATCCGGGCACCGAACCGGGCCATGAGCGAGCCGACCCGGGCCGAGAGGACCGCGATGAGCACCCCGCTCGGAATCCCGACGATCGCCGCGCCCGTCGCGCTGTAGCCGAGCGTGCCCTGGTAGAGGAGCGCGGTGTACGTGAACGAGACGTACAGGGCCCCGTAGATCAGGAACGTCGCGAGGTTGATCGTCGCGAACTCGCGGTTCCGGAACAGCGACAGCGGAACGAGCACGTGCTGCCGCGTCGCCATGAGGATCGGGAAGAGCACGAGCGCCGCGGCCCCGATCGCGAGCGCGGCCCACGCTGCCGGATCGGACCACTGGGCCTGCTGGCCGCGGATCGCGCCGTAGGCGAGCCCGCCCACGGCGATCGCCCCGACCAAGGAGCCGAGCCAGTCGAAGTGGCCCTCGGCGTCGGCGTCCCGGGACTCCTCGACGTGGCGGATCGACGCCCAGAGCGCGATCGCGACGAGCGGGACGTTGATGAGGAACGCGACTCGCCAGGTCAGGTTGTCGACGAGGAGACCGCCGAGGATCGGGCCGAGCAGGGTCAGCGCCGAAGTCGCAGAGGCCCAGAGTCCGAACGCCCGGGCGCGGACGGGACCCTCGAATGCCGAGGTGATGATCGCGAGGGAGCCCGGGACGAGCAGCGCGCCGGCCGCTCCCTGGAGGATCCGGGCGACGATCAGGAACTCGATCGATGGCGCGATCCCGCAGAGCGCCGAGATGATCCCGAAGCTTGCCAGGCCGATCGCGAAGATCCGTCGACGGCCGAACCGGTCGGCGAGGGCGCCGGCAATGATCAGCAGCGCGGCGAGGACGGCCAGGTAGCCGCTCGCGATGTAGGCCTGCCCCTCGAGGACGCCGAGCGAGGTGAGTCGGGGAAGCTCCTCGCCGATCCGCTTGAGCGCGAGGTTCACGACGGTGCTGTCGAGGAAGACGATCCCGGACCCGAGGATCGCGGCGAGGAGGGTCCAGCGTTGGGCGCGGGTCATGTGGCGGGCAGTGTCGCACAGCCGCGGATATGCTCTCGCGCATGCCGGGACCCGGTCCGATCGCGCTCGTCGGTTCGGGCGAATTCCTGCCGTCGATGGCCGAGATCGATTCGGCGCTGCTCGCCGCGAGCGGCCGCGCTCGACCGCGCGTCGCGATCCTGCCGACCGCGTCGTGGCCCGACGGCGAGGACGTCTTCCGCCACTGGGCCGAGATGGGGACGGATCACTTCGCGTCGCTCGGCGCGGAGGTCGAACGCGTCCTGGTCCGGGACCGCTTCGACGCCGACGACGATGCCCACGCACAAGCGGTCGGCGAGGCCGATCTGATCTACCTCTCTGGCGGCAAGCCCGGTCATCTGACCGAGACGCTGCTGGGATCGCGGGTGGGCGCTGCGCTCGTGGCTGCCCATGGGCGCGGGGCGGCGGTCGTCGGCTGTTCGGCGGGCGCCATGACGCTGGCGGCCCGACATTTCGACTTCCGGATGCGCCGGATGCCGTGGCCGCTGCGCTGGCGGGACAGCCTCGACGTCGTGCCCGGCGCGACCGTGATCCCGCATTACGACGCCTTCCCGGAGCCCGTGTCGGCGATGTTCGTCCTGCAGGCCCCGCGCGACCTGACGACGCTGGGCATCGACGAGAACACCGCGCTCGTGGGGCGGGACGGATCGTGGAAGGTCGAGGGACCCGGCCGCGTGACGGTGTGGCACGGGCGCCACCGGGAGCGGTTCCGGCGCGGAGACGTGTTCCGGCTGTAGGTGGGTGGGCATGCGGCGCGCCAGCCCGCGGCATCGGCGCGTCGCCTCGCCGGGCCGCCATCCGGCCACGCGGCCCCTCCGGCCTGGTCCGTCACACGGAGCAAGTGACCGCCGGACCGCCGAGGCTTCGGCTGAATCTCCCCGGATCGCGCCTCAGCCGTCGTTTGCTCCACCGCACGGACCAAACGACCGACGATGGGGCGAGCGAGCGCCCGAATCCCGCGCCCCCGCCCGCTCAGCGGTCACTTGCTCCGCCTCGCGGACCACAGGCTGGCCGGCGACCACCGGGCGGCGACGAGCGCCTGCTGCCGCGGCACCCACGAGAATCGCGAACGCCCCGGCCGATGGCCGGGGCGCTCGATGCGATGAGGAGGAGCGGGAGCGTGGGTCTGGGCCACCACGCTCAACCGCAGGTTCGATGAAGGTCGAGCGTCAGTCGGGCTTGACCTGGCGGAAGCAGTCGGAGCAGTAGACCGGACGGTCCATGCGTGGCTTGAACGGGACCTGGGCCTGGTTGCCGCAGGATGAGCAGATGACCGCGAAATACTCCCGGGCGATCCGGTCGTCGCCGCGCTCGTAGCCGCGCGGTCCACCGATCTCCCGAACGTCGTACCCGGCCTCCCGACTGGCCCGGCGGCTCGCGCGGCAGCTGGCGCAGCGCTTGGGGTCCGACGCGAACCCCTTCTGTGCGTAGTACTCCTGGTCCGCGGCCGAGTGGATGAACTCCACCCCGCAGTCGACGCAGTTCAGCGATCGATCGACGTAGGTCACAAAACCTTCCTCTCCTCTGCGCGCTCCTCCGGGAGCCTCGACGAGGGCGTCCATGACGGCGGAAGGGTCGATGCGGAGGTCGGGTCGGGCCGGCGCCGCTGAGATCCAGGTGCCGATTTGGAGTCCCTGTGTCGGGCGCTCGGGTGATGACTGGGCGACCATACACCGACCTTTCGAAACGGGCGTTGCACTTCTCGGAACGCTCGTCCGCCGCACGAATCCGGCGTTTCGGGGCCGCTCTCGCGAGCGTGCGACGCGACCACGACCCATGTCACAGCCACGTCCGGCAGGACCAAAGGGTCCTCCCCCGTGACAATCGACCTGTCACAATGACCGGCGAATCTCGGGGTGGCGAGCGAGGGCCAGGGGGCGCCTCGCTCGCACCAGACCTCGGCTGTGCGAGGGAGGCACGACACGGGTTCGCGGGAACCTGCGTCCTCTCGCGAGGCAGCCGGGAGCTGGTGAAGCGCCTCGATCGGTCGGGCTGCCGGCCGGTTCGCCAGCCGGGCGGGTCCGTCACCCGGCAACGTCGAGCCGGCTCCGGTCATCCGGTTCGCGACAGGAGGGCCGCCCCACTCGATGCTCCGACTTCTGCACACCGCCGACGTCCATCTCGGCGCGCGCCACGCCGATCTCGGTGAGCAGGCCGCGGCCCAGCGCGAGCGCCAGTTCGCCGCGTTCCGCGCCTCGGTCGAGGTCGCGATGGACGAAAAGATCGACATCGTCCTGATCGCGGGCGACCTGTTCGACTCGAACACCCAGCCGAAGCGGTCAGTCGACCGCGTGGCCGCCGAGCTGAACCGGCTCGTTGCCGCGCGGATCCGGACGGTGATCATCCCCGGGACGCACGACGTCTACGATCGCTCGTCGATCTACCGCGTCCACGACCTCAAGGCGCTCGCAGGCTCGGCGCCGGGCGACGACCTGGTGACCGTGCTGACGCCGGAGCAGCCCAGCATCCACATCCCGATGTGCGACGTGGTGGTCCACGGTCCCGTCTTCGCGACGAAGCGGGCGCCGTACAGCCCGCTCCGGGACCTGCATGTCGACCGGGCCGCACGGCCGGTTGTCACCTGGCATGTCGGGATGGTCCATGGCTCCATCGCGATCCCGGACCGGACGGATCGGGACGAGGTCGTCGTGACCCGTGAGGAGATCGAGGCGACCGGCCTCGACTACCTCGCCCTGGGCCACTGGCACTCCGTGCAGCAGGGCCGGGCGGGGGCGACGACCTGGGCGTACTCCGGCGCACCGGAGCCCGTGGCCGTGACCCAGGACGGGGCGGGCAAGGTGCTCCTGGTGGACCTCGTCGAGACGAACGGCAAACGCACGGTCTCGGTGGAGGAGCGCGTCGTCGGCCGCACCCGCTTCACCAAGCTGGACATCGACGCCGCGACGATCCCGGACCAGCCGTCGCTCGTCGCCCGGGTCACCTCCCTCGCCGATCCCGATCTCGTGCTGGACGTCCGTCTCACCGGCGTCCGTCCGGACGAGCTGGACGTCGACGCGGACGAGGTCGAGGCCCAGCTGAAGACGAGGTTCCTGCGGCTCCGGGTCCGGGATGCGTCCGTGCCGGCGCTGACCGAGGGCGTCCTGCCCTCGCCGGACACGATCCCCGGTGCCTTCATCCGGAATGTCGAAGCGCGAATCGCGGAGCTGGAGGCCGGCGGCGACGCGGACGGCGCGGCCGAAGCGGCCGAGCTCCGGGACGTCCTTCGGCTCGGCCGCCTGCTGCTCGCCGGTCACGAGGTGACGCTGTGAGGATCACCCGGCTCGCCCTGCGCGACTTCCGCCGCTACCGCGAGCTCGAGATCCCGCTCGCGCCCGGTCTCACGATCGTCCACGGCCCGAACGAAGCCGGCAAGACCACGATCCAGCGGGCCATCGAGCTCGGCCTGACCCGGAAGGTCACGAGCGGCAGCGCGGACCTCGATGCCCTGCACTCGTGGGACGCACCGGACGATGCGCGCCCGATCGTCATGCTCGATTTCGAGATCGAGGACGAGGAGCGCGGCGTCCGCAGCGGCTCGCTCGAGAAGGCGTTCCGGGGCGCGAAGGGCACGGTTCGTCTCGAGCTCGACGGCGAGACGATCACGGACCCGACGCTCGCGGACCAGGCGCTCGCCGAGCTCACGGGCATCCCGAGCGAGGCCTTTTTCCGCTCGACTGCGTCGGTCCGGCACCAGGAGCTCGCCGACCTCGATCGCGACGAAGCCGCCCTCCGCGATCGCCTCCAGGCATCGATCAGCGGCGCCGACCGCGGGACATCACGGGCCCGCCGCCTGCTGGATCGCGCCCTCTACGACCTGAACACGAAGGGCGCGAAGAACCCCGGCCGGCTGAAGGTCGCGGAGGAGACGGTGGACCAGGCCGAGCAGCAGGTCGAACAGGGCGAGCTTGCCCTCGGCCAGCTGGAGCGGGACCGCGACACGCTCGCTGGCGCACGTGAACGCCGCGCCGAGACCGAGGGCACGCTCGGCGAGCGTCGCTCGCTGCTCGAACAGGCGCGCCAGGCCGAGCGATTGACCGTCGAACGGGCAACGGCCCAGGAGCGGTTCGAGCGCTACCGCGAGGCGGTCGGGGTCGCGGAGGAGTTGGCGGGCCTCCAGGCCACGCATCCGTCGGCGGATCCGCTGCCGGTCCTCGACCAGATCGTGAACCGGCTCCACCACCTGGACGGCCGGATCCGCGAGCTCCGCGCCGCGCTCGCCGGCGAGATTGAGGTCTCGTTCGAGATCCCGCCGCCGCCCAGCTTCCGGCCGATCATCCGGGCCTCGCTCGTGCTCGTCGTCCTTGGTTTGGTCGTTGCCGTCGGCTCGTTCGCCGCCCGCTTCCTGAACCTCGTCGATCTCGGGCCCGTGCCGCTCTTCATCGGCGGGATCGCCGCCGGCATCGGGTTCATCCTCGCGTTCGTCGCGCGCTGGCTCCGGCGCAGCGTCCGGGTCCACCAGGAGCTCCGCGACGTCGAGATCGATCGGCGCCTCCGCGGCCGCTCGGAGATGGAGCAGGAGCTCCGTCAGGCCGAGGCGGACACCGCCCAGCAGCTCGTCACGATCAACCTGTCGGACGTCGCGTCGGCGGAGGCGCTGCTCGCAGCGGAGAAGGAGCACGTCTCGCGGATCGACCGGCTCACCGCCCAGCTCGGCGGGCTCGTCGGCCAGGAGCCGCTCGAGACGCTGCCCCGGCTGCGCGACGCCGCCGCCCTCGAGATCGAGCAGAAGGCACACGCGCTGGAAGCGCTCGGACCGATCGCCAAGGAGCCGCGAGCGCGGGAGCGCCTCGAGGTCGAGGTCCGGGAGCTGGAGGCGGCCCTGGAGCAGTCCCGCGACGAGGAGGCGAACGCGCGGGCACGGGTCGAGGCGAACAGCGTCGACGCGGAGCAGGTCGCCGCCCAGGCGGAGCACCTCGCCGAGTGGCGGGAGCAGCTGGGCGTCCTGCGACGGCGGGCGCGCGTCTACGAGCGGACGCTCCGCGAGATCGAGCTGGCGGAGCAGGCGACGATGAAGAGCGCGACCCGCTACCTGGAGCGGGTCATGGTGTCGGACATCGACCGGATCACCGGCGGTCGGTACCGGCGGGTCGCGGTGGACGACCGGACCCTGGACCTGAAGCTGTTCGCGCCGGAGAAGGACGACTGGGTCGACGTCCGCGCCCTGAGCCAGGGCACCCTGGACCTCGTGTTTCTCGCCGCACGGCTCGGCCTGGTGCGGCTCGTGACGGGCGACCGCCGCCCGCCCCTGATCTTCGACGATCCGTTCGTCACCCTGGACGATGCGCGCGCTATGCGCGCGCTGGAGCTCCTGCGGGACCTCGCCAACGATTTCCAGGTGATCTACCTGACGACCTCCGATCGGTACCACGCCGCCGCGGATTCGGTCGTCGAGCTCGACGGCCCCACGGAGGTCGACGACGCTCAACTGGCGCCAGCTCTGGCGCTCGGCGCAGCCGGAGCGGCCTACGGCTGACCCCGCGACGTCGGGTTTCGCGGTCGTCGCGTTCGGACTGGCCTCGGCGATCGCCTGGGGCGCGGGCGACTTCGGCGGCGGCTGGACCGGGCGTCGCGCACCCGTCCTCGGCGTCGCCCTCGTGGTCGACTCGGTTGGCGCGGCCGTGATGGTCGCCGTCGCGCTGCTGATCCACGAGCCCGTTCCCGGCCCGGCGACGCTCGCGCTCGCGGCCATCGCGGGGCTCTTCGCGGTCGGCGGGATCCTCGGGCTCTACCAGGGGCTGGCGAACGGCCGGATGGGGGTCGTCGCCCCGGTCACGGGGCTGATCGCCGCCACGCTGCCCGTGGTCGTCGCGTTCGCGTGGCAGGGTCTCCCGTCGCCGGCGGTGATGGTCGGGATCGCGGCGGCCTTCGTCGCGGTCATCCTCGTGTCGCGGACCGAGGACCCCGCCGGACGTCCGTCGGGCATCGAATACGCGCTCGTCGGTGGCATCGGCCTGGGAATCTTCAACGTCGCGGTCGGCGCGTTCCCCGAGCACCTCGTGGCCTGGCCGCTCGTCGTGATCAAGATCGCGGCGTTTCTCGCGATCGGGGTCGTCGTCATGGCGACCCGCAGGCCATGGCGCCTACCGGGTTCGATCCTGCCCGCCGCGCTCCTGGTGGCCGGCCTCGACCTCGCGGGCAACGGCCTCTACGTGCTCGCCACCCAGGCCGGCCGGCTCGACATCGCGGCGACGCTCAGCTCGCTCTACCCGGTGACGACCGTTGTTCTCGCGGTCATCGTCCTCCGCGAGCACGTTTCGCGGACGCATCTCGTCGGGATCGTGATGGCCGCCGTCGCCATCACGCTGATCGCCGGGGGTTCGACGACCTCGACCGTCTGACGGGTCGACCCCGCGCCGAACGAGCGGCCGGCGCTCGACAGCTGCGGCGTCCAGCTCCGCCGTGGTCGAGAGGACGTGGACCGCGTCGAAGCCCTCGGCGGCGAGCGCGGCCACCACGTCTCCCGGCGACGAACCGAGTCGCGCGACGAGACGGAGATGCTGGTCGACAACCTCGGCGGGCACGACCCGTCCCGGACGAGCGGCGTTTCGGGCGTGGACGTCCGCCGGCGGCATGACGAGCGCCAGGGCGACCGTGGGGGCGCCCGCCGCGTGCGCCAGACGACGAAGCGAGGACCGAGCGTGCCGCTCGGCGCTCGTGGCGTCGACGACGACGAGCCGGCCGGCGACCAATCGACGGGCGATCTCGCGGTGGAGGATCGCGAACGCGCGCCGGGTGACGCGCTGGTTCGTCGGGTCGCCCGTGAGGAGTGCGCGCATCTCGTCGGACGACACGATGTCGTCCGCCGTGAACACGCGCCGCGCGAGCGTGGACTTGCCGGCGCCGGCCGCCCCGATCAGCACCACGAGCGATGGCACGGGGACCTCGATCATGCGCACGGTCGAGGCGGACGGCCGCCGACGCGAGGCGGGGCCCCGCAACCTCGCGTCGCCCGCCCCGACGCGCCCGCGGTCAGGCGGTCTGACGCCGGACCTCCCAGCCGCCAGACTCCGACCGTCGGACGTCGTAGGCCGGCTGGTCGTACATCGCCGGGCCGCGGGTCACGTGGCCGTTGGCGATCCGGAACCGCGAGCCGTGCCACGGGCATTCGATCTGGTCGCCGACGAGCGTTCCCTCCGGCAAGGGACCGCCGGCGTGCGCGCACTGGGCGTGGAGCGCCAGGATCTGCTCGCCGTTCCGGATCACGACGAGGTCGTTGATCCCGGCCCGCAGCTTGGTGGGACCGCCCTCGGGGATGTCGGGCAGCGCGCCGAGGTCCAGGGCGATCCACTTCGCGCCGGCGCCGCGCCAGGCATGGCGGTTGACGTGGGTGCCGATCAGGTAGACGAGATCACCGCCGATCGCCGCACCCAGCGAGAGCAGCAGGTACCCGACGACGGCGAGGATGACGGCCGGCAGGCGATCCGGAGGGTTCCCGGCGCGGATCGCAAGCGACAGGGCGTACACGACGAGGGTCACGACCATGATCGTGCCGTGGACGGTCGCCCGGTTCCGGGCGTTGCCGTCGACCTCGGTGTAGTCGGCGAGGCCCGTGACCGCGGCCGCGACCATGGCGAGGAGCCCGATGACCAGGGCCACGTCGGCGACGACATGCTGGCTGATCAGGTCGGCAACGATCGAGACCGTGAGCGCACCGACGGGCACATCGGTGACCGCGGCGTGGACGGGATGGCCCAGCCACGTCCCGTTGAGGAAGTTCTGGACCGGGCGGATGGGATGGAAGAGCGCACCGAGCCAGCGGTGGTTGAAGTCCCCGAACGGCTTCGACCAGCGCGTCTGGGCATCGACGGCGCGATTGATGTAGCGACCGAGCATCGCGCTCCACCTCCTTTGCTCGAGTCTACGACGGCGATTCAGTCGCCGGATCAGGATGCGATCGGCGGGTTCGGAGCCGACCTCCGTCGCCGTCGCGTTTCGGCTAGCGTTCCCCGCGATGTCCGGCGTCCCGCCCGTCGTGAACGAGCTCGAGCCCGCGACGCCGCTCGCCGATGCCGCGACGCCCGTGCGCTCCGGCCACGATCAGGGCCGGCCGGACTGGCGCCGGATCATGGTCGTCTTCTGGCTGACCTCGATGGTCGAGGGACTCGGTGTCAGTCAGGTCTTCAGCTATCTCGCGCCATACCTCCGGGTCGTCGGCCTGCCCGACGCCGATCGGGCCACGTTCGTCGGGCTCTTCTCCGCGCTGATCTTCGTCGTCGGCATGCCGCTCGTCCCGTTGTGGGGCGTCTGGGCCGACGTCTATTCACGCAAGGCGGTCATCGCCCGGAGCGCGCTCGTCGAAGCCGTGGTGTTCGTGGGTGTGGCCCTGTCGCGGGAGCCCTGGCAGCTCGCGGTGAGCCTCCTCCTGATCGGGTTCCAGCTCGGGAACACCGGGGTGATGCTCGCGGCGATCCGCGATTCCGTCCCCCGTCACCGGATCGGGACGTTGATCGCGATCTTCGGGGTCGCCGGCCCGATCGGCGCCGCGGTCGGGCCGGCCCTCGGCGCGCTGCTCGTGGACGGGCTGGGGTTCGGCCTGTCGTCGATGTTCTGGTTCTCGGCGGGGCTGTCCGTTGCCACCGCCGTGCTCGTCTGGTTCGGCGCGCCCGAGGTTCGCCCGGACGTCATTCCGTCCGGCCGCGTCGTGCGGCTCGCCTACGGCGCGCTGCGGGGAGTGCTCGGTGACCCGGCGGTTCGCCGGATCTTCGCGATCTACGGCGTCGCGTTCCTCGCGAACCAGATGAGCCGGCCCTACCAGGCACTGATCGTCGAGCACATCGTCGGGACGGGTCCGGGTCTCACGTCGTCGATCGGGTTCGTCGCCGGGACGGCGGCGCTCGTCGGGGCGGCGATCTCACCGATCGGGGGCGTGATCGGCGACCGGATCGGGTTCCGGCCGGTGCTGCTCGCGGCGCTCGGCATCGGCGGGGTGGCGCTCGTCGCGGTCCCGCTCGTCCCGACCGTTCCGGCGCTCGCCCTCGCGATCCTCGCGTTCACGGCCGCGAACGGTCTCGTGGGTGCGATGGTGTTCAGCCTGCTCGCGACCGAGGTGCCACCCGAGCGCCGATCCCAGACGCTCAATCTCGTCTACCTCCCGCTCTATGCCGCGGGGATCATCGGGCCGGCCTTCGGCGGGGCGCTGGCCGGGCGGTTCGGTGCCGGCGCTCCGTTCTGGGCGGGTGCCGCCGTGTTCCTGGTCGGCGCGATCGTCGTCGCCCTCCGCGTTCGACCGCGCCGGGCGGCCGCGGCGCTGGGGGCCTGACCTAGCGGGCGGTTGACGGGCGCGGCCCGACGGCCGGCCTCCACGCGAGCAACGGGATCACGGCGAGCAGCATCGAGAGCCCGCCGTACCAGAGCGCCGGCAGGGCGAGCATGGAGGCGACCGGGACCGTCCACGCCCGGTCGGTTCGAGCGCCCCAGACGACGACGACGATCGCGATCGGCAGGCGGATCGCCAGCGGCACCGGCACGGACGCCCAGGTGCCGCTCTTCCCGGCGGAGACGTTGCGGATCACGACGTCGATCCACGTGCGCCACTCCTCGGGGACCACGAGAAACGAGACGACGACGACCACGGCGGTCGCAGCGAGGGCGATCCCGAGCGCGCGCCACTCCCGCCGAACGGCGAACCAGAGCAGCCCGATCCCGGGCGTGATCTTCGTGAGCAGGACGAGCGACCAGGTCCAGGGCCAGCGGAACCCGAGGACGATCGCGACCGCGAGCAGCAGCGAGATATTGCCGCCCGCGACCTCCATGGCCGTGAACGGGAAGAGCAGCCCGACGGCAAGGAGTCGTGGGCCGGTGAGGAACCGGACGGCCGCCAGGAGGACCGCCGTCCATGCCGCCATGAAGGCCTGCCAGGGCAATGCCGTCAGGGGCGACACGAGCTGGAGAAAGGCCGGCGAGTAGACGTAGGCGATCGGGTCGTTCCAGTCCGAGTAGAAGTACGGGTCGGCGAGGCGGCTCGCCTGCCAGTAGCAGCGGGCGTCCTGGCCCGTGCCCCAGAGCCGGCCCCACGGCTCGCTGAAGACGACGATCGCGACCCATCCGAGGAGCGCGACGGCGAGCCCGACCCACGGCGGCGTCTCGAGGGCCCGCAGCGAAGGCACGCGCCCGGCGGCAGCTCGGCGGAGGGCGGCAAACAGCCGATCACCGGCCCGGTCGAACGCGATGAGCGGCGTCGTCACCGCCGGATTATCGGCTCCTGCGCGGCTCCGACCCGCTCCGCCGCGGGGTGCGAAGACGACACGGGCCACGTGGCCTGCCGGGGCGACCCGGATCTCGCGTGCCCGCCGCGGATCCTGTCACGCGCTCACCCCGGGAACGTTCGGCCGCGATGGACCGGCGCTCCGGGCTCGCGTGCGTGGTCGAAGCCCCCGAAGTTGCCTTCTGCGGCTACCACGACGTCACGGCGCGGTCCGGGACCGCCGGGAACCGGACCAAACGTTCCCCGGGCGTTCGTCTGGCCGGATTTGCTTTTTCGCGGCCGCGCCGCCACGCCCCGCGCCGGCACGGAACTCCCTCAGCGCGGCCGCCGCCGCACCACAGCGACTCCCGCCAGGACCACGAACGCGCCGGCGAGCATTGTCAGGACGGCGGCCTCGCGCCGCTCGACGTCGTGGTAGCGCGCACCGGGGATGTACAGGACGACGCTCCGGATCCCGCTCGATTCGTCCCAGCCGCCCTCGAGCTCCGGATGGAGCGCGATCGCCTCCTCGAACGTCGCGATCGTTCCATCCGCGAGTCGGAGCCTGCTGTCGATGAACAGGTCCCGGCCGGAGTACTGGTACGTGTCGCCGTCGGCGAGCAGCGCCTCGTTCGCCAGCAGCGTCCGCTCGACCTTGTCGACCGCCGTCCCGATCGCGCCCACCAGCACGAGGCTGAGGACGAGCGTCGGGATCGACCGGCCGAGGACCGCCCCGAGCGCGAGCGCGATCGACGCCGCGAGGACGGCTTCGACCGCGATCAGCAGACCACGCGATCGAAAGCCCTCGAAGCTCGCGTTGATGTCGGTGCCCGGGAACAGCACGCCCATCAGGGCATCGGCTGTGGCGCCGATCGCGAGCGCGGCGACGAGGACCATCAGCAGGATCGGTGCTGCCCGCTGGACCAGCCACCGGAGTCGCGACGGGCCGATCGACCAGGCCAGCCGGGCGGTCCCGGACTCCAGCTCGCGGGCGACGATCGGGCCGCCGGCGAGGAGCCCGGCGACGATCGGGAAGACCGGCACGATCCCGAGCGAGAGCCGGGCGATCCGCTCGAGCCACGGAAAGAGGCCGGTCTGGCAGGCGAGGACGAAGCCGCCGTCCGAGGCCGCGAGACAGGCCTTGAATTCCGGCCGGTTCATCGTCCCGATCACGATCGCGGAGACGATCACGGACGCGAGCGTTGCGCCGACGATCACGACGGTCTCGAAGCGCTGGACCCGGAATGACAGGAGCGCGCCGCGGAGCGTCACGCCCCGGAAGCTCGCACCGCGCAGTGACGCGCCGCGCGCCGTCACGCCGCCACTCCTTCGGACGCAGCGGTCGCGGCCGACCGTCTGCGCCCGGCGGCGAGATGGCCGATGACGATCTCCTCGAGCGTTGCCCCTCGGCCCACGGGCGCCGACCCGACGGGCGCCAGCGCGGGGGCACGCACGAGCGACAGGGGCTCGCCCGACGGCGACGGAAAGCTGCCGATGAGCGCGTCGGCCGGGACGCTGGCGACCGCCTCGGCCGCGGTCGCCTCGACGATCCGGTGATGAGCGAGCGCCTCGGCGACCGTCAGATCCAGCAGGGTGTGCCCCTTGCCCAGGACGATCAGCCGGTCGCAGGCCTGCTCGATGTCGGTGATCACGTGGGACGAGAGCAGTGCCGTGGCGCCCGCCGCCCGAACCGCCTCGACCATGAGGTGCAGGAACTCGCGACGCGCGAGCGGATCGAGGCTCGCGAGCGGTTCGTCGAGCAGGAGGATCGGCGCCCGGGTCGCGAGCGCAAGGGCCAGGCCGACCTGCGCCTGCTCGCCCCCCGACAGCTCGGCGGCCTTCGCGGTGAGCGGGATGGACAGCCGTTCGACGTAGCGAGCCGCCATCGCCTCGTCGAAGCCGTCGCGGAGCGTTCCGGCCAGGGTGACGTGATCGCGGATCGTGAGATCGCGGTACAGCGACGGCGACTGCGGCACGTAGCCGACGCGCGCAACGGCGCCGCTCCGATCGCGCTGCGGGTCCACGCCGCCGGTCAGGAGGCGGCCTTCGGTCGCCCGCTCGAACCCGATCCAGCTCCGGATCAGCGTCGACTTGCCGGAGCCGTTCGGGCCGACGAGCGCCGTGATCGAGCCTTCCGGAACCGTGAGGTCGACGCCGCGGAGCGCCCACGACCGGCGTCGGTAGCGCTTGCCGAAGCCGTGCGCCTCGAGGACTGCGTTCATCATCCCTCCCAGTCGGCCCGAGGAAGTTGGCCGGCGTCCGCTCCCCAGGGCGAACGCCGGCCATCGTGCCATGCCGCCGTCATCGTTCCGTGGCGGGTCTCCCGATGACAGCCGGCAATCCCCGGAGAACCGTTGCGGGACATCCCGGTACGGCGGCCGAACCGGCCTCTGCTACCGTCGCCGTCATGTCGGCTGCAGCCATTCGGGACCGATCGGCCATCGCCATCGCCGCGATCGTGCTCGTCGCCGGGCTCCTGCCGATGACGATCATGCGGTACGACCCCGGCATCACCCTCGGCCTCGATTCGACCTCCGAGCACCTCGTCGTCCAGTCGGTCGACCCGCTCGGGCCGGCTGCCCAGGACGGCGTGCACGCCGGCCAGATCGTTGTGTCGATCAACGGCAACCCCCTGATCGACCTGCCGCAGCCGATCTTCGCGTCGCCCGATCCGAACGGTGAGCAGCCGATCGTCGGCGCGGACCCGGCGACCCCTCGCAACCGGGCAACCTCCACTGAGCTCGCGAGCTGGCTGAACACCGACATCGGCAGCCTCGACCTCATCGAGCCGTCCAACCTCGCCCGCGGCAGCGCCGCCAGCGGATACGAGCTGGCCGGCGTCTTCTATCCGGGCTGGCACGGCGTGGAGAAGGGCGCCGAGCTCGTCCTGCTCGGGCTGGCGATCCTGCTGTTCGGTGCGTGGTGGATCGCGACCGGTCGAGCGGGGGAGTCGCTTCGCGGCCTCGCCTTTCCGCTGGTGACCGCGGTGTCGGCGCCGTTCTTCGTGGCGACACTGGCCGCGTCCGGGCTGCCGCTGCCGATGTCGGCCGCCGGCCTGCTGCTCGTCGCGGCGATGCTGCCACTCGCCTTCGGCCTCGCGAGCCGGATCGAGTCCCCGGTGGACCGCCGGTTCGCGCACGTCGCGATCCTCGTGTTCGCCGCGGCGGCCGCGAGCGTCGCGCTCGCGTACGTCGTCCAACCGCAGAACCGCGACACGCTCGTCCAGCTTCGCTGGGCGCTCACCGGCGGGATCCCGCTCGTGCCCGGGCTGATCGCGACGGGGCCGCTCGACCTCCGGGCGAGCCGGGCGACATCCGGCGCCGGCAAGGTGCTCCACGCGGCCGCGCTGGCAATCGCCGGTGCCACGCCGCTCGTCGCGCTGCTCGTCCTCGGCGGTCTCTCGGTCTGGCCGCTCGCCCTCTGGCTCGTCGGGATCGCCGCTGCGGGTCGGTTCACGGTTCGGCCGCTCGCCCGAATGGCGACGCGTGCGACGCTCCAGCGCGACCTCGTCGTCGCCGCGACCGAGGCGGAGCGGGCCCGTCTGGCCGCCGACATCCATGACGACGCGCTCCAGGAGCTCACGCTCCTCGTGCGGCGACTGGAGGCGTCCGGCGACACGGAAGGGGCCGAGATCGGCCGAACGGTCGCGGACCGGCTCCGGGCCATCTGCGGCGATCTCCGCCTGCCGATCCTCGACGACCTGGGCGTCGGCCCTGCGCTCGACTGGCTCGTCCTCCGGATCGAGCGGCTCGCCGGCGGCGAGGTCCGGCTCGAGCGAGCCGATGACGCGCGGCACGCACCGGACGTCGAGTTGGCGATCTTCCGTGTCGCCCAGGAGGCCCTCGCGAACGCGGTGAAGCACGGCCGGCCACCGATCGTCGTCCGCTACCGGTCGACGGCGAACGGGATCTCGCTCGCGATCGACGATGCCGGGCCGGGGATCACCGATGACGCGCCCGACGCCGCCGAGCGGTCGGGGCGGTTCGGGCTCCTGAACATGGCCCAGCGGGCCGAGCAGATCGGGGCGATCCTCGATGTGAAGCGCTGGCCGAGCGGCGGCACCCACGTCGCGCTGGAGTGGCGGCCGCGTTGACCGACTTGCCGAGAGCGGAGCGGACGATTCGCGTGGTCATCGTCGACGACCATCCCGTCGTGCGCGACGGGACGGCTGCCCTGCTCGCGGCCCAGGACGGTATCGAGATCGTCGGGACCGCGACCTCCGTCGACGAAGCGCGGGCCGTCCTCGCGTCCACGGCGGCGGACGTCGTCCTCCTCGACATCCGGCTCGGCGCCGACTCCGGCCTCCGACTCCTCGCCGATCCGCTGCCGACGCCGCCGCCCGGCGTCATCGTCCTCACCGCGTACGACTATCCGCAGTACGCCGAGGCGGCCCTTCGGCTCGGCGCCTCCGGGTTCATCCTGAAGACCGCGCCGCTGACCGAGCTCCTCGACGCGATCGGTCGCGTCGCCGCCGGCGGGATGGCGTTCTCGGTCCGGCCGCAGGGCGGGGGAGCCGTCGCTCGGCTGAGCGAACGGGAGCTGGACGTTGTCCGGCTCGTCGTCGACGGCCGCTCGAACGACGAGATCGCGGCCCGCCTCGGGATCGGCCCGAAGACGGTCGAATCGCATCTCCGGCGGCTCTTCGAGCGGTTCGATCTCGCGTCCCGGACGGAGCTCGCGACCCGCGCGCTTCGCGAGGGCTGGCTCGAGGTCCCGGGCGCGTAGCGGACGGCGGACCGGGTCGACGAGTCCGGCCCGCGGGACCGGACGGCGTACCCTCACGACGTGGGTCACTCGCATTCCGCCGCGGGGCGTCACGCAGGGAGTCTCACGGGCGCGATCCTGATCGGCAGCGTCGTCCTCGTCGTCGAGCTCGTCGCGGGCGTCGCCTCGAACTCGCTGGCCCTGCTAGCGGACGCGGGCCACGTCTTCGCCGACGTCTCCGGCATGGGCCTGTCGCTCATCGCGATCCGGCTCGCCGCCCGCCCGCCGTCCGATGCCCGCTCGTTCGGTCTCTACCGGATCGAGATGGTCGCGGCCGCGGTCAACGCCGTGCTGCTGCTCGTCATCGCGATCGTTGTGGCGGTCGAGGCGGTCCGCCGGTTCCTCGAGCCGCCCGAGGTCACGCCCGGGATCGTCGTCGTGGTCGCGGCGGGAGCCCTGCTGGCGAACCTGGTCGCGCTGCGCATCCTGGCAGCCGGCCAGCGCGAGAGCCTGACGATGCGTGGCGCCTATCTCGAGATCGCCGGTGACGTCATGGGCGACGGCGCCGTGCTGATCGCCGGCCTCGTGATCCTCGCGACCGGCTGGCGCCAGGCGGATGCCGTCGCGTCGCTTGCGGTTGCGGTGCTGATCGTGCCGCGGACGGTGATGCTCCTTCGCGAGAGCGTCGACGTCCTCCTCGAGGCGACGCCGAAGAACGTCGACCTCGGCGATGTCGAGCGCCACATCCGCGAGGCACCCGGCGTGGTCGACGTTCACGACCTCCACGCCTGGACGATCACGAGCGGGATGAACGTCGTGTCCGCGCACGTCGTGCTCAGCGAGGAGGCGAAGCCTGGCGACATCCTCGATCACCTCGGGACGTGCCTGTCCGCGGACTTCGACATCAGCCACTCGACCTTCCAGCTCGAGACGCCCGAGCACGTGCTGTGGGAGGCGCGAGCCGAGCAGGCGCAGCACTGAGCGTTGGCGAGCGGTCTGGCCGGACCGGGCAGCCGGACCGCACCTTCTGGCGCAATCCACCGCGTGTTCGAGGCCTGTTGCGCTGACGCCCCGCCGATCTGCCGCCGCGCAACGGTCATGGGCTACGATGGCTGGGACGCCATGAAGAAGCCTCCCAGTCCGTGCCGAACCTGCCGCCGCTCCCACGCCCGCGGCTTCGCCGACCCGTTCCGGTCGGTGGTCCGGTCGCGCCCGGCTCGGGTGAGGTAACCGACCCGAAGGTCGTCGAGGCCGCCGGCCTCCGCTGGATCCACGTCGAGGATCCGCGACTCGTCCACCGCGAGTGGCTCGAGGAGCACTACGACTTCCACCCGCTCGACTGGGAGGACGTCTATTCGCGCAACCAGCGCTCGAAGCTCGACGTGTACGACGACTACCTGTTCATCGTCCTGCACTTCCCGGTCTTCGAGAAGTCGTCCGGTCGCCTCCTGACCGCCGAGCTCGACATGTTCGTCGGGCCCGACTACCTGATCACCCTCACGGAGACGGCCCTGCCGCCGCTCTCGGCGATGTTCGAGCGGATGGGCGCCCGCGAGGAGCTCCGCGAGTCGACCTTCTCGAAGGGCTCCGGCTATTTGCTCTACAAGATCGTCGACACGAATGTCGACGCGGCGTTTCCGATGCTCCGGAAGATGGGCAACAAGCTGGACCAGCTCGAGGACGACATCCTCGAGGGGCGGTCGAGCGAGATCGTCCGCGCGATCTCGAATGCCAAGCAGGAGATCATCAACTTCCGGCGGATCGTGCGGCCGCAGCGCGCGGTGCTCCGCGACCTGGAGCGGACGAAGCAGCGTTACCTGGCCGAAGAGCTGGAGATCTACTTCGACGACATCTCGGACGCGGCCGAGCGGATCTGGGACACCCTCGAGAACTACAAGGAGGTCGTCGAGGCGCTCGAGTCAACGAACGAGTCGGTCCTGTCGCACAAGCTGAACGACTCGTTCCGGATCCTGACGGCGGCGTCGGTGATCCTCCTGCCCCTGACGCTGATCGCCTCGGTCTACGGAATGAACGTCC
Source organism: Chloroflexota bacterium (assembly GCA_042408445.1). Lineage (GTDB taxonomy): Bacteria > Chloroflexota > Limnocylindria > Limnocylindrales > CSP1-4 > CF-46. The sequence continues at coordinate 49,097 of JBHORC010000029.1, forward strand.
CCGTCCCCGGCGAGAACGAACCGTTCTCGTTCTGGGTCGTGGTCGCCCTGATGGCGTTCATGCTGATCGTCCTGACGGTGATCTTCCGCCGGCGCGGCTGGCTCTAGGCGGTCCGCTCCGTTCCCGGGCGCGCCGCCAGCGAAGGAGCCTCGGCCTCGCCGCGCAGCCAGCGGTAGGTGATCGCCGCGGCGACGGCGCCGGCGATTGGCCCGACGATGTAGATCCAGATCGAGGCGAGGTCGCCGGCAACGACCGCGGGTCCGATCGAGCGAGCCGGGTTCATCGAGGCACCACTGACAGGACCGGCGACCAGGGCACCGAGCGCGACGGCGCCGCCGATCGCCAGCGCTGCCGCTTCCCCGACGGCCCGGGTGTCCGTGGCGACCGCGGTGATCACGAGCATGAGCACGAACGTCGACGCGGCTTCCCACACGAGCGCCTGGAGGTCGGACCCGGCGGGCCGCGTCACGCCGACGTCGGCGCCCGACCCGAGGGTCAGGCGCAGCAGGAGCGCGCCGAGCGTCGCGCCCGTGACCTGGGCAACGATGTAGGCCGCGATGCGCGGCCACGGCAGATGCCGGGCGACACCGAAGCCGATCGAGACGGCCGGATTGAAATGGGCGCCCGAGACGTGGCCGAGGGCGTAGATCATCACGGCGATCACGAGACCGAACGCGAGCGCGACGCCTGTCGCATCGAGACGTCCGACCGCGATCGCCCCACAGCCGAAGAAGACGAGCGCCGCGGTCCCGAGGAGCTCGGCGACGAACGGTCTCGCGTCGCCGGTCGGCGGGGCGGCCGGGCGGGTCAGCGGACGCTCGCGACGGGCCCGCGACCGGCGGCTCGCAGGGCGACCTCGATGAACGGCCGCAGGCGAGCAGCCACCTCGACCTCGGTGCGCTGGAACGCCGCGAGCTTCTCGGCGTCGGAGCCGTCGACCTCCGAAGGATCGTCCAGACCCCAGTGCAGCGTGTTCGCCGAACCCGGGAACACCGGGCAGGTTGCCTTTGCCCGGTCGCAGACCGTGATCACGTAGTCGAAGCGATCGCTCAGGAACCGATCGATCGTCTTGCTCTCGGCAGCCGACCAGTCGATGCCGAGATCGGCCAGGACGCGGACTGCGAACGGGTTGACGACCGTCGCCTCCGTGCCCGCGGACGCGACCTCGAAGTCGGGCCCTCCGTAGTGCTCGAGGAGCGCCTCGGCGATCTGGCTACGCGCGGAGTTGTGGGTGCAGACGAACAGCACGCGAATGGGGTCGGCCATGTGCGGTCTCCTTCGTGCGCGGTCGGCGGCTGCGATCGTGAGCTCGAGATCGAGGAGCTCCCCCTCGAGCCGCTCCAGCTCGGCTCGACGCGTGGCGATCGCCGCACGCTGCTCGGCGAGCAGCGGCGCGAGGTCCAGATCGACGCTGCCGCGCTCGAGGCAAAGCTGCGCGAGCCGGCCGGCATCAACCGGCGCGACACCGAGCCGGCGCAGGGCGAGGACGAGGCGGAGCCGTGCGACGTCGGCCTCGCCGTAGGCCCGATAGCCGTTGGCCCGTCGGTCGGGTGGAGGCAGGATCCCGATTTGTTCGTACCAGCGGACGGCCGATGGCGCGATCCCGACGCGACGCGAGAGCTCTGCGATCCGCATGCCGGGGATCGTAGACCTTCGAGTGACTCGAAGGTCAAGCGCGGTGTTCGGCGTGCGACCGTCAGCAGCAGCCGCCGCTTCCGCAGCCGCAACCGCTGGTCGCGACCGGAAGATCGCGTCGAGCCGCGAGATCGACGGCCGGGTGGGCGTCCGCCGGCTTCGTCGCCCGGATGATCGCGCTCACCATGCCGTCGGCGACGGCGTGGGTCGGGGTCAGCGACACCTCCTGGAGACCCACGGCCTCGAGGCCGGCCCGGAACTCGGCAAAGGACAGCGCGCCGGCGATGCACCCCGTCCAGGAGCCGCGCTCCGCCCGCTCCGCGTCGGTCAGGTGGTCCTGCGCGACGATGTCCGTGACGCCCATCCGGCCGCCGGGTCGCAGGACGCGAGCGATCTCGCGGAACACGGCGGGCTTGTCCGCGGCGAGGTTGATCACGCAGTTGCTGATCACGACGTCGACCGACTCGGCCGGCAGCGGGATGTCCTCGATGTGGCCCCGGACGAACTCGACGTTCGTTGCGCCGGCGTCGGCCGCGTTCTGCTGGGCGAGGGCTAGCATCTCGTCGGTCATGTCGAGCCCGATCGCCCTTCCGCTCGACCCGACGCGCTTCGCGGACAGCAGGACGTCGATGCCGCCGCCGGAGCCGAGGTCGAGCACCCGCTCGCCCTCGCGCAGCTCGGCCACGGCGGTGGGATTGCCGCAGCCGAGGGAAGCGAGGACGGCCGCCTCGGGAAGCTCGGCCTGCTCGAGCGCGGAGTAGAGGCCGGCGCCGATCATGTCGGGCTCCGTCGAGCAGCATCCGCCCGACGTGGCCTGCGTCGCCGCGGCGGCATAGCGCGCCCGGACTACCTCGTGGATCATCTGGATCGGCGTGGCCGCGGCGACCTCGGTCGGCGTCGTCATTGCGTTCTCCGTGTCAGCAGGATGCGGGCTGATGGCGCAGGCGGCGGGCGAGTCGACCGAAGGCCGACGGGCTGCAGTAGTCCCGGGCGCATTCTGCGAGCCGGACCCAGCGGGCGCTCCGGACCTCGCGGTCCCGGTCGCGCATCCGCGCCTGGACCTCTTCGGGGGTCGTCATTTCGCTGTCTCCTTGTATCTGCGGGGCGCTGTATTGATACTTGACGATATCGATGATTGTCAATACGCTGGCCCCGAGATGAAGCGCCTCACCGATCCGGACTCGCTGCTCCTTCAGGGCGCCGCTGACCCGACCCGCCTCGCGATCCTTCGCCAGCTCGCGGGCGGCGACGGAATCTGCGCGTGCGACTTCACGGCTTGCTGCGACGTTGCGCAGCCCACGGTCAGCCATCACCTGAAGGTGCTACGGGAGAGCGGCTGGGTTCGCTCGGAGCGGCGAGCGTCGTTCATCTACTACTTCCTGCGGCCCGAAGCGGTCGAGCGGTTCCGCGTTCTCGCCGGTGAGCTCGCGTCGCCGTTCGCGTCCGCTTCAGGGATCCCGGCCGCTCGACGCGTCCTGCCGGTCGTCCAGCCGCGCGCCTGACCGCCAGCGGGCTGAAAACCGGAACCTGGCTGCCTATCATGGCGCGCACCATGCAGGAGGCTGCGGCGCCGGATCGGCGCGTCGTCGTTGGGCCGCCGGATCCGTTCATGCCCGCCGGCCTCAGTCGGTTTCTCAACCAGATCAGCGAACTCCCCGGCGGCGGCTGGTGGGTCTACCCGTGTCTGGTGATCCTCCAGCTGGCGTGGTCGCACGCCGTGCTGTGGGAAGCGGGCCTGTTGGCCGTCGGCACGTTCGACCCCGTGATCGGGTTTGGCGCCGTCTACGGGCCCTATACGCTCGCGGCGCTCGCCTACCTCAACCGCGTCGCCCGGGGAGCGCTCCGTTCCTTCTGGCCCGCGACTGGGTGGCCGGAGAGCGAGCGTGCGAGCTGGGCGTATGCGCTGACGACGCAACCGACGGGATTCGGCCCGGCCATCGCGGTCGTTGGCCTCCTGCTCGCGGTCGCGGGGTTCCTTGCGGTCCCGTCCGGTGTCGTTCCGGGCGGTGCCTCGGAAAGACCCGTCGCGTTCGTTGCCTACGTCCCCACGCTGGCGTTCGGTTACGCGCTGTTCGCCGCGGCCCTGATCCACACGATCCGCCAGCTTCGGCTCGTCAGCCGCATCCATCGCGAGGCGCTCGCCATCGACCCGTTCGATCGGGTTCCGGTCTACGCCTTCTCCCGGCTCACGATGCAGACAGGCCTCGCGTATGTCCTCGTCGGGTACTACGCGCTGACCGTGAACGGAGCGTGGCAGGCCGGGAATGCTGTCTCGCTGATTCCGCTGGGGGCCGTGTTCGCAATCGGGATCGCCGCGTTCGTGGTGCCACTCTGGGGCATCCACGGCCGCCTCCAGGACGCAAAGGAGGAGCTCCTGCGCGCCGCCGAGCGCCGGCTCGACGCGCTCGGCGCCGAGATGTACGAGCGCGTCGACTCCCGCGATCTCGATGCGACGAAGCTGATCGCCGATTCGCTCGCGGGCGTTCGCGGGATGCGCGACCGGATCGAAGGGCTCCCGACCTGGCCGTGGCCGCGGCAGGCCCTGCGGGGGTTCCTCTCGGCGCTGCTCCTGCCCATCGCGGTCTATGTCGCGAGCCGCGCCGTTGCCGCGGCATTTGGCCACTAGGAAGGGCGGCGACGGAAGGTCACCGCCGGCTCGTCCGACACCTGTTCCGCCCGATATCGATGCCATCGATACGCCACGCGTGGCGGTCGCCGTCAGCGGTCGCGAGATTGCCAATCCACGCTCAGGCTGGTCGCCGCCGACGTCCGCGCGGCTTCGTCCGGCGACCTTGAGTGCCGCAAACGCGGGCTCGTAGCGATGGTGTCGATATCCGACGGTCGAAGCGCCGCGGCGCGCGGTGCGCGGGGCGCGG
>JBHORC010000037.1:0-126459 GCA_042408445.1 Chloroflexota bacterium
CCCCGGCGCCCGCGCCCGGGCCGGCTCCAGGGCCTGCGCCCGGGCCCGTTGCCGCACCCGCCGCCGGCGACGTGGACGGGGCGGCGGACCTCGCGGACGCCGGCGTCAAGGGCGGTCGCGGATGACGGACACGACCTCCGTGCCGTCGATCGCATCGGAGCCGCTGTTCGAGCTGCCCGTCGAGCTCGCGATCGACACTGGCGTTGCCCGTCGGGTCATCGTCGACTTCATCCGCGGTCAGCTCCGGCAGGCCGGCTTCGAACGGCTGGTCCTCGGTCTGTCGGGCGGGATCGATTCCGCGCTCGTGGCCTACCTCGCGGCGGAGGCGATCGGTCCCGAGCGGCTGCTCTGCATCCTGATGCCGTACCGGAGCTCGTCCGCCGCGTCCCGAGGCGACGCCGACGACGTGGTCGCCCGGCTCGGGGTCGCGCGCGAGCTGGTCGACATCAGCCCGATGGTCGACGCCTTCTTCGCCGGTGATCCCGAGGCGTCCGCCCTTCGACGCGGCAACGTGATGGCCCGCCAGCGCATGACGGTGCTGTACGACCGCTCGGTGACGTTTGGCGGCCTCGTGGTCGGGACCGGCAACAAGACCGAGTCGCTCATCGGCTACACGACGCTCTTCGGCGACTCGGCGTGCGCGTTCAACCCGATCGGCGACCTGTACAAGAGCCAGGTCCGCCAGCTCTCGGCCGCGGTCGGCGTCCCGGAGCAGATCATCCGGAAGGCGCCATCGGCCGATCTCTGGCCGGGCCAGACCGACGAATCCGAGGCGGGCTTCTCCTACCCGGTCCTCGACCGGCTCCTGTACTGGCGCGTGGACCGGCGCCGGACGGACGAGGAGATGGCCGCGCTCGGATTCGACCCCGCCCTCGTCGCCCGGGTCGACCGGATGGTCGCGTCCTCCGAGTTCAAGCGGCAGGTTCCGCCGATCGCCAAGCTCGGCCCGCGGACGGCCGGGGTCGACTACCTCTACCCACGGCGGCGACCCGGCTCGTCGCGGCGGTGACCGCCGGCCGCCTCTTCGTCGTCGCGACGCCGATCGGCAACCTCGACGACATCACCCTCCGCGCGATCGAGGTGCTGCGCAGCGTTGCGGTGATCGCGGCCGAGGACACCCGGCTCACGCGCCGGCTGCTCGATCGACATGGGATCGCCACTCGCACGATCAGCTACCACGCCCGAAGCGGCGCCGGTCGCACCCGCGAGCTCCTCGAGCGCCTCGGCGCCGGCGAGGACATCGCGCTCGTGACTGACGCCGGAACGCCGATCATCAGCGACCCTGGCGAGGAGCTTGTCCAGCAGTGGGCCGCTGCCGGCGGCGCCGTCGTGCCGATCCCGGGAGCATCGGCCGTCCTTGCGGCTGTTGCCGGGTCCGGGATCGCGGGTCCACGTTGGTCGTTCGAGGGATTCCTGCCGCGGTCCGGCCGGGAGCGTCGGGACAGGATTGCCAGGCTGGCGGCGGATCCTCGCGGCTCGGTCGTGTACGAGGCGGCGAACCGGATCCCCGCGACCCTCACGGACCTCGCCGCGTCGTGCGGCGACGAGCGGCCGGCTGCGGTGTGCCGGGAGCTGACGAAGCTCCACGAGGAGATCGTGCGGGCGCCGCTCGGGGCGCTGGCGCTGCGGGCGAGGAACGGCGAGCTGACGCTCCGCGGCGAGTTCGTCGTCGTGATCGGGGCCGTCGACGACCGGACGCCTGGGCCGGCGGGGCCGGAGGAAGCCGATCTCGACGGGGCCCTCGCGGAGGTCGAGCGGCGGATCGCGGACGGCGCACCGCGCGGCGAGGCGGTTCGACAGGTCGCGGACGAGACGGGCATTCCGCGCCGCCGGCTCTACGCCCCGCCCGACCGCTAGGATTCGGCGCTCGATGGCTGCCCGACCCTCGAACCAAGGCACGGTCCCGATCCTCGGCTCCCTGTCGCCGATTGTTCGCACCGCCCTGCTCGTCGTCCTCGCCCTCGCCGTCGGGACGATCGTGCTCGAGGTGGTCGTCGGCGGCCTTCCGCCGACCTTCGTCTTCGGCCTGTCGGCGCTCTCGATCCTCGGGCTCGCCTGGCTGATCGGCCAGGCAACCGAGCGTCTGGGGGAGATCACCGGGCCGCAGCTCGGCGGGATCCTCAACGCGACGTTCGGCAACATCGCCGAGCTGATCATCGCGTTCTTCGCGCTGCAGGCGGGACTGATCGATGTCGTCAAGGCGAGCCTCACCGGCTCCATCGTCAGCAACCTCCTGCTCGTCCTCGGGCTGAGCGTCCTGACCGGCGGCCTGAAGAACGGTCGCCAGACGTTCAGCCGCGAGATCGCCGGCTCGAATGCGGCACTGCTCGTCCTCGCCGCGATCGGTCTGCTCATCCCGGCCGTGCTCGCGTTCAGCAGCCACGCAAGCGAGGGCAGCGTCGTTCAGGACTCCGTTCTCGTCTCGATCGTCCTGATCGTGGGCTACGTGCTGTCGCTCATCTACCAGTTCACGAATCCGTCCTCCAGCCCCGCCGCGCCGCACGGGGCGGCCAGCGAGGCGGCGTCCGGCTGGAGTGGGCGCGAGGCGTCGGTCGTGCTCGTCGGTTCGGCGGTGCTCCTCGCGGTCCTCTCCGAGATCCTCGTCGGGGCGATCGAGCCGGTCGTCGAGACGATCGGGCTGACGACATTCTTCGTCGGCGTCGTCGTCCTGCCGGTGATCGGCAACCTCGCAGAGCAGCTCGTCGCCGTGCAGCTCGCGTGGAAGGACAAGATGCAGTTCTCCATGGCCGTGTCGTACGGAGCGAGCCTCCAGGTCGCGCTGTTCGTCGCGCCCGTCCTTGTGCTGCTCGGCGTCCTGACCGGCCACGAGATGGACCTGGTGTTCGCCCCGCTCGAGGTCGCCGCGGTCGTGGCCGCCGTCGGAATCAGCGCCCTGATCGCCCTGGACGGCGAGTCGAACTGGCTGGAGGGCGCGCTCCTGACCCTCGTCTACCTGATCCTCGCGGCGTCGTTCTACGAGCTCGCCTAGCGTTCGCCCGAGCAGGGGCGAAGCGGACCGGCGGCGGGAGGGGGAGCCACCGCCGGTCCGGAGGAGGGGAGGGGCGGTCTCAGGCCGCGGCGACGGCTTCCTCGCCGTCCGGGATCGGTTCGGCGGCGGCCGCGATGGCTGCCGCTTCGTCGTCGTCCGCCTCGAGGTCGACGTACGCCGCGGCCTGCGCCGCGAGGCCGTTGGCCGCCGACTCCGCGGCATAGTCCTTCTTCCGGCGACCGGACAGCATCTCGACGTGGCTGGCCACGATCTCCGTCTTCCAGTGCCGCTGGCCGCGGTCGTCGTCCCAGCTCCGCGTCTGGATCCGCCCCTCGACGGCGACCTGCTGGCCCTTGCCGAGGAACTCGCCGCAGGTCTGGGCGAGGCGGTCCCAGGTCACGATGTTGTGGTACTCGGCCTTCTCCTTGCCCTGGCCGATGTACTCGTTGGTCGCGATGCTGAATTGCGTGACGGCCTTGCCGCTGGCGAGGCTGCGCATCTCCGGGTCGCGGGTCAGGCGTCCGGTGAGGAGGACCTTGTTCACGGTCCGCGTTCTCCTTCTCCGATCCACCGACGATCAGTCGGCGATCCTGCGTTCCGGCGGGAACGATGGGCGCGCTCGGCGAGGAAAGGCGCCGGCCCCGGCGGTCGGGCCATCCGGCGGGTCGACGGACCATCTGGTCGGCGGACCATGGACGGAGATCGCTCGGCGGAGCCGGCTGGAGCCTGGCGGGCAATGGGGACCGTAGCAGGTGGCCCTTTGCGGGCAGTTACGCGCGGCTCACCGGTCAGTTCGATTCGCTGAATGCCGCAGTTGACGGGGCTTGGGCGGCGCGGGGCGGAGCATGATGGCCCGGAGGCGGGGGATTGCCGTCCGCCCGGTCAGCCCGCCATGCGAGCGGTGGGGATCAGCCCCGGACATACGAACGCCAGGGGAACGTTCGGCTCGCTCGCACACGCCAGACGGCCCGCTCGACGTCCGGCGGCCGGAAGAGTTAGCTGCGAGCGGCAAACAACCGCCCGGTTGATGACGGAGTTCGCAGCGCAACCGGGCCGAACGTTCCGTCGGCGTGCGTGTGACCGGGTGGCGAAACGATCGCGCCTGGCCTTCTCGAGGCCGAGCGCTCGCGAGCTGCCCCGGGAGGGGGCCAGCCACGCGGCCTCAGACCGCCGCCGACTCCTCGCCGGTCGAACCACCCTCGGCCGGTCGGCTTCGCGCCGCTCGCCCGCGTCCACGTCCCCCGCTGACGCTCGCGGCCGACTGGGCGATGGATGCAGGATCGGCGGCCGAACGGCGGCGACGCGGCTTCACCTCGGCGAGCTCGATCGCGATTGGTGGGTCGGTCATCGCGAGGATCGATGGGTCCGGCACCGGTGCCTGTCGCGCGTACAGGTCGCAGAACAGGTTGACGAGATCGGGATCGAACTGCGTCCCGGCGTGGCGTCGGAGCTCGCGGATCGCGGCCTCGTGGGTGATCGCCCGCTTGTACGGCCGGTCGTGGGTCATCGCGTCGTAGGCGTCGGCGATCGCGACGATCCGGGCGCCCAGCGGGATGTCGTTGCCGCGCAGCCCGAACGGATAGCCGTGGCCGGAGAACCGCTCGTGATGGTGCAGGATGATCGGCACGGCTTCCTTGAGGGCCGCGGCCTGCTCGAGGATCACCTGGCCGATCCGGGGATGCTGGACGACCGTCCGCCACTCGGCAGTGGACAGCGCCGCGGGCTTGTCGAGGATGTCCTGCGGGACGGCGACCTTCCCGACGTCGTGGAGCAGGGCGGCGACCCGGACCCGCTCGACCTCGTTCTCGGGCAGATCGAGATTGCGGGCCATCGCCGTCACGATCTCCGCGATGAGTGCCGACGGCTGGCCGCGATAATGCGGCAGCGGCGAGATGACCGAGGTCAGGCTCGCCGTTGCCGCGTCCCGCGCGGCGCGTCCGACCTCCACGGCGAGCGCGCGGCCCGACGGCGAAATCGGTGCGCGCGGCACGCGGGCGTCCTCGTCCGGCTCGGCGAAGATGTAGGTCTGGTTGCGGCCGAGCGACTTCGCGGAGTACATCGCGGCGTCGGCGTCGCGGATCAGCGCGTCGGTCCGGAGCGGGCCGCCGCTCCCGCCGGCGATCCCGATCGAGATCGTCACGCCGATCTCCTGTCCGGGCGCGACGACGAACTGCTGCTTCGCGACGAGGGTCCGCAGCTTCTCGGCGAGGACCGCACCTTCCTCGACGTCGGTCTCGGTGAGGAGGAGCATGAACTCCTCGCCGCCGTATCGGCCGACCTGATCGGACGCCCGGAGATTCGCCTGGAGCGTCTGGGCGACGCCGCGCAGGACGACGTCCCCGGCGGCGTGGCCGTAGGTGTCGTTGACGTTCTTGAAGTGGTCGATGTCGACGAAGGCGACCGACAGCGAGCGTTCGTAGCGGTTCGCCCGGTCGACCTCGGCGAGGAGGGAGACGAGGAGCGACTGGCGGTTCCAGACGCCGGTGAGGCGATCCGTCGTCGCGGCGTCCGTGGTCTCGACGAGCGCGACCGCGAGACGGTCGATCGCACGCGCGAGGCGGCCCTCGAGCCCGCCGCCGGGACGGCTGTTGACCGTGATGTCCAGCTCGCCATCGGCGAGCCGCTCGATCGCCTGGACGAGACGTGGCAGCCGGAAGCGGGCGTAGACCCAGACGAGGAACGACGTCAGCGAGACGCCGATCAGGGCCGCGATCACGGCGCCGATGATCAGGTGCGTGTCCTCGCGCAGCCAGTCGCCGACGACGGCCGGCATGGCCAGCCACGCACCGAGCAGCCCGAGCGGCGCAACGAGAACCAGCGCCCCCAACACGCGCATCACCCCTCGAAGGCTAGCGGCGGCTCCTCGTCGGCCGGAGGCCTCCGGAGGTACGGGGTCCGGCGACCGAACGTCCCACCGTCGGGGGCGGCCCCTGGATGCTTCGCGCGCACGCGCGACCTCCTTGGCATCCAGCCTCCCATCCGGCCGGGCCGAGATTGGACGACCGACCGGCCTGGTGGCCGGCCCCGGCCCCGGCTGTCGCGCTATACTCCGCCGGTCCTCGAAACCGTCCGCGGGCTCGCCCGCAAGACAGGAGAACGGCCGTTGCTCGAGGAAGGCGCGTGGCTCGTCCCGTGAGGCGATCGCGGGTCTTCGAACCGCTCCGGCGTCGCACCGGCGGCGCCACACGGGAGACGTCTATCCAGGTCTCGACCACCATCGAGGCCTTTTTTCATGCCCATCGCGCGCCCGGCGGTACGACCCGCCGTCGCCCCAGCCCGGCAGGTCGCTGATGCCGGCGACCGTCGTGGTCGGGCTCCAGTGGGGCGACGAGGGCAAGGGCAAGACGACCGACTTCCTCGCCGAGCAGACGTCGCTCGTCGTCCGCTACCAGGGCGGCGACAACGCCGGCCACACGCTCATGCTCGGCGACGAGGTGTTCAAGCTCCACCTCGTCCCGTCCGGGATCCTCTATCCACACATCGTCCCGGTGATCGGGCCCGGCGTCGTCGTCAATCCCGCGACGCTCATCGAGGAGCTCGACGCGCTCTCGTCGCGCGGCATCGACTGCACCCGGCTCCGGGCGAGCTTCGCGGCCCACGTGATCCTGCCGTACCACCGCGCCCTGGACGTCGCCCGCGAGATCCGGCTCGGCGGCTCGAAGGTCGGGACGACCGGTCGCGGGATCGGTCCGGCGTACGAGGACCGCGCGTCGCGCGCGGGCGTCCGTCTTGAGGACCTCCTGGACGAGGCCGCGCTTCGGGGCAAGCTCGAGCGAACGGTGCCGGAGAAGAACGCGCTCCTTGCCGCTCTCGGTGCGGAGGCGCGGTTCGACGTGGATGAGCTCACGGATCAGGCGCTCGCCTGGGGCAGGCGACTCGCTCCGCATCTCGTCGACGTCACGTGGCTCGTCCAGGACGCGCTCGCGCGCGGCGAGCACGTCCTGCTCGAGGGCGCGCAGGGCACGCTGCTCGACATCGACCACGGCTCCTACCCGTTCGTGACCTCGTCGTCGCCGATCGCAGGCGGCGCGTGCACCGGCGGCGGGATCGGCCCGCGCCAGGTCGACGAGGTGTTCGGCGTGATGAAGGCGTACGCGACCCGCGTCGGCTCCGGGCCGTTCCCGACCGAGCTGGAGGACGGCGTCGGGCAGGGGATCGCCGAGCGCGGCCACGAGGTCGGGACGACGACCGGTCGGCCTCGGCGCGTCGGCTGGTTCGACGCCGTCTCGGCCCGCTACGCCGTTGCCGTGAACTCGGTCAGCTCGATCATGCTGAACAAGCTCGACATCCTGTCCGGCGTCGATCCGATCCGCCTGTGCGTCGCCTACGAGATCGACGGGCGGCGCGTCGAGGCGTGGCCATCGTCGGCTGAGCTGCTCGCCCGGGCGATACCCGTCTACGAGGACTTCGGAGGCTGGTCCGAGCCGATCCACGACGTCCGCTCGCTGGCCGACCTGCCCGAGGCGGCCCGCCGGTACGTGACGGCGCTCGAGGAGCATGCCGGGGCGCCGATCGTGCTCGTCTCGGTCGGCCCGGAGCGGACGCAGACGATCGAGCGGGCCTGGCGGCCGATCCGCCGCCGGACGCTCGCGGGAGCGGCCGGATGAGCCGGTTTGTCCAGCCGACGCGGATCCTGATCGTCGGGAGCGGTGGGCGCGAGCACGCGCTGGCCTGGAAGCTCGCTGCGGAGCCGGGCGTCAACGAGGTCCTCGTCGCGCCGGGCTCGGATGGGATCGCAACCGAGCCGCGGGTCCGCTGCGAACCGGTCGATCCGCTGGACGGCCCGGCGGTGGTCGACGCGGCTCGGCGATTCGCCGCGGAGCTCGTCGTCATCGGGCCGGAGGCACCGCTCGCCGCGGGTGTGGCCGACGCGCTGAACCGGGCCGGGTTCGCGGTGTTCGGTCCGTCGGCTGCGGCCGCGACGATCGAATCGAGCAAGGCCTTCTGTCGGGAGGTCGCCGAGGCCGCGGGGGTGCCGATGGCGCGCGGCCGGGCGTTCGCCGAGACGGATCCGTCCTCCGCGCTCTCGTATGCGCTGGGGCTGTCGCGAGCCGGCCACGTCGTCGTCAAGGCCGACGGCCTCGCCGCCGGCAAGGGCGTCACCGTCTGCGGCGGCCTCGACGAGGCGACCGAGGCGATCGCCGCGCACCGCGGCTCGATCGTCGTGGAGGAACGCCTCTCCGGCGCGGAGGCGAGCGTGATGGCGATCTGCGACGGCCGCGAGGCGGTCGCGCTGCCGATCTCGCGCGACCACAAGCGGCTGCTCGACGGCGATCGCGGCCCGAACACGGGCGGCATGGGCGCCTACTGCCCACTGCCCGATCTCGGCGACGACGCTGCCGACGCGCTCCTGGACCGGTTCCATCGGCCGGTCCTCGCCGAGCTTGCCCGTCGCGGCACGCCGTTCGTCGGCGTGCTCTACGCCGGGCTGATGCTCACCGACGACGGGCCGCGCCTCCTCGAGTTCAATGCCCGCTTCGGCGATCCGGAGACGCAGGCGATCCTGCCGCGCCTCGCCGGGCCGCTCGGGCCACTGCTCCTCGCCGCCGCTCGCGGGCGGCTCGACGGTGCGCGTCGGCCGGACACGCTCCCGGGCGCGACGTGCGCCGTCGTCCTCGCGAGTGCCGGCTACCCCGGAACCGCCGAGGTCGGCGACCGAATCGATGGGCTCACCATGATGCCGACGACTGCGAACCCGGACGCGCTCGTCTTCCACGCGGCGACGCGACGCGGCCCGGACGGCGAGTGGCTCGCCGCGGGTGGACGCGTCCTCACGGTCGTTGGCCGGGGCCCGGATCCCGCCGGCGCCCGGGCTGCTGCGGAGGCCGCGGCGGATCGCATCGGCTGGCACGGTCACCAGCGCCGCCGCGACATCGGGATCCGGGCAGCGGGGGTCGCGGCGTGATCCGGCGCTACACGCTGCCCGAGATGGGCGCCATCTGGACGGAGCGCGCCCGCTTCGAGGCGATGCTGCGCGTGGAGCTCGCCGTCAGCCGCGCCCAGGCGGACCGCGGGATCGTGCCCGCCGAGGCGCTCGCGACGATCGAGGCCCGCGCGACCGTCGATCCGGACCGGATCGCCGAGATCGAGAAGACCACGGATCACGACGTGATCGCGTTCGTGAGCCAAGTCGCCGAGAGCATCGGCCCGGACGGCCGGTATCTGCACCTCGGCCTCACGAGCAGCGATGTCGTCGACACCGCGCTGGCGCTCCAGCTCCGCGATGCGGGCGAGCTGCTTCTCCGCGATGCCGATCGCCTCATCTCGACGCTGATCGCCCGCGCGCGGACCGAGGCCGACACGCTGATGATGGGCCGGACCCACAGCGTCCACGCCGAGCCGATCACGTTCGGCCTGAAGCTCGCCGGCTGGGCCTTCGAGGTCGAGCGCGGCCGGCGACGACTCGCCGAGGCGGTTGACGAGATCGGGACCGGCAAGATCTCCGGGCCGGTCGGCACGTACAGCCACCTCGGGCCGGACGTCGAGGCCGAGGTGCTGGCCGAGCTCGGGCTCCATGTCGATCCCGCCAGCACCCAGATCGTCCAGCGCGACCGGCATGCGGCGCTCCTCACGGCGATCGCCGTGCTCGGCGGCTCCCTCGAGCGGTTCGCGACGGAGATCCGGAACCTCCAGCACACCGAGATCGGCGAGGTCATGGAGCCGTTCAAGCCCGGCCAGAAGGGCTCGAGCGCGATGCCCCACAAGCGGAACCCGATCCTCTCGGAGCGGATCGCCGGGCTCGCCCGGCTGCTGCGCGGCTATGCCCAGACCGCGCTCGAGAACCAGCCGCTCTGGCACGAGCGCGACATCAGCCACTCGAGCGCGGAGCGGGTCATCCTCCCGGACGCGACGATCGTCCTCGACTACCTCCTGGTCCGGATGGCGGGGCTCGTCGAGGGGCTCGTCGTGCGCCGCGAGCGGATGCGCGAGAACATCGACCGCGGTCTGGGGCTCCACGCGAGCAGCCGGGTCCTCGGCGTCCTCGTCGAGCGCGGCGGGATGAGCCGCGAGGCCGCGTACGCCGCGGTCCAGCGGGCGGCGATCCGGGCCGCCGACGAGCGAGCGCCGCTCCGCGACCTCCTCTCGGTCGACGCCGAAGTCGCCAAGCGCATCACCCTCGCGGAGCTCGACGCCTGCTTCAACGACGCCGCCTTCCTTCGCCACGTGCCCGCCGTCATTGCCCGTCTCGACAGCCTGGAGGCCCAGCTCGATGCCGCTCGCTGACACGTTCCTTCGGTCCGGCAAGGTCCGCGACCTCTACGCCGTCTCCGATGACCGTCTGCTCCTCGTCGCGTCCGATCGCCTCAGCGCGTTCGACGTCGTCCTGCCGACCGCGATCCCCGACAAGGGCCGGGTGTTGACCGGCCTGTCCCGGTTCTGGTTCTCCCGGACCGAGGACCTCGTCGCGAACCACCTGGTCGGCGTCGCGCCGGAGGAGATCCCGGGTGGTGCGCCATCGGACGCAGCCGAGCTCCGCGGCCGGATGATGCTCTGCCGCCGCGTCCAGCCGCTGCCGATCGAGGTGATCGTCCGCGGCTACCTCGCGGGCTCCGGCTGGAAGGACTACGGCCGGACGGGAACGGTCTGCGGGATCGCGCTGCCGTCGGGCCTGCGGGAGAGCGACCGGCTGCCGGAGCCGCTCTTCACGCCGTCGACGAAGGCGGAGGAGGGCCACGACGAGAACATCTCGATCGACGAGGCGGCAGGCCTGGTGGGCCGGGACGTCGCCGAACGCGTCGCCGAGCTCGCGATCGCGCTCTACCGACGTGGGGCGGAGATCGCCGAGCCGGCGGGGATCATCCTTGCCGACACGAAGTTCGAGTTCGGGACGGATGCCGCAACCGGCGAGCTCATCCTCATCGACGAGGTCCTGACCCCGGACTCGTCGCGGTTCTGGGATGCTGCGGACTACGAGCCCGGACGCGCCCAGGCGAGCTTCGACAAGCAGTACGTGCGCGACTACCTCGAGACGCTCGACTGGGACAAGACGCCGCCCGGTCCGGAGCTGCCGGACGAGGTCGTCGCCGGGACGCGCGCGCGCTACGTGGAGGCGTTCGAGCGGATCACGGGCGCGAGCTTCCAGCGCTACCTCGACGACGACGTGGTCGGCGGATGACGGATCCGGGACGGGACGGGACGGCGTCGTCGGTGGACATCCGGTTCGCGGTGAACGTCCGGGCGAAGCCGGGGATCCTGGATCCGCAGGGACGGGCCGTGGAGAGCAGCCTGGGGCACCTCGCGATCGGCGGGGTGTCGGATGTGCGGGTCGGGAGACGCGTCGAGCTGACGGTCTCAGCGGCTGATGACGCCGCGGCCAGGGCGATCGTCGACCGCCTCGCCACGGAGCTCCTGTCGAACCCGTTGATCGAATCGTTCGACGTCGAGGTCCTCGGCGCGACTTCGTCGCGGATGGGCGTCCCCGCGGGAGCCGCCTCGTGACGATCCGCCTCGTGACGATCCACGGCGGCGGACGCCGGGCCCGCGGGTCGTGACGGTCCGGATCGGCGTCGTGGTCTTCCCCGGCTCGAACCGGGACATCGATGCCGTCAATGCGCTCGAGGTCGCCGGCGCCGAGCCCGTCGTGCTCTGGCACGAGCAGGCTTCGCTCGACGGAGTCGCCGGCGTCCTCGTGCCGGGCGGATTCGCCTATGGCGACTACCTCCGCGCCGGGGTGATCGCGCGCTTCAGTCCGATCATGCGGGCCGTCGCGGACTTCGCGGCCGGCGACGGCCTCGTGCTCGGCATCTGCAACGGGTTCCAGGTCCTGACCGAGGCGCATCTCCTGCCCGGGGCGCTCCTCCGCAACCGCGGGCTCCGGTTCGTCTCCCGGCCGGTCTCGATCGCACCGGAGCGGCTCGACACGCCATTCACATCGGCAATCCCGGATCGGGGTCCCCTCCGGATGCCCGTGGCTCATGGCGAGGGCGCCTACTACGCGGACGATGTGACGCTCGACGCGCTCGAAGCCGCGGGCCAGGTGCTGTTCCGCTACGTCCGCGACGACGGGGAGCCGGCCGGCGGCGAGGACGACCGGGCCAACCCGAACGGCTCGCTCCGGGCCATCGCCGGCGTGATCAACGCCCGCGGCAACGTTGCCGGGCTGATGCCGCATCCGGAGACCGCGGTCGAGGCCGTTCTCGGCAGTGACGACGGGCTCGGGATCATCCGCTCGTTCGTCGACAGCGCCGCGGAGCGACAGGCGTCCGGGACCCGGGCGGCGCCCGGTGCGGCGCCCGCCCTCGCCGCCGCTGCGACCGCACGATGACGATGACGGCCGAACGCGAACCCGCCCACGCCCCCAACGCGGTCGACGAGGAGCCGCTCCATCGCCGCCTGGGTGTCACGGACGAGGAGCTCGCGGCGATCCGCGACCGGCTTGGCGGGCGCGACCCGAACGACCTCGAGCTCGCGATGTTCAGCGTGATGTGGAGCGAGCACTGCTCCTACAAGAGCTCGAAGCCGCTCCTTCGCACGCTTCCCATGGGCAGCGCCGCCGACGGCGTGGTCGCGGGTCCGGGCGAGAACGCCGGGGTGATCTCGATCGGCGACGGGCTGGCGGTCGCCTTCAAGATCGAGTCGCACAACCACCCGAGCGCCGTCGAGCCGACGCAGGGCGCCGCCACCGGCGTCGGCGGGATCCTCCGCGACATCTTCACGATGGGCGCGCGACCCGTCGCGGTCCTCGACGCGCTCAGGTTCGGCGACCCGACGGACGCCCGGACGCGCCACCTCGTCGAGGGCGTCGTCAAGGGCGTCGGCGGCTACGGAAACTGCGTCGGGGTGCCGACGGTCGGCGGCGAGCTCGTCTTCGACCCGAGCTATCAGGGCAACCCGCTCGTCAACGTGATGGCGATCGGGCTGCTGGACGAGGCGGACCTCACCCTGGCGTCCGCGCCCGGTCCGGGCAACCTCGTGGTCCTCTTCGGCTCGACGACGGGCCGCGACGGGATCGGCGGCGCGAGCGTCCTCGCCAGCGCCACCTTCGCCGACGACGACCCCTCGAAGCGGCCGTCGGTCCAGGTCGGCGATCCGTTCGCCGAGAAGCTGCTGATCGAGGCCTCCCTCGAGCTGATCCGGCGACGCCTCGTGGTCGGGCTGCAGGATCTCGGCGCCGGCGGGATCACCTGCGCGACCTCGGAGACGGCGGACCGCTCGGCAACGGGCATGCGCGTCGAGCTGGAGGCGATCCCGCGGCGCGAGGCCGGCATGGCGCCGTTCGAGGTGATGATCAGCGAGTCCCAGGAGCGGATGCTCGCGGTCGTGGAGCCGGCCCGCTGGGAGGAGGTCCGCGAGGTCTGCGACCGCTGGGGACTGCCCGTCGCCGTCATCGGCCGCGTCACCGACGACGGTCAGATCACGGTTGTGGACGCCGCCGGCTCGACGATCGCCCGCGTCCTGGCGGCCGCCCTGACGAGCGACGCCATCGTCCACGAGCGGGTCTCGTCGCCCCCGGTCCGGCGCCGCGCGGCACCCGCCCCCGGGGCACCGCCGACCCCCTCCGACGCGCTCCCGGAACGCGGCATGGATCCGGGCGCGGTCCTCGTCGCGCTGATCGGGTCGGCGAACCTCGCGAGTCGCCGAGTCGTGTTCGAGCAGTACGACTCGACCGTCCAGGCCAACACGGTCGAAGGGCCCGGCCACGGTGCCGCCGTGATCCGGATCAAGGGCACGACGAAGGCGCTCGTCGCCGCGACGGACGCGAACCACGCGATCGGCGCGACCGATCCGTGGCTCGGCGCGGCGGTCAGCGTTGCGGAGGCGACGCGGAACGTGGCGATCACCGGTGCGCGGCCGCTCGGCGTCACGAACTGCCTGAACTACGGCGACCCGACCCGACCGGAGGCGTTCTGGCAGCTCAGCGAAGGCGTGCGTGGCGTTGGCGACGCCTGTCGGGCCCTCGGTCTGCCCGTAACGGGCGGCAACGTCTCGCTGTACAACGAGTCGCCGGCGGGCGCGATCGCGCCGACACCCGAGATCGGCGTCGTCGGCCTGCTCGACGATGTCACCCGGCTCGTTCGTCCCGGCTGGCGCGCGACCGGCGACCGGATCGTCCTCGTCGGGGAGAGCACGCCGGGCCTTGCGGGGAGTGCCTACGCGGCGCTCGCCGGCCTCGCCGTCGAGGACTCGGCCCCGGGCCTGGACCTGGATCGCGAGCGTCAGCTCCAGGCGTTCATCCGCGAGGCGGCCGAGCGGGGGCTCGTCGCGTCGGCGCAGGACGTCTCGGCCGGCGGCCTCGCCGTCGCCCTCGCCGAGTGTTGCCTATGGGGCGACGGTGACCGCGGCCTCGGGGCGCTGGTTCGCCTGCCCGTCGCCGGTTCGCCGGCCGTGGATCTGTTCGGCGAGAGTCCGTCGCGGATCGTCGTCTCGGCCCAGCCCCGGCACGTCCCGGCGCTCGTGCTCCTCGCGCGCCAGCACGGGCTCCCGGTCGAGGAGATCGGCGAGGTCGGCGCCATCGGCGGCGCCGTGGTGGACGAGGACGCGGATGCCCCGCCGCCGCGGCTCGTCATCGAGCTCCACGGAGCGGGTGCCACCGGCGCCGCCGAGGATCGCGGCAGTCGCGTCGCCGATGCTTTGATCGTCGGCCTGGACGAGCTGCGCCACGCCTGGGAGGGCGGCCTGGAGCGGGCGCTCGGCTGGGACGCGGGACGCCGGACGAACGGAGGCGGCGCCTGATGTGCGGTGTCTTCGGGGTGGTCCTGCCGCCCGGCACGCCGGCCAGCGACGCGAGTGCCGCCGCCCTCGCCTCGCTTGGGCTCTTTGCCCTGCAACACCGGGGCCAGGAATCGGCCGGCGTCGCGGTGAGCGACGGCGAGCAGCTGATGCTCTACAAGGACCTCGGGATGATCGCCTCGGTCCTCGATGAGCGGCGCCTGCCCTCGCTGAAGGGCGAGCTCGCGATCGCCCATTGCCGCTACTCGACGACCGGGTCGACGGTCTGGGAGAACGCCCAGCCGACGTTGCGTCTCGGGCCGCGCCGAGCCCTCGCGATCGGCCACAACGGGAATCTCGTGAACACCCGCGAGCTCCTGGGCCAGCTGAGCGGCGGCCGCGGCCGCCTGCCCGCGTCAACGGACACGGAGCTGCTGACCGCGCTGCTCACCGACGAGCCGGCGAGCGACACGGTCGATGCGCTCGTCCGCGTCCTGCCGCGGGTCCGCGGCGCCTACAGCCTCGTCGTCCTCGACGAGCGCCGGGTGATCGGCGTCCGGGACCCGCACGGCTTCCGGCCGCTCGTCCTGGGTCGTCTGCCGGATCCGTCGGTCGCGGTGGGGACGACGCGGTCCGGGCTCTGGGGCGACGAGATCGACGCCGACGACCGCTCGGGCTGGGTGCTCGCCAGCGAGACGACGGGTCTGGACATCGTGGGCGCGGAGTTCGTCCGGGACGTCGAGCCGGGCGAGATCGTCGTCCTCGAGGCCGGCCGGTCGCCGCGGTCGGTCCGGTTCGCCCCGGCGACGCCAGCCCTGTGCGTGTTCGAGCTGATCTACTTCGCCCGCCCGGACTCGTACCTGGAGGGCCGCAACCTCTACGAGGCGCGGCGGCGGATGGGCGAGGAGCTGGCCCGGGAGCACCCGGCCGATACCGATCTCGTCATGCCGGTTCCCGACACGGGCGCGCCCGCCGCCGCCGGCTACGCGGAAGCGTCCGGGATCCCGTTCCGCGAGGGGCTAGTCCGGAACCGCTACACCGGTCGGACGTTCATCCAGCCGAGCCAGACGATGCGCCACCGCGGCGTGACCCTGAAGCTGAACCCGCTCCGCGAGGTGGTCCGCGGGAAGCGCCTCACAGTCGTCGACGACTCGATTGTCCGCGGGACGACGACGAAGCAGATCGTCGCCCTCCTGCGCCGGGCCGGGGCGACGGAGGTCCACGTCCGGATCAGCGCGCCGCCGATCTACCACCCGTGCTTCTACGGGATCGACACGCAGGTCTCGACGGAGCTGATCGCGGCCACGCAGTCCGTCGACGAGATCCGTGACTTCATCGGCGCCGATTCGCTCGGCTACCTCTCGATCCGGGGCGTCCTGTCCGCCCTCGACCTGCCCTACGACCGCTTCTGCTTCGCCTGCTTCGACGGCAACTATCCGGAGCCGGTCCCGTATGACATCGCGTCCCGGAAGTTCCTGCTCGAGGAGGAGGCGGTTCCGGTCGGTGGCTGAGATGGCGCGTCGGCCGAGCCGGGCGGCGTACACCGCGGCCGGGGTGGACGTCGACGCCGGCGACCGGGCGGTCGACCTGATGCGCGCGGCCGTCGAGGGAACGCGCCGGCCGGAGGTCCTTGGCGCGTTCGGCGGGTTCGGGTCGTCCGTCATGATCCCGGCCGGCTATCGGTCGCCGGTGCTGATCTCCTCGACGGACGGCGTCGGGACGAAAACCGCGATCGCCGCGGCGCTCGGCCGTTACGACACGATCGGCCGCGACCTCGTCGCGATGTGCGCGGACGACGTCGCCTGTTCCGGAGCCGAGCCGCTGTTCTTCCTCGACTACGTCGCCGTCGGCCGGCTGGACCCGGATCAGGTCGCGGAGCTCGTGACCGGCATCGCGGGAGGCTGCTCGGAGGCGGGCTGCGCGCTCGTGGGTGGCGAGACGGCCGAGCATCCGGGGCTGATGCAGCCGGGCGACTTCGATCTGGCGGGGTTCTGCGTCGGGGTGGTAGAGGCGGACGAGCGGATCGACGGATCCGGGATCCGGGCGGGCGACGCGGTCCTCGGGCTGCCGTCGAGCGGACTGCACGCCAACGGCTACTCGCTCGTCCGGTCGCTGATCGCGCGCTGGGACCTGGACCTCGCACGTCCGTACCAGGAGCAGCTCGTCATGACGCTCGGCGCGGCGGCTTCCGGCGACGCGATTCGCCACGAGCCGGAGCACGGTCTCGCGACGCTCGGCGAGGTGCTCCTCACCCCGACCACGATCTACGCCGGCGTCCTTCGTCGCGTTCGGCGGGCGATGCGGGCGCGCGCCGCGGACGTGTCGGGGTTCGCCCACATCACCGGCGGCGGCCTCCCGGGAAACCTGCCGCGGATCCTGCCCGACGGGCTTGGCGCCCGGATCGACCCGGGGACGTGGCGGATGCCGTCGATCGTCCGGCTGGTGTCGGCGCTCGCGGGCCTGGACGACGTCGAGACGCGCGCGACGTTCAACGCCGGGATCGGGATGACGGCGGTCGTCGCACGCGACGCCGTGGATTCGGCGTTATCGGCCTTTCGCGCCGAGGGGATCGAGGCGAGCGTCGTCGGCGAGATCGTCGAGGTCGGTGTTGACGGCGCGCGCTACGTCGAGGGTCCGGTCGAGCGGTCGAGCCCTCGCGCCGACAGGACCGACCCGTGACCGGCCGAATCGCCGTCGCCGTCTCCGGCGCCGGCTCGAACCTGCGGGCCCTCCACGCCGCCGCCCGACGCGGCGAGCTCGGCGGCGAGATCGTGCTCGTGCTCGCGGATCGGCCGTGCCCGGCGCTCGACTGGGCGATGGAGGAGGGGATCGACGCAGCGCTGGTTCGCGGCGGCGACGACGGGACGGTAGCCGCGGCACTCGAGGGCGCACGAGCGGACGTCGTCGTCCTGGCCGGCTACATGCGGATCCTCGGTCTGCGCGTGCTCGAGGCGTTTCCAGGCCGGATCCTGAACACGCATCCGAGCCTCCTCCCCGCATTCCCTGGTGCGCACGCCGTTCTCGCCGCACTCAACCACGGCGTGAAGGTCACCGGCGCGACGGTCCACCTCGTGGACGAGACGCTCGACGGCGGCCCGATCGTCGTTCAGGAGGCGGTCCCGATCCTCGAGGGCGACGACGAGCCGACACTCCACGGCCGCATCCGGGCCGTCGAGCATCGGCTGCTGCCCCATGCGGTCGCGCTCCTGCTGTCCGGGGCCGTTCGGGGGCCGCGGGACCATGGGCGCGTGGTCGCGATCGACAGCGAGCGTGTCGAGGCGAGCCTGCCCGTCCCGCGCCGGGCGCTGCTTTCCGTTTCGGACAAGACCGGCCTCGTGGAGCTCGCGCGCGGCCTCGTGCGGGCAGGGTTCGAGCTCGTTTCGACGGGCGGCACGGCGCGAACGCTCCGGGACGCCGGCCTCGCGGTCACCGATGTCGCCGCGGTCACCGGCGCGCCCGAGATGCTCGACGGCCGGGTGAAGACGCTCCATCCGCGGATCCACGCCGGGATCCTTGCCGACCGCCGCGTCGCCGATCATCGCCGCCAGCTGCTCGCGGCGGCGATCGCCCCGTTCGAGCTCGTCGTCGTCAACCTCTACCCGTTCGCCGCCGCGGCCGAGCGGCCGGGGATCAGCGTGGACGAGCTGATCGAGGAGATCGACATCGGCGGTCCGTCGATGGTCCGGGCGGCGGCGAAGAACCACGCGAACGTCGCGATCGTCACGTCGCCGGACCAGTACGACGCGATCCTCGAGGCGCTCGAAGACGACGGGACGATCCCGATCGGCCGCCGGCAGGAGCTCGCGGCTGCAGCGTTTCGCCACACCGCGGGCTACGACGCGCGCATCGCCGAGGTGCTGCCAACGCGGCTGGGGCTGGGAGGCGACGACAGAGCCGGATCCGATCCGTACCCGGAACGCCTCAACCTCGCCCTCGAGAAGGTCGAGACGCTCCGCTACGGCGAGAACCCGCACCAGACGGCTGCCCGGTATCGGCGGTCCATCGCGACGCTCGCGGACGGTCCCTTCGCGCTCGGCGACGCGCCGCTCCAGGGGAAGGCGCTCAGCTACAACAACGTCCTCGACGCGTCGGCGGCGGCGATGCTCGGCCGAGGGCTGCGCGGCGCGGCGTGCGTGATCGTCAAGCACACCAATCCGTGCGGCGCGGCCGAGCGCGGCTCGTTGCGCGAGGCGTGGGATGCCGCCCTCGCGGGTGATCCCGTGTCAGCGTTCGGCGGCGTCGTCGCGCTCACCCGACCGGTCGACGCCGCGACGGCCGAGGGGCTCGCGAGCATCTTCCTGGAGGTCGTCGTCGCGCCCGGCTTCGACGCCGATGCGCGAAGGATCCTCGCCCCGAAGACGAACCTGCGGCTGATCGTCGACCCGCTCCTCGACGAGGAGGCGAGGACGGCAACGGATACGGCGACCGCTTCCGCGTCCGACGCGATCGGCGCGATCCGGACGGCCGGTGGGGCGGTCCTTGTCTCGACGCCGGACACGGCGGCCGACGATCCGTCCACGTGGACGACGGCAACGCGACGAGAGCCGACCGCCGAGGAGCGGCGAGACCTCGACCTCGCCTGGCGGCTCGTCCGCGGCGTCACGTCGAACGCGATCGTGCTCGTCCGCGACGGACGGCTCGTCGGATTCGGATCCGGCCAGACCTCGCGCGTCGATGCCGCACGGCAGGCGGTCGAGAAGGCCCGCGCCATCTCCGGTCAGGAGCTCCTCGTCGGCGCCGCGTGTGCCTCGGACGCCTTCTATCCGTTTCCGGACGCGGTCGAGGTCTGCCTCGATGTCGGCGTCACGGCCTTCGTCCAGCCCGGCGGCTCGAAGGGCGATGCCGAGGTGATCGCCGCCGTCGACGGCGAGGACGCGGCGATGCTGCTGACCGGGATCCGCCATTTCCGGCACTGACCGCAGGCGCGCCTGCTTGACCGGCCCTGCGCGGGTCCGCGATCATCGGCAGGTGGACCTGTTCGGGAGCCTGATGGCGATGCCCGGGCGGCCCCGCTCGCGAACGGCCTGAGCACCGGCCCTTCCGACGAGCGTCGGCCGCCGTCATTCCGGCGCGCTCGCCGCGCCGGCCCGCTTTCCGCCTGACGAGACCCAGAGGCCACCATGCCCGACGATCCCCGCCCGCGCTTCTACCTGACGACCGCGATCGCCTACGCGAACAGCCAGCCGGGCGTGCACACGCTCTACGAGGTGATCGGTGCCGACGCGATCGCGCGCTGGCACCGGATGCTCGGCGACGACACGCGGTTCCTCACGGGCACGGACGAGCACTCGGTGAACATCGCCCAGCGCGCCGCCGAGGAGGGCAGGTCGCCGAGGGCATTCGTCGACGAGAAGGTCGAGCTGTTCAAGGCGGCCGAGAACCTGCTCGGCATCCGGCCGGACCGCTTCATCCGGACGACGGATCCCGATCACGTCCGGACGGCCCAGGAGCTGGTCCGCCGGGCGTACGCGAGGGGCGACATCTACCTCGGCACGTACGAGGGCTGGTACTGCCCGAGCGAGGGCTTCCGGAACGCGACCGATGTGCTCGAGACCGCCCGCGGCACGATCTGCCCGAACCATCCCGACGTCCCGCTCCAGTGGCTGACGGAGCGCAACTGGTTCTTCCGCCTCTCGGCGTACCAGGAGCGGCTCGAGCGGCATTTCCTGGAGCACCCGGAGTTCGTCCAGCCGGACTACCGTCGGAACGAGATGCTCGGCTTCATCCGGCAGGGACTCGAGGACTTCTCGATCAGCCGGGCCGGGGCAGGCTGGGGGATCCCGTTCCCGATCGGGGAGAACGGCGAGACGGCCCAGCGCGAGGACGGCTCCTGGGACCCCGAGGCCGGCACGATCTACGTCTGGTTCGATGCCCTGATCAACTACGTGACGGGCGCGGGCTTCGACAACGACCCCGCCGCGTTCGCCCGCTACTGGCCGGCCGACCTCCACGTGATCGGCAAGGACATCCTCCGGTTCCACACGATCTTCTGGCCCGCGATGCTGTGGAGCGCCGGGCTCGAGGCGCCGCGGCGGGTGTGGGCCCACGGCTGGCTCCTCGCTGCCGGCGGCGAGCGGATGAGCAAGAGCCGTGGCAACTTCCTCGAGCCCGGTGACTTCGTGGCCGCGTTCGGCCAGGACGGTGCGCGCTACGTGGCGCTCCGGGAGGTGCCGTTCGACAAGGACGCCGAGGTGTCGTGGGACGGCTTCGTCCGGCGCTACAACGCGGACCTCGCGAACGATTTCGGGAATCTCGTGAACCGGACCGTCTCGATGGCGAACCGCTACCTCGCCGGGGAGCGGCCCGCGCCCCAGGCGTCCCGGGACGGATCGTCGCTGTCGGCAGCATGGGTTCCGGTCGCGGACGCGCTCGCGGGCGCGATCGACGGCTGCCTCCTGCACGAGGCGCTCGCGACGATCTGGACGTTCGTCGGCGAGGCGAACCGGTTCGTCGACGCCGAGAAGCCCTGGGAGCTGAACAAGGCCGCCAAGGCAGGGGAGGCGAGCGCCGCCGTTCGGCTGGCCGGCGTGCTCGGAGACCTCGTCGAGGCGTGCCGGCTCATCGCCCTCGCCGCGGCACCCTTCCTTCCGGCGACTGCGCCGCGCGTCCTCGCGCAGCTCGGCTACGCCTACCCCTACGGCGACGACGGGAACGGCGGTCCGCCGCTGCTGGATGAGCTGCGCTGGGGGCGACGCGCCGGCGAGGCCGGCCGACTCGCGCCGCCCGAGCCGCTCTTCCCGCGCCTCGATACGGAGCAGCCGTCAGACTGACCGAGAACCGCAACCCGTTCGGAACGACCCATCGCCAAGGAGATCGACACGATGACCCACGGCCAGATCAACCACATCGAGTTCCCGGCCGACGATCCCGAGCGGGCGATGGCGTTCTACAAGGCCGTGGCAGGCTGGGAGTTCTCCGCGATGGAGGGCATGCCCGATTACTGGGTGTTCTCCAATGGCGAGGGCTACGGTGGCGCCATCGGCGTCCGGAACGGATCGACGGGCCGGATGATCCGCAACTACATCACCGTCGACTCGATCGACGACGCCCTGGCCGCGGCCGAACGGACGGGCGGGTCCGTGACGGAGGCAAAGGCGGAGATCCCGGGCATGGGCTGGTTCGCCGTCGTCACCGATCCGGAGGGATCCGAGGTCGGTCTCTATCAGGGCAACGCGCCCGGTTGAGCGCCGGCCCAGCCGCGACTCCGCGCGATGCGCCTCGTCGACAGCCACTGCCATCTCCAGACCGACCGCTTCGGCGACGATCTCGACGAGGTGATCGATGCCGCGCGCGCGGCGGGCGTCGAGCGGATCCTCGTCCCGGGCTGGAACGGCTGGTCGTCGACGGCGGCGCTGGATCTCGTCGGGCGTCATCCGACGCTCGATGCCGCCGTCGGCATCCATCCGCACGATGCGGACAAGGCGACGGAAGACGACTGGGCAGCGATCGTCGCCGCCGCCGCCGACCGGCGGGTCGTCGCGATCGGCGAGACCGGCCTCGACTACGACCGCGTCTTCTCGCCGATCCTCGCCCAGCTCGCGAACCTGCGGCGAAACCTCGAGCTGGCGGCGGAGACCGGCAAGCCGGCGATCCTCCACTGCCGGTCGCGACCGGGCGAGCGCGACGCCCAGGATGCCCTGCTCGCCGAGGTCCGCGCATTCGGCAGCGAACCACCAGTCACCGTCATCCACTCGTTCAGCGGCCCCGTCGACTACGCGGAGGCGATGCTGGGTCTCGGCGCGGTCATCTCGATCTCCGGGCTCGCGTTCCGGCGCGGCGAGGAGGCCACGGCGGACGTCGTCCGCCTCGTCCCCGAGGATCGTCTCCTCGTCGAGACCGACTCGCCGTTCCTCTCGCCGCCGGGTGCGCCGCGCGGCCGGAATGCGCCCGAGTGGGTGCGGATCACGGCCGGCTGGGTCGCCGACCTGCGCGGGGCCGATCCGGCGACGCTCGGCGACGCGCTCGTCGCGAACTACGACCGCGTCTTCCGCGGCGGCGGGGACACCGCCTGAGCGCGGCCACGTGGCGGAGCTCGCAGGTCCGTCAGGGGCGCGAGAGCCGGTTCGGGGTTGACACTCCCGGAAGCCCTTCGCTACAGTATTAGCACTCTCACATCGAGAGTGCTAGCGAAGCCGCCGACGTCCCAGGAGGGGGCGCTCGCCGAACCGCTCGGACGGCACGATCCGCCCGGTGGATGCGCTCGGTGACGACCCGCGGACCAGGCAACCGGCCCCTCGCGGCACTCCACCATCGCCCGGGGCGCCACTCGTCTCGCCCGTCTCTCTGCGCCGCTGCGTCGACGAGCCGGGCAAGGAGCCGATGACCGCTCCGACATCACAGAGATCTGACGGCGAACGAGTCGCCGTCCAAGGAGGAACGCACGTTGGCCACCGCCACCGCTTCCACCACGAAGCTTCGCCCCCTCGGCGATCGCGTCGTGATCCAGCCGACGCCGCGCGAGGAGATGACCAAGAGCGGCATCGTCCTCCCGGACACCGCCAAGGAGAAGCCGCAGGAAGGCAGCGTCCTCGCTGTCGGCCCCGGTCGGATCCTCGACGACGGCAAGCGCGAGTCCGTCGACGTGAAGGTCGGCGACAAGGTCCTCTACGCGAAGTACGCCGGCACCGAGTTCAAGGTCGAGGGCGATGAGCTCCTCATCGTGAGCCAGAAGGACATCCTCGCGATCGTCGAGGACTAGTCCTCGTCTCGATCCCGACCACCAACGAGTCTCCAGGAGGGACACGAACCTTGGCAAAGCAGCTGATCTTCGACGAGACCGCTCGTCGAAATCTCAAGAAGGGCATCGACAAGCTCGCCGATGCCGTGAAGGTGACGATCGGGCCGAAGGGCCGGAACGTCGTCCTCGACAAGAAGTTCGGCGCGCCGACGATCACGAATGACGGCGTGACGATCGCCCGCGACATCGAGCTCGACGACCCGTTCGAGAACATGGGCGCCCAGCTCCTCAAGGAAGTCGCGACGAAGACCGACGACGTCGCCGGCGACGGCACGACCACCGCGGTCGTCCTCGGCCAGGCGCTCGTCTCCGAGGGCCTTCGTGTCGTGACCGCGGGTGCCAACCCGATGGTCGTCAAGCGCGGCATCGAGCAGGCCGTCGCGACCGTCGTTGCGGAGCTCGAGAAGCACAAGGTCGACGTCTCGACCCGCGAGCAGATCGCGGCCGTCGCGGCGATCTCGGCCGCGGATCCCGAAGTCGGCGAGATCATCGCCGAGGTGATGGACAAGGTCGGCAAGGACGGCGTCATCACCGTCGAGGAAGGGCAGTCGCTCGGCCTCGAGAAGGAATACACCGAGGGCATGCAGTTCGACCGGGGCTACCTCTCGGCGTACTTCGTGACCAACCCCGATCGAATGGAGGCGGTTCTCGAGAACCCGCTCATCCTGATCACGGACAAGAAGATCTCCAGCGTCCAGGACATGCTCCCGGCGCTCGAGAAGGCGGTCCAGCAGGGCAAGCCCACGCTGATCATCGCCGAGGACATCGACGGTGAGGCGCTCGCCACGCTCGTCGTGAACAAGCTCCGCGGCACCGTCTCGGTCCTCGCCGTCAAGGCGCCGGGCTTCGGCGATCGTCGCAAGGAGATGCTCCGCGACATCGCGACGCTGACCGGCGGGACGGTCATCAGCGAGGAAGTCGGCCGCAAGCTCGACTCGGTCACCTTCGAGGACTTCGGCTCGGCTCGCCGCGTCGTCGCCACGAAGGACGACACGACCGTCATCGACGGCGCCGGCTCCGCGGACCAGATCAAGGCCCGGATGACCCAGATCAAGGCCCAGATCGAGGACACGACGTCCGACTACGACACGGAGAAGCTCCAGGAGCGTCTCGCCAAGCTGTCGGGCGGCGTCGCGGTGATCAAGGTCGGCGCGGCCACCGAGGTCGAGCTGAAGGAGAAGAAGCACCGCATCGAGGACGCGCTCTCGACGACCCGCGCGGCCGTCGAGGAGGGCCTCGTCGCCGGCGGCGGCACCGCGCTCCTGCAGGCCATCCCGTCGCTCGACAGCCTCAAGCTCGAGGGCGACGCCCAGGTCGGCGTCGACATCGTCCGCAAGGCCCTCGAGGCGCCGGCTCGCCAGATCGCCGACAACGCCGGACAGTCCGGCGAGGTCGTGATCAACGCGGTCCGCAACGCCAAGGTCGGCCACGGCTACGACGCGCTGCGGAACGAGTACGGCGACATGTTCAAGAAGGGGATCGTGGACGCCCGCAAGGTGACCCGGTCCGCCCTCCAGAACGCGGCGTCGATCGCGGCGATGGTCCTGACGACGGAGACGCTCGTCACGGACATCCCGGAGAAGCAGCCCGCGGCTGCCGGCGGTGGCCACGGCCACGGCGGCGGGGACATGGACTTCTAGTCCCACCCGAGCGAACGACGAACGCCCCTCCCGGCAACGGGAGGGGCGTTCTGCTGTCCGGCGCGGATCGGCCGTATCGAGACCGGACGGGCATGTCACGATGGTGAGGCGCGGAGGCGGCACGCCCCCGAACCAGAGGGGTGACCGGATGCGGCGCTTGGTCCCGATCTTGCTCGCGGCCGTCTTCGTGCTCGTCGGTGGTCACGTCAGCGCGACCCGCGCGCTCGCGGCCGTCTGCGACGGCTCGACGACGGCGCTCGGCGATGGCGGGTTCGAGACCCCGGGCGCCCCGTTGGGGTACCTCGCGCTGTTCGCGCCCGACGAGATGCCACCGTGGCAGACGACGGACAGCGGCTTCGAGGTCTGGGGCGATGGCTTCCAGAGCGTGCCCGCCGGTGAGGGAGCCTCCTTCGCCGAGCTGAATGCGAACATCGCGGGCACGCTCTACCAGGACGTCCTGACGACGGCCGGCCAGACGATGCACTGGAGCCTGCTGCATCGGGCCCGCGTCGGGACCGACGTCATGCAGGTCCTGATCGGCGACGCGAACGCGGCCGACCCGAACGGCGCCGCCGGTTGGGACTTCACGTCTCCGGACATCAGCGACGACACGACGGCGTGGGGGCACCACTCGGGCGACTATGTCGTCCCGGCCGGCCAGACCTGCACCCGATTCGCGTTCCGCGCCGTGTCGAGCGGAGCGGGCGATCCCTCGTTCGGCAACTTCCTCGATGCCGTCGGGTTCGCCATCCCGGTCCCGGCGACCCCCACGCCCGGGATCGAGGTCACGCAGCCGCCGACGGACGTCCTCGTGGCCCGGGATGAATCGCAGGGCGAAGGCGGGGCGATGGCCATCGCATTGCTGGCGCTTGCGGGGGTGGCCGGCGCGGGTGCCTGGATCGGGAGGGCGCGGGGCGCTCGCCGCCGCTGATCGGTCACGCTCCGCTGCCCGCCTGAGGCGGCGCGTCGAGCGAGCATCCGGGCCCGGCAGATAGTTGTCGCCCAACAAGTTGTCACGCCGGTGTGATACCGCCACCGGAGGCGGTCGCCACGGTGACGGATCAAAGCCACGATCGTGGTGGCGTGAGGATTCCGGTCGGACCGGCGGCGCCCGTTGCAACAGTCGAGGGTGAGGCGACTGCGGCCAGAACGGCCCGGATCCCGCCCGTCGGGATGGGGCAGGGCGGCGGACCCCGGATCGACGCCCTGAACGTCGCCGCCTACACGATCCCCACCGACCAGCCCGAATCCGACGGGACGCTCGCCTGGGATCGGACGACCGTCGTCGTTGTCGACGTTCGGGCGGGTGGTGTCGTGGGGACGGGCTACGCGTACACAGGCGTTGCCGCGGCGCGGCTCGTGGCCGACGTCCTGCGGCGTCATGTCGTCGGCGGCTCCGCGTTCGACATCCCCGCCGCATGGTCGGCGATGGTCGCCGCGATCCGGAACCTCGGCCGTCCGGGAATTGCCGCATCTGCGATCTCCGCCGTCGACAACGCCCTCTGGGATCTGAAGGCACGGCTCCTCGGCCTCTCGATCGTCGATCTGCTCGGTCGCGCGCGACCATCCATCCCGGCCTACGGCAGCGGCGGCTTCTGCAACTACGACGAGCGAACGCTCGCCCGCCAGCTCGGCGGCTGGGCCGACGACGGCGCTCGGTACGTGAAGATGAAGGTCGGCCGCGAGCCGAGCCGCGACCCCCAGCGCGTCGCCGACGCGCGTCGGGCGATCGGGGATCGCGTCGAGCTGTTCGTCGATGCGAACGGGGCGCACCACCCCACCTCTGCGCTCCGCGCCGCGCAGCAGTTCGCGGAGTTCGGCGTCACGTGGTTCGAGGAGCCGGTGAGCTCGGACGATGTCGAGGGCCTGCGGCTGGTCCGGGACCGGGCGCCGGCCGGGATGGCGATCGCCGCCGGCGAGTACGGGTGGGATCCCTTCGCCTTCCGCAGATGGATCGACGCCGGGGCCGTCGACGTGCTCCAGTCCGATGCGACGCGGTGTCTCGGGGTGACCGGCTTCCTCCTCGCGGCCGCGATGTGCGAGGCGGCCAACCTGCCCCTCTCGACCCATTGCGCGCCGGCACTGCACGCGCCGCTCGCCTGCGCGACCCGGCCGACTATCCACATCGAGTGGTTCCACGATCACGTCCGGATCGAGCGGATGCTCTTCGACGGTGCTCCGGACCTCATCGACGGGATGGTCACGCCGCCCGAGGCACCGGGGTTCGGGCTGACGCTGCGGGAGGCGGACGCCGCACCCTACCTGGACTGGCGGAGCGCGTGATGCGGTCGATGAAGTCGCCCATCCCCTCGCCGACGAAGCGCACGACCTGGCGCGCCCCGTTCGTCGACGTCGAGCGACGGACCAGCGCGTCCCCGCGACGGACCACGGGGTCCCCGCAACGGGCCGCCGACCGGCCCGACCTTCCGTCCGACGCCGAGCGACTCGCCATCGACCTGCTGAACGCCGTCCGCGGCGAGGTCCGGTTCGACGCCGGCAGCCGCGCGCTCTACGCCACGGACGCCTCGAACTATCGCCAGGTCCCGATCGGCGTCGTCGTGCCGCTGGACGCCGACGACGTCGTCGCCACGGTCGAGGTGTGCCGCGCCCACGGCGTCCCGATCGTGTCGCGCGGTGGCGGGACCAGCCTGGCCGGGCAGACCTGCAACGTGGCCGTCGTCCTCGACCACAGCAAGTACCACAACCAGCTGATCGAGCTGAACGCGGACGAGCGGTGGGCCCGCGTCCGACCCGGAATCGTCCTGGACGAGCTCCGGGACGCCGCCGAGCAGTTCAACCTCACCTACGGTCCGGACCCCGCGACGCACGACCACTGCACGCTCGGCGGCATGATCGGCAACAACTCGTGCGGCGTGCACTCGGTGATGGCCGGCAAGACCGACGACAACGTCATCGAGCTCGAGGTGCTCACGTACCGCGGCGAGCGGTTCCGCGTCGGTCGCACGACGGACGACGAGCTGATCCGGATCGCCGGTGGCAGCGACCAGCGTGCCGGGATCTACCGGGCGATGCGGGCGCTCCGGGACGCCCATGCCGACGAGATCCGCTCCCGCTTTCCCGAGATCCCGCGCCGCGTGTCCGGCTACAACCTTCCGCCGCTCCTGCCGGAGCGCGGCTTCGACGTGGCCCAGGCGCTCGTTGGCTCCGAATCGACGCTCGTCACGGTCCTCGAGGCGAAGGTCCGCCTCGTCGACAGTCCGCAGAGCCGGACGCTCGTCGTCGTCGGCTACCCGGACGTGTATGACGCCGGCGACGACGTCGCACGGGTCATGGAATCGGACTGCATCGCCTGCGAAGGCATGGACGAGAAGCTCGTTCGCGACATCCGCGCTCGGGGCATTCATCCCGAGGCGCTGGGATTGCTGCCGAAGGGCCAAGGCTTCCTCCTCGTCGAGTTCGGTGGAGCGGATCGCGATGAGTCCGACGCGAAGGCCCGGGAATTCGTCCGCGATCTCGAAGGCCGTCGGCCCGATGCCGCCACCCGGTTGTACGACGACCCTGCGGATGAGAAGAAGCTCTGGAAGGTCCGCGAATCGGGCCTTGGCGCGACAGCGATGGTTCCGGGCAAGCCGACGTCCGGCCCGGGCTGGGAGGATTCGTCGGTTCCGCCCGAGCGGCTCGGCGACTACCTGCGGGCGATCCGGAAGCTCTGGGATCGCCATGGCTACGACGCCGACATGTACGGCCATTTCGGCCAGGGCGTCCTCCACTGCCGCATCGATTTCGATCTGGTCACCGCGGACGGTCTCGCCAACTTCCGCCGCTACATGACGGAGGCGTCCGAGCTCGTCGTCTCGATGGGCGGCTCGCTGTCCGGTGAGCACGGCGACGGACAGGCACGTGGCGAGCTCCTCCCGATCATGTTCGGCGAGCGCCTCGTGCGGGCGTTCGAGGACCTCAAGGACGCCTGGGACCCCGACGGGAAGATGAACCCGGGCAAGCTCGTCCGGCCGAACCCGATCCTCAGCGACCTCCGCCTCGGCGAGGACTACGCGCCGGCCCGCGTCCGGACGTTCTTCAGCTACCCGGACGACGAGGGCCGGTTCGGGCACGCCGCCTTCCGCTGCGTCGGGGTGGGGGAGTGCCGCCGTCACGGCGACGGCGTGATGTGCCCGAGCTACATGGTCACCCGCGAGGAGAAGCACTCGACGCGCGGTCGCGCACACCTCCTGTTCGAGCTGATGAACGGCGACGAGCTGAAGGGCGGCTGGCGGAACGAGGAGGTGGAGGAGGCGCTCGATCTCTGCCTCGCCTGCAAGGGCTGCAAGGGGGAGTGCCCGGTCAACGTCGACATGGCGACGTACAAGGCGGAGTTCCGGGCGCACCACTACGCCGGCCGGTTGCGACCGAGGGCGGCGTACTCGATGGGGCTCATCCACTGGTGGGCGAAGCTCGCCTCGCGAGCGCCTCGGCTCGTCAATGCCGTCGGCCATGCTCCCGGCCTCGCCGGGCTGGCGAAGCTCGCGGGCGGCATCGCTCCGGAGCGGACGATTCCGCGATTCGCCGACGAGACGTTCCGCGCCTGGTGGCGGGGACGCGACGGCGCGACGGTGGGGGCCGGCGAACACCCCGCGGTCCGCGGCGGCAGCCGTCGCGTGATCCTGTGGGTCGACACGTTCACCGACCACTTCCACCCCGACGTCGCGCGGGCAGCTGTCCGGGTCCTCGAGGACGCCGGCTGCGAGGTGCTCGTCCCCGGCGCGACGCTGTGCTGTGGCCGGCCGCTGTACGACTGGGGATTCCTCGGCCAGGCGCGACGCCTCCTGCACGACGTCCTCCGCGACCTCCGGCCGGAGATCCGGGACGGTGTGCCGATCGTCGGACTGGAGCCCTCGTGCGTGTCCGTGTTCCGCGACGACGGGCCGAACCTGTTGCATGGCGACGTCGACGCTCGTCGCCTCGGGACGCAGACGCACACCCTGACTGAGTACCTGGCGTCCCTCGACGGGTATCGCCCGCCGCGCCTCTCCGGGCGCGCCATCGTCCATGGCCATTGCCACCACCGCTCCGTGCTCGACTTCGATTCGGAGCTCGCCGTCCTCCGGGCGACGGGGCTGGAGGTCGATGCGCCCGACAGCGGCTGCTGCGGGATGGCCGGCGCCTTCGGGTTCGAGCGCGATCGCGACCACTACGCCGTGTCGATCGCCGCCGGCGAGCGCGTCCTGCTGCCGGCGGTCCGCTCGGCCGAGCCCGACACCTGGGTCGTGACCGGTGGCTTCAGCTGCCGGGAGCAGATCGAACAGGCGGCGGGTCGCGCCGTGCTCCACCCCGCCGAGCTCCTCGCCCTCGGGCTGCCGCGAACCGCCGGCGCTGACCGTTCGAACGGCCAGTCCGGCGCGGCCGTGCCCGACCGGGGCAGCAGCCGAACCGCCGCGCCGGCGGCGGCGGCCGGAACTCGCACCTGACCCTCCCCAACCAGCCACCGACAAGGAGACCGACGTGGGCCGAACCGCCGCAGACGTGCTGATCGAGACGCTCATCGACTGGGGCGTCGACACCGTGTTCGGGATCCCGGGCGACGGAATCAACGGGATCATGGAGTCGCTCCGGACCCACCAGGAGCAGATCCGCTTCATCCAGGTGCGCCACGAGGAATCGGCGGCGTTCGCAGCGGCCTCCTACTCGAAGTTCACCGGGCGGCTCGGCGTCTGTCTCGCGACCTCCGGGCCGGGCGGACTCCATCTGACGAACGGGCTCTACGACGCGAAGCTCGACGGCGCGTCCGTCCTCGCGATCACCGGCCACCACTACAGCGACCTGATCGACACCGCCCAGCAGCAGGACGTCGACCTGACCCGGGTGTTCGAGGACGTCACGGTCTACAACACGCGGGTCATGAACGCGGCCCATGTCGAGAACGTCGCGCCGCTGGCCTGCCGGACGGCGATCGCGCGCCGAGGTGTCGCCCACATCTGCTTCCCGACCGACCTCCAGGAGCTCGACGCCGGTTCGAAGCCCCGCTCGAAGGACGACGTGCCCGGCCACACGAGCGACGTCTTCGCGCGCCGTGGCGCCCTCCCGCCCGAGACCGACGTCCGCCGGGCGGCCGAGATCCTCAACGATGGCCGGAAGGTCGTGATCCTCGCGGGTCGCGGCGCGACCGGAGCGGGCGAGGAGCTCGAGCGAGTCGCCGACGTCCTCGGCGCCCCGATCGTCAAGGCGCTCCTCGGCAAGTCCGTCGTCCCGGACGACAGCCCGTACACGACCGGCACGACCGGGCTGCTCGGAACGAAGCCGTCCGTCGACGCCATGGAGGCGTGCGACACGCTCCTGATCGTCGGCAGCTCGTTCCCGTACATCGAGTTCTATCCGGCGCCGGGCACGGCGCGGGGCGTCCAGATCGATGCCGACCCGACGCGGATCGGTCTCCGGTTCCCGGTCGAGGTCGGCGTCGTCGGCGACGCCCGCCGGTCGCTGGAGGTGCTGCTGCCGCACCTCCGCCGGAACGAGGACCGCTCGTTCCTCGAGCAGGCACAGAGCGGCATGCGCGACTGGTGGAAGCTGATGGGCGAGCGCGAGTCCCGGATGGACACGCCGATGAAGCCACAGGTCCCTGCGGCGGCGGTGAGTCGCCATCTCCTCGACGACGCGATCGTGGTCTCCGACTCCGGAACGATCACGACGTGGTTCGCCCGGCACATCCGGACGCGACGCGGCCAGCAGTTCTCCCTGTCGGGGAACCTCGCGACGATGGCCTGCGGACTGCCCTACGCGCTCGGGGCGCAGGCGGCGTATCCGAACCGCCAGGTCGTCGCGTTCGTGGGCGACGGCGGGTTCAGCATGCTGATGGCCGACTTCGCGACGGCGGTGAAGTACCAGCTCCCGATCAAGGTGGTCGTCGTCAAGAACAACTACCTGGGCCAGATCAAGTGGGAGCAGATGGTCTTCCTCGGGAACCCCGAATACGGCGTCGATCTCCAGCCGATCGACTTCGTCAAGGTCGCCGAGGCCTGCGGCGGAACCGGCATCAGGATCGACGACCCCGCGGCTTGCGACGAGCTCATGGCGCGTGCGCTGGCGACGCCCGGACCCGTCCTGATCGAGGCCGTCGTCGATCCGCTGGAGGCCCCGATGCCGCCGCGGGTCACGCCCGACCAGGCGCTGAAGTTCGCCGAGTCGCTGGTCCGAGGCGAGCCGGACCGGGTGGCGATCGTCAAGAACGCCCTCGGCGAGAAGATCCGCGAGATGGTCTGAGCGAACAGGATGGCGACGAACACGACCAGCGACCGGAAGCCGGGGTCTGCGGACGGGGCGACGAACGGGTCGTCCCGCCCGGACGAGCCCGCAACCCCGGCGAGCCGCGGCGGGGGTGGTGGAGCCGGGTCGCGGCAGCGGAAGACCCAGGTCCTCACGAAGCACACGGCCTCGCGGGTCCGGAGCATCGCCGATGCAGTCGTGATCAAGGACGGCGAGCCCTTCTTCATCTGCCCGCCGAGCGGCCAGGTTCCGGTGGGCCACGGCCACGGCTTCGGGCTCTATCACCACGACACGCGGTTCGTCGCGGGCTACGAGCTCACGATTGCCGGGATCCATCCGAACACGCTCGCGGCCACGGCGGTGGAGGGCAACCGGATGGAGCTCGAGCTGACGATGCCGGACGTCGAGCTCCCCGACGGGCGGTCGATCGGCAAGGAGCGGCTCGCGATCCATTGGCAGCGACAGCTGGACGGGTCGACGGCGACGCTGCACGACCGGATCACGATCCGGAACTACGACCCGGACGGCGCGCGGCTGCCGATCCACCTGTCATTCGCGGCGGACTTCGAGGACATCTTCGCGATCCGGGGGCTCCTCGACGAGCGACCGGGAGCGATTCACGACCCGGCCTGGGAGGACGGCCACCTCGAGTTCGTCTACGACGGCGCTGATCACGTGACGCGCCGGGCAAAGGTCTCCGTCCAGCCCAGCGGGACGCCCGCCGGGGCTGGCGTGGATCTCACGATCGCCGTCGACGGCCGCGGCTCCGCCTCGTTCGAGGTCGACGTCGCCCTCGACGAGACGGTCGAGGACGGCGCCCCGCCGATCGAGGGGCGCGCCGGTCATCGTCACACCGGGCGCGACGGGCAACGGGCGGCGTGGCCGGTCACGGTCTCGACCGACAGCCTCGCCCTGAACGCCGTCCTCGACCGCTCGCTCGACGACCTGATGACGCTCCGGAGCGAGCTCGACGGGCATCGCTACTACGCGGCGGGGATCCCATGGTTCTCGACGCTCTTCGGCCGCGACTCGCTGATCGCGGCCTACCAGACGCTCGCGTTCGATCCGGATATCGCCGCGGAGACGCTCCGGCTGCTCGCCGCCCGCCAGGGGACGAACCACGACGACTACCGCGACGAGGAGCCCGGAAAGATCCTCCACGAGCTGCGGATCGGCGAGCTCGCCAGGCTCCACGAGATCCCCCACACCCCGTACTACGGCTCGATCGACGCGACGCCGCTCTTCCTCGTGCTCCTCGCCCGCCACGCCGACTGGGTCGGATCGCTGGACCTGTTCCACGAGCTCCGGCCGAATGTCGAGCGAGCGCTGGGCTGGATCGACGCGACGATCGGCGCGTCCGACCACGGGTTCCTCGCCTACCGCTCGACCACCGATCACGGCCTCGTGAACCAGGGCTGGAAGGACTCCGGTGATGCGATCGTGACCGCGGACGGTTCGATCGCCACCCCGCCGATCGCCCTCGCCGAGGTCCAGGGCTACGTCTTCGCCGCGTGGCAGGGCATCGCCCGGCTGCACGATCGGGACGGCGACGCCGGGCGAGCGGACGCGCTGCGGCGGAAGGCGGCCGACCTGCAGCAGCGGTTCGAGGATGCCTTCTGGTTGGACGATCTGCCGGGATACGTCCTCGCCCTTGCCGGCGACGGCCGTCCCTGTGAGGTCCTCTCGTCGAACGCCGGCCAGGTGCTCTGGTCCGGGATCGCGGCTCGAGAGCGCGCGGTGAAGCTGGGTCGACGACTCTTCGCGCCCGACATGTTCAGCGGCTGGGGGATCCGGACGCTCTCGGCGGACGCCGTGGCGGCGAACCCGGTCGGCTATCACCTCGGCACGGTCTGGCCGCACGACAACGGATTGATCGCCGAGGGTCTCCAGAGCACGGGCCAGACGGTCGAGGCCGAGCGGATCCTCCTCGGGCTGCTCGCCGCCGCCGCCGACTTCCCCGAGCAGCGACTCCCGGAATGCTTCTCCGGCTTCTCGCGCGACGCGTTCGGCATCCCGGTTCGCTATCCCGTCGCGTGCCATCCACAGGCATGGGCCGCCGGCTCGATGCCGCATCTGCTCGTGTCGCTGCTGGGCCTGGTCCCCGACGGGTTCAACCACCGGCTTCACATCCGCCGGCCGACCCTGCCGCGGATCGCGCAGCACGTGGAGCTGAACGGCATTCGCGTGGGATCGGGACGCGTCGATCTCACCTTCGATCAGGCCGACGGGCAGGCCGTCGTCGCCGTTCGCCGCGTCGAGGGTCAGCTCGACGTCGTCGAGGAGCCATGAGCGCGGGCGGGAGCGTTGGGCGGCCGGCCGTCCTCGTCGGACTGGCGATCGTCGGCGCGCTGATCTCGATCGTCCTCGCCCTGTTCCAGCTCGGGCTGATCGGCGACGTCTGGGATCCGATCTTCGGCGCGGGCTCCCGGGCGGTCCTGACGTCCGCGGTGAGTCGGGCGCTGCCCGTTCCGGACGCGGTGATCGGAACGGCCGGCTATCTGGTTGACGCGGCCCTTGGCGTCGCCCTGCTGCTCCGGCTCGGGCGACCGTCGATGGTCGCGACGCTGCTCGCGATTGTCGCCAGCGTCGGCGGCGTGGTGGGCATCGCGCTCGCCGTGGCCCAACCGCTCATCGCCGGCGCCGGCTGCACGCTCTGCCTGTGCTCCACGGCGGTTTCGGTCGCCCTTGGCGTGGGTGCCCTGACGGAGGCGCGGGATCGACGAGCGGCCGACGACCGCGAGCCGCGCCACGTGGAATCGCGGGCCCTGGTCCGCGGAGAGGAGAACCGATGATCGTCGTCATCACGGGTGCATCGGCCGGGATCGGGCGGGCCGCGGCCCGCGCCTTCGCTGCCGAGGGCTGGGACGTTGCCCTGCTTGCGCGCGGCGAGGCGGGCCTCGATGCGGCCGCGGCGGAGGTTCGGAGCCTCGGCCGCCGAGCGCTCCCGATCGCGCTCGACGTCGCCGACGCGGACGCGGTCGAGGCCGCCGCGCAACGGATCGAGACGGAGCTCGGGCCGATCGACGTCTGGGTGAACGACGCGATGGAGTCGGTCTTCGCGCCGGTCGACCGGATCACGCCTGCGGAGTATCGGCGCGTCACCGAGGTCAACTACCTCGGCTACGTCCACGGGACCCTCGCGGCGTTGAAGCGGATGAAGCCGCGCGACCAGGGCGTCATCATCCAGGTCGGCTCGGCGCTCGCCTACCGATCGATCCCGCTGCAGGCCGCGTACTGCGCCTCGAAGCACGCGATCGTCGGGTTCACGGACTCGCTGCGCTGCGAGCTGATCCACGACGGGAGCCACGTCCGCGTGACGGCGGTCCACATGCCGGCCGTCAACACGACGCAGTTCAGCTGGGTCCGGTCCCGGCTGCCACGGCGGGCGCAGCCCGTGCCGCCGATCTTCGAGCCCGAGGTCGCCGCCCGAGCCATCCTGCACGTCGCGCGCCATCCCCGGCGGGAGCTGCTCGTCGGCCTCCCGACGATCGCCGCGGTCTGGGGCCAGAAGTTCGTCCCGGGCCTGCTCGATCGGTATCTCGGCCGGACCGGCTATCGCGGCCAACAGACCGACGAGCCGCGGCCGGATCGGGCGGACAATCTCGACCAGCCGCTGGACGCGGCGCGGGATCACGGGGCGCACGGCCGGTTCGATGCTCGATCCCGGTCGTTCTCGCCCGCGCTCGAGCTGGCGATCCATCGCACGGCCGTCGGGATCGTGGCCGCTGCCGGTCTCGGCGCCGCGGTCGCGGCCCTGGTCGCGCTGAACCGCCAGGCGCCCGGAGACCGATCGTGAGGACCGCCGGCTGGCGCGACGGCGGGTCGATCGAGGTCGTCGCCGCCGTCGAGCAGCTGATCTTCGCGGCGGTTGCCCTCACGGCACGAAGCCTCGCGGCGACGCCGGGCGCCATCGATCTGACGATCGGGCAGTGGCGGATTCTCGCCCTGCTCCACGGAGCGAGCGGCCCGGTCCGCCTCTCCGCGCTCGCCGGCACGATGGGCATGTCGATGCCATCCGCGAGCCGGATGGTCGCCCGGCTCGGTGCGCGCGGGTTGGTGAGCTCGGCGGTCGATCCCGAGGACCGCCGGGCCGTGCTCCTGTCCCTGACGAAGCACGGGTCCCAGGTCGTCGACGTCGTCCTCCATCACCGACGACGCGTCGTCTCCGACGCCCTCGCCGATCTCCGTCTGCCCGCCCGAGCTGTCGGCCACCTCGTCGCCGTCGCGGAGGGCCTGACCCAGGGAGCGGCATCCGCATGAAGATCGCGCTCGCTTCGCCTCCGATGCTCCGGATCCCGCCGCGTCGCTACGCGGGCACGGAGCGCGTGGTCGCCGCCCTCGGCGAGGAGCTCCATCGGCGGGGCCACGAGGTCACGCTCTTCGCGCCGGGCGATTCCGAGGTCCCGTACAACCTCGAGCCGACCGTCGAGCGGGCGCTCTGGCCCGCCGGCTTCCGCGGCGACCCCGGACCGTGGATCGCCGCCACCGCCGAACGCGTCCGGCGCGATCTCGCCAGGTTCGACGTGGTCCATTCCCACCTCGAGACCTTCGGTCTCCCCCTCGCGGGCAGTTCCACGCCCGTCGTCAGCACGATGCACGGACGGCTCGACATCGGCGAGAACCCGCGCCTCCTGGCTGCCTTCCGCGACGCGCCGCTCGTGGCGATCAGCAACAGCCAGCGGCGCTGGTGTCCGGAGAACCGCTGGGTGGCCACGATCGGCCACGGCCTCCCGTTTCCCGCCGCGGTCCGGACGGAGCCGGGCGAGTATCTCGCCCTGGTGGGCCGAGCGACCCACGAGAAGGGGGTCCAGGAGGCGATCGAGCTTGGCGGGCGGAGCGGCCGGCGGCTCGTCATCGCGGCGAAGGCGATCGATCCGCCGGAG
The DNA here is from genome assembly GCA_042408445.1 of Chloroflexota bacterium. Taxonomy (GTDB): domain Bacteria; phylum Chloroflexota; class Limnocylindria; order Limnocylindrales; family CSP1-4; genus CF-46. Next base: position 37,117 of record JBHORC010000037.1, read on the forward strand.
CTCGCGTTCGTCGAGGAGATCATCCGCCCGGCGATGCGCAACGGCCACGTCGACTTCCTGGGCGAGATCCCGACCGAGGAGCGTGACGAGGTGCTGGGGAACGCGCTCGCGACGGTCATGCTCGGTGCCTGGCCCGAGCCGTTCGGCCTCGTGGCGATCGAGTCGCTCGCCCTCGGCACCCCCGTCATCGCCCGCCGCGCGGGAGCCCTGCCCGAGATCATCGAGCACGGCGTCGACGGCTTCCTTGTCGACGACCTCGTGGAGGCGCAGTTCGCGATGACGCTCGTCGGGTCGCTCGATCGGGCGCGGATCGCGGCCCGGGCACGCGAACGCTTCTCCGTCGGCCGGATGGTCGACCGCTACGAGGAGGTCTATCGGCGGCTGATCGGCGACGACGTCGCGGCGGACCCGATCGCCGAGGAGTCGCTCGCCGAGATCGGCGCGCTGGAGCCGTCGAACGGTCCGGCACGCGGCGGTCGGCGGTCCGAAGAGTCGCGGACGCTGATCCGCCGTTGAACGCCTCGGCCGGTCCGGAACGGCTGGCCGCAAGAGCGGGCCGGTAGAACAGCCGCATGGATCCGGCACCTCCTGCTCCGCTCGACGACGGGTCGCCGCCCGGGCCGCGTCGCGGCCGGGACCTCGCGGCGGTGACCGCCGGACCGCAGGCTCCCGACGTCGAGCCGCTCACGTTCGAGGAGGTGCTGTGGGTCCGCGACCGGGCGCGGCGGACGATTGATCGGCCCCGCGATCGTGCTGCAGCTCGTCGAGGCGTATTTCGAGGCCCGAGGCTCCCGAACGTCCGGTTGAGCAGGCGGCGCCGGGGCCGGCCCTCGCCCGTGGCACGCCGGATCGCGCGCGGCGGAATGGGACCCGATGGGACGTTCGGTCGTTTGACAGCCGAACGCCGTCACCTGACCCTTCGTGGCGTCAACGCATCAACAGGGGGACTCTGTGTTCCGTCGCTCTCTCGCGCTCCCCGCGCTCGCCCTCGTCGCGAGCCTCACCGTCGTCCTCGGCGCGTGCTCGTCCGCCCCGGCCGCACCCGCCCTGACGGACCCGAAGGACATCCTCACGAAGGCCGCCGTCACCGTGAAGGACGTCAAGACGTTCGAGTTCACGGGCGCCTTCACCGGTTCGGTCAACGCGCCGCAGCTCGGCACCTTCGACCTCTCGACCGTCAAGCTCTCCGGCGCCGTCGACGTCGCGAACAAGAAGGCCAAGGTGAGCCTGGACGCGCCGACGCTGCTCGGCACCAAGGTGGACGCGCTGTTCATCGACCAGGTCGCCTACTACAAGGTCGCCGGGCCGCTCGCGATGAACCTCCACGCGTCCGCCGACAAGTACACGAAGATGGCGGTCCCGTCGAACGGCAACGACGCCGTCAGCGAGGCGACCGACGTCACGAAGATGACGGCGAAGATCCAGGCCGGGCTCGACAAGCTGCCGAGCGCGCCCGTGAAGCAGGCCGACGAGAAGTGCGGCGACCAGGACTGCTACCACGTCACGATCAAGCTCACGGCCGACCAGCTCAAGACGCTGGATCCGACGAGCTCGGTCAACGGTGACATCTCCGTCGACGTCTGGACGCTGAAGAGCAACTATCGGCCGGCAAAGCTCGCCCTGTCGGCCGCGACGGTCGAGATGGGGACGTTCGGGTTCACGATGGACCTGAAGTACGACGGCTCCGTCGCGATTGACGCCCCGCCCGCGGACCAGATCGTCACTCCGTAGGTCACGACTCCAGCCGCACCAACGAGACCCGGGCTCGCCCGGGTCTCGCGATTCCGAGAGCCTGCGCCCTCCGAGACCACGAACGTCTCGCCGCCCGCCGCGCGCGGCCGCGCCGTTGCCCGGTGGGCCGCCGGCGAGGGGCCCGACCTACAATGGAAGGGTGACTCCCTCCCCGCGTCGTCGGCGCGCCGGCACCGTTGCCGAAGAGCCGCCGGTCGAGGCCGGGACCCGGCTCTCCGACCTGCCCGACGGCCCGTCGGAGACCGCACCGCTCGAGCCGGACTGGCTCCGTGACGCGCCTCAGCCCGTCGATCTCCCGGACGAGCTGACCGCGGACGAGCGACGCGCCCGCGCCGACGCCCAGGAGGCCGAGCGGGCCGGCCGCGCCGCGGCGCGAGCCCGCGAGATCGTCGAGCGACTCAATCCCGAGCAGGCGCGGGCGGTCACGACGACCGATGGCCCGCTCCTCATCCTGGCCGGTGCCGGCTCGGGCAAGACCCGGGTTCTCGCTCACCGGATCGCCTACCTCATCGGGGTGAAGGACGTCCGGCCGTGGTCGATCCTCGCGGTCACGTTCACGAACCGGGCGGCCGGCGAGCTCCGCGACCGGATCATCAGCCTCGTCGGTGAGCCCGGCCGCGACGTCCAGGCGGGCACCTTCCATTCGCTCTGTGCCCGCGTCCTCCGCCGCGACGGCGAGGCGATCGGGATCGACCGCCGCTTCGTCGTCTACGACACCGAGGACCAGCAGAGCCTGATGAAGCTGCTCCTCCGCGAGGAGGACCTGCCGCTCACCGGCGAGTTCCGGCCGAGCGCGGTCCTCGGGGCGATCAGCCGGGCGAAGAACGAGATGCTCGACGCGGCGTTCCTGCGCGAGAACGCCGTCAACCTCCACGAGCGGACCGTGGCGAAGCTCGCGGTTCGCTACGAGGAGCGGCTGCGGCGCGTCGGCGCGCTCGACTTCGACGACCTGCTTCTGAAGGCCGTCGAGCTGTTCGACCAGGCGCCCGACGTCCTCGCGCGCTACCAGGATCGTTGGCGCTATCTCCACGTCGACGAATACCAGGACACGAACCGGCCGCAGTACCTGTGGGTCCGGGCGCTCGCCGCGAAACACCGCAACCTCGCGGTCGTCGGCGACGACGACCAGTCCATCTACCGCTGGCGCGGCGCGGACATCCGGAACATCCTCGATTTCGAGCGCGACTATCCCGACGCGACGGTCGTGAAGCTGGAGCGCAACTACCGCTCCACCCAGCTGATCCTCGACGCCGCCCATGCCGTCGTCTCCCGGAACACGGAGCGGACGGACAAGAAGCTCTGGACCGAGAAGTCCGGCGGCGTGAAGATCCAGCGCTTCGAGGCCTACAACGAGGAGGAGGAGGCCGAGTGGATCGCCCGCCAGGTCGAGGGCCTGGTCGGCGGCCGCGGCTCCGTCCTGACCCGCCGGGCGGACGACGAGGACGGCGGCTCGCTCCGTGCCCGCGACATCGCCGTGATGTACCGGATGAACGCCCAGTCCCGCGCCATCGAGGAGTCGTTCCTCCGCTACGGGATCCGCTACCAGCTCGTCGGCGGGACGCGGTTCTACAGCCGGCGCGAGGTCAAGGACGCGCTCGCCTACCTCCGCGTGCTCCGGAGCGACGCCGACACGATCAGCTTCGAGCGGATCATCAACGTCCCCGCGCGGGCGATCGGCGACAAGACGATCGAGGTGATCCGCGGAGCCTCGCTCCGTGGCGGGATCACGACCTGGGCGGCGATCGAGGCCGCCGGCCGGGGCGAGGTCGAAGGGCTCACCCCGAGGGCGCGAACGTCCCTCGCCGAGTTCGCGGGCCTCATCCGCCGGCTGCGCTCGCGGGTCGGTGTCCTGAACCTGCCGGAGCTGCTCGACGAGACGCTCGAGGCGTCGGGCTACCGGGCGATGCTCGCCGACGGCTCGGAGGACGGCGAGGAGCGCTGGGCGAACCTCCTCGAGCTGCGATCGGTCACGACCCGCTATGACGACCTCTCGCCGGACGACGCCCTGGATCGGCTGCTCGAGGAGACGGCCCTCGTCGCCGACCAGGACACGTACGAGGGCGACGCGGACGCGGTGACCCTGATCACGCTCCACGCCGCGAAGGGGCTCGAGTTCCCGGTGGTCTTCATCGCCGGCCTCGAGGAGGGCGTGTTCCCGCACAGCCGGGCGCTCGACGACGAGAAGGAGCTCGAGGAGGAGCGGCGGCTCGCCTATGTCGGCATGACGCGAGCGATGCGCCGCCTGTACCTGTCGCACGCGTGGCGCCGGGCGACGTGGGGGATGGGCCAGGCCTCGCTGCCGTCGCGGTTCCTCCTCGAGATCCCGCCGGAGCTGATGGTCGGGCCGGATCTCAGCACGGGCGCGGACCTCGACGTGGATCTGGATCTCGCCTTCGGGGCGCGCGGCACGACGCGGTTCGGACGGCCGCTGGGTCGCGGCGCCGGTCCGGCTCAGCCCGCCTACCGGGAGGGGAGTGGCACGCCGGGTGCGCCGCGGCCCGGAGAGGCCTTCCGCCCGTCGCGGGATCTCGCGGCGAAGCGCGACGCGTACGACGCGGGCGCGCGCTCCGGGGCGCTGACGCCGCGGGGCGGGGCGGGCGCCGGGGCTGGTGGAGCGAATGGGTCCGCCCGCGCGGGTGACGACGGCGCCGCGGTCCGCCCCCGCCGCCCGATCATCCCCGGCGAGCGCCAGTACCGGGACGGCGATCGGGTGCGGCATGCCCGCTGGGGCGACGGGATCGTCGTGACGAGCAAGTTGACCCGGAGCGACGAGGAGATCACCGTCGCCTTCAAGGATCCGGCGATCGGCCGGAAGACGATGCTCGCGAGCCTCGCGAACCTCGACCTGATCGGGTAGCCTCGCGGCCGTGACACGGCTGCTCCGGATCGGTCTCCTGTCGATCTCCGTGCTGACGGCCGCCATGGCGAGCTGGCTCGCAGCGACCGTCGTCCTGGTTGTCCGAACGCGCGACCCCGAGCGGGTGATCCTGTGGAGCGGCGTCGCCGCGGCCTCGTTGCTGCTCGTCGCGGCATCGGCGCTCGCGACCGACGAGTCATCGACGCGGTCGTGGCCCCGGATCGCGGTCGGCGTGCTCGGCGCGATGGCGCTCGCGTTCGGCGGCTTCGTCCTTGCCGCGGAGGTCGCGGGCGCGCCACGTCGCGACGCGGAGGGGTATCTGCTCGTCCTCGGACTGATCCTTGCCGCGCACGGGGCGCTCGCCCTGGCGTGGCTTGCCGCTCGGCTGCCCGTCCGGAGAGCGTGACGGGCTGACCGGGACTCGGCCGCCGGCCGGCATCCTCAGTCGGCGGCGGGCTCGAACACGAGCGCGAACCACATCGCAAGCGTGTCCCCGGGTTCGAGCGCGATGAGCCCGCCGGGTTCCCCGTCGACCAACCGGCGGAGACCCTCGGGCGCGTGCGTCTCGGGCTCGACGGCCACGGCGATGACCTCGCCCGGGCTCGCGGCGACGATGAAGGCGACGTCGGCTGAGGTGTCCATCCTCGCCCGGACGCCGAGCGCCGGCCACGCCAGCTCGACGGGCGGATCGGTGAGCTGGGTCCAGGTCCCGTCGAGATCGTCATCGAGCTCCACCAGGCGGTTCCGGTCCAGCCGGCCGCTGACCGGCTCCGGGTCGCCCGTTCGACCGAGGTTCGACGGGTGGACCGCCGCGGCCCGGATCGCGACCTGGACGGGTCGCAGGAACCAGGGGTGCAGGCCGGTCCCCGCGGGCATCGGGCCGTCGTCCGTGTTCGTCACGGCGAGATGGACCTCGAGCCGCGAGCCCTCGACCGCTACTCGCTCCTCGACGCGGTAGCGCCACGGCCATCCCTCGCCGCCGCCGTCCACCCGGAAGGTCGCGCTGCCACGGTCGGCCTGGACGACGTCCCACGGCACCTGTGAGACCTGGCCGTGGATCGCGGTGCCGTCCGGGAAGTTGGACGGCAGGTCGACGACCCGGCCGAGCACCTCGAGCGGCCCGGTCGGGATGCGGTTGCACCACGGCGCCATCACGAACCCGCCCCAGTACCAGGGGTCGCTCCGGTACGTCTCGAGGTCCGGCGGCGTGCGGAGGAGATCGTGCCCGCGGACGCGCAGGCGATGCAGCCGCGCCCCGATCCCCGCGGCGACCTCGGCCTCGATCTCGCCGTCCCCGATCCGGACCAGCTCGTCGAACGCGGTCATGCGGGGCGAACCGTCATCGCCCGGTCCGGGCGGAGGAGGAATGGCGGCAGGTACGCCGGCAGGTTCGAGAACGGCAGCACGTCGGGATGGAGGTCGATCCCGAGCGCCTCCGCCATGAACGCACGGCGCGTCTCGATCCGCGCCCAGGCAACAGGGTAGGAGGCTGCGAAGGTTTCGCGAAGCGATGCATCCGCCAGGGCGATCCCGTCCTCGATGTTCGTCGTGAAGTGGTCCGTGCCGGTTGCCGGGATGATATCGACCTGGAGCGCCATCCCCGACGCGAGCGGGATCGAGGAGCCGGGCGAGATCGGCGAGTTCACCCACTCGTCGAGGTGGAGCTGGTGCCCCGGGTTCAGGAAGATCCCGAAGAACGGATCGCCGAGCCGCCGATCGATGATCGCCTGGAGCGCCCCGCCCGGGACGCCGACCCGGAGCGCGGCGTACCACTCCGCCACGGCGCCGAAATACGGACCGACGAGCCGCTCGACGTAGTCCTGGATCGGGGCCGGCAGCTCGCCGGCGTCCTCCACGACGAATCCGGCACGACAGTTGAGGGCGCCCCAGATTCCGAACGCGACCGTGAACCGATCGCCGCGCTCGATCGGCCGGTCGCCGGGACTCAGCAGGCCGAGCGTGGCGCGCGGGCCGGCCGAGAGCATGAGGTGGCACGAGAGCGGCGTCCCGTCCCACTCGAGGAGGCGAACGGCCTCCCGCTCGGTCATGCCCGGGCGAAGGCCCGCAAGCAGCCGGCGAACGCCATTCGACGTCTGCGTCGCCGCCCATTCGAACGCGGCGAGCTGGTCGACGTCGTTGATCACCCGGAGACCGTCCGCCGGATCGATCAGCAGGTCGTTGGCGTTCTCGACGAGGCCGTCCGGGCCGACCAGGGTCCGCAGCGTGTCGACGAGGAAGGCCGGCACCTCCATCGTGGCCCGCGACGCGTAGGTCTTCCAGCCGACGACGCCAACACGTCCGCCGCGCGTCACCCCCTCGTCGGCGAGGATGTCGGCGAGCGGCTGCGATCGGTCGCGCGGCTGGCTCGGCAGACTGAGGTCCTGGAACCGATGCCGGCGCATCCGGAGGGGCGCGGCGCCGGCCATCCCCCAGCACTCGTTGCCGACGAGGATCGCCGGGTCGTCGTCAGCGCCGACGATCAGGATCGCCTCCTCGAACCGCGGGTCGAAGCCGGTCAGGAACGACAGCGAGGCGCTGTGTTCGCGATCCGCGTACACGACCAGCCGGTCGTAGCCGCGAGGCCTCGCCCGCGCGCGGAGCGCCTCCATTCGTTCCGAATACCGGCTCGCGGGCAGCTCGGGACGCGGTCCGGCGTCCGGGAAGGACGGCATGCCGATCGTCTCGAGCCGCGGTTGGCTGCCGGTCGTCATCCTCGAGATCCTCGCATCACGGCGCGGTCGGCGGAGTCCAGCGTTGCGCGGTGCCCGACGCGCGGTCGACGGCGACGAACTGATCGGCCGTGACGTCGAGCCACGCGCCGGCCTGACCGTCCGGCCACACCACCCGGACCTGCGCCGACCGCGTGTCGCCGATTCCGACGTGGATCCAGCCGAGCTGCCCGCCGGCATGCCCACCGCCCACAGTCAGCTCCCGGCGGGTCGTCGTGTTGCCGACCTTCACCTCGAGCCACGCGCCGATCGCGTCCCGGTTCGGGCCGGGCTCCCTGACGCGCACGCCGAGCCACGAGCCGAGCGGGGCAGGGGAGGAGGCGGTCCCGCTTCCGACGTTCCGCCACAGCCGGACCGGCGAGCCGAGGTTCACCTCCACGAGGTCGAGCAGCCCGTCGAGGTTGAAGTCGGCGAGGGCCGCGCCGCGACCGCGGTCGAAGCTGAGGATTCCGGCGCCGTCGGCGGCTTCTGCGAACGTCCCGTCGGCCTGGCCGAGCAGGAGATTGCTCGGGTCGCGCATCGCGTAGTCCTCCTGCTCGCGGACGTTCCCCTTCGAGACGAACAGGTCGATGAGGCCGTCGTTGTTCACGTCCTCGAACTCGGGGTGCCACGCGGTCGACGGCAGGTCGTCCCCGCCGGTGAACGGCCGATCGACATTGACGCCGCGCTTCAGCCCGATGTCACGATACGTCGGCTGGCTCGGCCCGCTCGTCAGCGTCTGGAGCCGGCTGGCGCCCTGGCTCGTCAGGTACACCTCGGGGTAGCCGTCGCCGTCGACGTCGTAGCTCGCGATCCCCATCCCCTCGACACTGACCGCGACCCAGCCCTCGTCCGCCGTGTACTGACGCGGCGGCGCGCCCGGATCCATCCGCCAGAGCTGCTCCTCGCCGTCCATGTAGTAGTGGGAGTCGTTGCTGACCCGGAGGTCCCGCCGGCCGGAGCGGTCCCAGTCGCTGAAGAGCATCGAGAGCGCGCACCAGCTCGGGGTCAGCGGCGTCGTCGCGCCGTACGTGCCGCCCGAAAGCGCCGGTCGGACGAGCTCGTTCGGGAAGCACAGGTCGTGCGGGTCCTTCGAGGACGGATCGACGTAGTTGCCGAAGGCGAGGGTCGGCAGCGCGGCCGCTCCCTCCCATGTCGCCGCGAACGCCGTCGTTGCGGAATTGCCGCCCCCGAACCGCAGCTGCTCGTTCGCGCGTTCGAAGCGGCAGTCGCCCAGGCCCCGGAGCAGGACGTTCTCGCCGAGCCGGAGGACCGCCAGGTCGATGCGGCCGTCGCCATCGATATCGAGCGGGTAGGCGCCGGTCACGTCGCGGAGATCGGTCGCAGCGTCGGACACGGCCGTGAAGCGCAGAGCGCCGCCGGTGGGGCTCTCGTTCCGGTACAGCGCCGCCGGGTTGGACCCACCGGAGACGTAAGCGTCGGGGCGGCCGTCGTCGTTGCAGTCGAAGACGGCAATCCCGCCACCGACGAATGCGGCGAGCGGCCCGTCGTAGGTGTGATCGAGGCCGGCAGACGCCGTCTCCTCGACGAAGTGCGGCGGTCCCAGCGCGGTCATCGATCCGTCCCCGATGCGCGACACGACCAGCCCGGCGATCGCGACGACGAGGACCACTGCCACGGCCGCGCCGAGGAGCATCACGCGGCGGCGGGGCGAACCCCGGAACGGACGGCGTTCCCGCCGGCCCTCGTCACCGACCTCCCGGTCGGATCCAGGCGTCGCCGGTTGCGTCATGTGCTGCGGGTCCGTCGCGTGGCCGTCTCGATCAGGGCGTCGCCCGTCCCGCGTAGTAGCGCTGGGCGAGCGCCCACGCATCCTTGCCGCATTGCGACCCGATCACCCGGCCGCTGAAGTCGTCGGCCTGGATGTGGATCCCGCCCCAGAGCCGCGACTGGCCGGCCTGGTCGGCCGCGTCGTAGTACGTCGCCCATTCGAGCCGGATGTCCGTCGTCGGGCCCTTCTCGAACTTCAACGAGTTGGCCGGGATCGTGTAGCCGCTGATCCCGCCGGGGAAGTACTCGTTGCCGGTAAAGCCCGTCATCACCTCCGCCGCGGCGCGACTGAAGGTGCTGTGGCCCGACGCATAGGCCGGGAACGACGGCGTGACGAACGTGGGCAGCTGATACGGGACCCAGTCGCCGGCGAGCATCCAGCGCGCGCCGGACGTCTGCGTCTTCGGGTCGGCCGGGGTTCCGCCCCAGGCCTTGATCGCGATCTTGCCGATGCTCGCCTTCAGGGCGGCGTGGCGCTGACCCGGTGCGCTCGACTGCTTCGTGATCACCTCGATGAGGCCGGGGACCAGCGGCAGACCATTCTTGTTGTACGCCGGTGCCTTCCGGTCGCTCGACTGGCCGAGCCCGCCCAGGTACCGGATCATCGAGATGGGCCGGATCGAGTCGTAGTGGCCCTTCAGCCCCCACGCCGCGATCGCTGCGTCGTGGACGGCGCCGTTCAGCGCGAAATACAGCTTCACGTCCCACTCGAGCCGGCCGACGGTCGGGCCGTCCCCGCCGATCCGGAGGTTCGGCGACAGCTCGTCCGAGACGAGGTTGGCGAGCACGTTCCAGTGGCCGGGCGGCGTCTCGGACTTCGGGCCGTCCGCCCAGAACTCGGCCATCACGCGGCCGAAGTCGCCGCGCTTGACGACGTCCGGCTCGTACGCCTTCCGCGTCGCGGGATTGACGGAGTGGCCGTGTCCGTCGTTCGTGCCCAGGCTGTTCCCGCCACGAGCGGCCGGCGACACATCGATCGTGACGCCGTCGCCGGCGTCGAGCTCGCTGGAGTCCCGGATCACCTCGACCGCCTGGTCGCGGTAGGCGCGGTTCGACGCGGCGTCGCGACCGAGCCGAGGTGGCGGCCCCGGATCGATCGGCGTGCCCTCGTCGCTGGCCGCCAGGGCGAACGCCTTGACATGGCCCCAGTGCGGCCCGACCGCCTGCTGGACGCCGTTCGTCACCGGGATCCCGTTCTGGCTGATCATGTGCTCGATCTGGAGCGGCTGCCACCGATTGGGGTCGACGAGCGTGGGGTCGCCGGTCTTGTTGACAACGAGCGGCGGGTTGACCGGCTTGTAGTCCGGCGCCGCGTAGCCGTTCGTCTCGTTCGAGCCGTCGGTTCTGCCGAATGCCAGGACGGCGGCCGCGATCCGGTTGCCGACCGCTGCCGGGCTGTCGCCCTCGGTCGTCGTCGTCCCGATCGGATAGCAGAGGCTGTCCATCACGTCGTCGAACTCGCTGAGCGAGTCGCTCGCACCGATCGCCTTGATGTACCGCGCGGACAGGACGCGATAGGCGGCGTAGCTGACCGCCTCGTTCCGGGCCGCCTCGACGTTCGACGCGGTGTGCTTCTCGGTGAACAGGTCGCCGGACGCGGTCGGGTCGTAGGTTGCCCAGGCATCCCACATCGCGAGCGACGTATGGAACAGGTTCCGCGCATGCACCGGCGGGTTCGGCAGGGCGCGGCGGATCGCGTCGAGGAGCGCTTCGTCCCAGCGACGGGCGACGCTCCACTCCGGGTGCGTCGCGACGGCCGGACACGACGACGACGGCGTCGTCAGCCGCGTCACGACGAGGCCGCCGCCGGCGACGACGGCCGCGAGCACGACGCCGGCGACCGCGAGTCGACCCCTTCCGCCTCTGCCCATCAAGCCTCCTCAGGCAATCCCGGCGCTCGCGCTCCGCTGGCCCGCATCGCCGGCGACCGACTCCACCTGGAGCGACCGAGCCGCCCGATCGAGCGCGACGAGGGTGGCGATGCTACCGCGACTGAACGCGAGATCCACCCGCGGCGGGGTGCCGTCGAGGATCGCCGCCTGGAGATCGTCGACCTCCGACCGGTAGTGGTCGACCGATTCCACCTCGATCGTCTCGGTCGCCCCGTCGCGGTGGATCGACACCGCCGGCACGGGACCGTCCGGCGCGGGCAGGAACGGGTGGTCCACGAGCAGCGTCGCCTCGCTGCCGACGACCTCGAGACGCTCCCGGTCCGCCGCGGCGAAGCCGCTCTCGAAATGGGCGAGGAGCCCGCTCGGAAAATGGAGCTGGCCGACGAGCGTCCGCTCCACGCCGCGTTCGTCGAACCGGGCGAACGCCGCGACGGCGTCCGGGTCCTCGCCGGCGATCCGGCGGGAGATGCTGACGCAGTAGCAGCCGACGTCCCAGAGCGAGCCGGCACCCATCGCGGGGTCGACGCGCGGATCGTCCGGGTAGTTCAGCAGGAACGAGAACGCGCTGCTCACGACCTGGAGCGGCCCGAGGACGCCGGACCGGGCGACCTCCAGCGTGCGCAGGGTCTGCGGGTGATGGAGGTACATGAACGCCTCGACGGCGATCCGGTCGTTCCGGGCGGCCGCGGCGGCGATCTCGTCAACCTCCTCGACCGTCAGCGCGAGCGGCTTCTCGCAGAGGACATGCTTGCCAGCGTCGAGCGCGCGAACCGCCCACTCGGCATGGAGCGCGTTCGGCAGCGCGACGTACACGACGTCGACGGCGTCGTCGGCGAGCAGGTCCTCGTAGCTCCGATGGACGCGCGCAGCGCCGTACCGAGCGGCGAACGTCGCACCTCGCTCCGGATCGCGGCTCGCGACGGCATGGAGCCGTCCTCGAGGGTTGCCGCTGAGGGCGCGGGCGATCCGGGGCGCGATCCGGCCGGGGCCGAGGATTCCCCAGCCCAGGACGGCGGAGTCCGTTGCGTCCGGCATGAGCGATGGCACCTCCCCGCGGCCGTCGGTGACGAGCCCCGCGACGAGCCCGGCGACGCCGGGGCAATCTACACCGCGAGGTTGCCTCGGGGTTGCCGGACGGTGGTACAGTCCGCGCGCAGGCATTTGAGCAAGAGGATCACAAACCTCGTGACGTCTGGTCGGGAGGACCTCGGGCTGCGCAGCGAAACCGTCCGTCGGGCGAACCTCGGCGCGATCGTCCGCGAGCTGCACGCGACCGGGCCGCTCTCGCGATCCGAGCTCGTTGCACGGACGGGCCTGACCCGGAGCGCGATCCGCGGCCACCTCGGCGAGCTCGTTGCCGACGGCCTCGTGTCGGAGCGGCGCGCCGTGCCACTCGGGATGCCCGGCCGGCCGTCGCCACTCGTCTGCCCGGAGCCGACGTCGGCGGTCGTGCTCGCCCTGGACATCGAGGTCGACTCCCTGGCCGCCGCACTCATCGGCCTTGGTGGCGAGGTGCTCGAGCACGTCCGGGTGGACCGGCCGCGCGGCCACTCGTCGCTCGCCGCCGTCGTCGACGACCTGGCCGAGCTGGCGGCGGTCGTCCGCTCGAGGCGAACCCCCCAGCTTCCCGAGATCGGGATCGGCGTTGCGGTCGTCGGCGTGGTCCGCCGCGCGGATGGTCTCGTCTCGATGGCTCCGAACCTCGGCTGGACGGACGAGCCGCTCGGCGAACGGCTCGCGACGGTGCTCGGCGACGACGTCCCGATGTGGATCGCGAACGAGGCGGATCTCGGCGCTCTCGCCGAAGTGCGGCGCGGCGCGGCGGTCGGCGCCGATCACATCCTCTTCGTCTCCGGCGAGGTCGGCGTCGGCGGCGGCCTGATCGTCGATGGCCGGGCGTTCACCGGGGTCGCCGGCTATGGCGGCGAGATCGGCCACATGCTCGTGAACCCCGAGGGTCGCGCCTGCCGTTGCGGGGCCATGGGCTGCTGGGAGACCGAGGTGGGTGCGGTGAGCCTGCTCCGGCGGGCGGGCCGGGCGCCGCTCGGCGGCCGGTCGGAGATCGAGGAGCTGCTCGCGGACGCGCAGGCGGGCTCGCCGATCGCCCTCGCCGCCCTCGCCGAGACCGGTCGCTGGCTCGGCCGCGGTCTCGCGGGCCTGGTGAATCTCCTGAATCCGCGTCTCGTCGTCTTCGGTGGACTCTTCGGGCGGATCCATCCGTTCGTCGCGTCGATCGTGGACGAGGAGCTCGACGCCTCGGCGCTCGCGGCGCCGCGACGTCTCGTGCGGCAGGTGGCCGGCGCGCTCGGCGATGAGGCGCCGCTTCGCGGCGCAGCCGAGCTCGCGTTCGAGCCATTGCTCGTCGATCCGACTCCCTGGATCCGCCCGCGCGAGCGTGGCGTGTCCATGGGGCCGCAGTTGCGCTTGAGGAGGGTGGTAGCCTAGCGCCGACCAGAGTGTGGGAACGAGGGCCACGTCAACCCCGAGGAGGAGAGGACTACATGATCGGTCGAAGGCTGGCGGTGATCGCCGCTGGTGCCATGGTCATTCTCAGTGCGTGTAGCAGCAGCACCCCGAGCACCGGGGCCGGCGGATCAGGCGGCACCGCGGCCGGATCCGGCTGCAAGGTCGGTGTCTCCTGGAACAACTACTCGCAGGAGCGCTGGAAGAAGGCCGACGAGCCGGCCATGCAGAAGGCCATCGCGGCCGGCGGCGGGTCGTACATCCGTGCCGACGCGAACGACAAGGCGGAGCAGCAGCTCACCGACATCGACAGCCTGATCAACCAGGGCGCGAAGGTCCTGATCGTGCTCGCCAAGGACGACAAGGGCATCCTGCCCGCGATCGCCAAGGCCAAGACGGCAGGGATCCCGGTCATCGCCTATGACCGCCTGATCGAGGACGAGAGCACCTTCTACATCACGTTCGACAACAAGAAGGTCGGAACGCTGATGGCCCAGTCGCTGATGAAGGTCGCGCCGAAGGGCAACTATGCGGTCATCCTCGGCGCCGACACCGACCCGAACTCCGCCTTCCTGCGCTCGGGCATGACCGAGGCCGGGATCCCGAAGCTCAACGAGACGAGCCCCTCCGGGATCAAGGTGGTCTTCGAGAAGAACACCGACAACTGGGACACGACCAACGCCAAGAACAACATGGAAGCGGCGCTCAACGCGAACGCCAACAAGATCGACGCCGTTCTCTCCGAGAACGACAGCATGGCGACGGGTGTCGTCCAGGCGCTCAGCGCCGTCGGTCTGAAGGTCCCGGTCAGCGGCCAGGACGGCGACACCGCCGCTCTGAACCGCGTGGCCCTCGGCACCCAGACCGTGTCGGTCTGGAAGAACGCCTTCGCGCTCGGCGAGACCGCCGGTAGCGTCGCCGTTCAGCTCTGCGCCAAGACGGCGATGAACGCCATCAAGGCGCCGGGCGATCTGCCGCCGGCTGCGGCTCCCGCGAGCCTCACCGCGACGCCGTTCACGACCCCGGGCGGAAAGACCGTCCAGTCGATCATCCTCACCCCGACCGCCATCACGAAGGACAACGTGAAGGACACGATCGACGCGGGATGGGCGACCAAGGACGCGGTCTGCGCGGGTGTGACCGCCGGATCGGTGCCCGGCTGCTGACCTGAGCCTCAACCAGGCCTAGTCGCGACCTGCTCCGCGGACCCCGCGGAGCAGGTCGCTTCCATTTCGGGCCCATCGGACGTCGAGCCAGTCAGGAGTGAGACGGTCATGACAGAGGTGGCCGGGACCGCCCCGGATCAATTGGCCGGTCGAGGTCGATCGAGCCTGGTCGACCTGATTCGCGTCACCGAGATCGACCTTCGCCAGTTCGGCATGGTCGTCGCCCTGGTCGTGATCTGGATCGGGCTCGGGTTCCAGAACAGCAACATCCTCCAACCGGTCAGCTTCCTGACGTTCTCGGTCCAGGCGGCCGGAACCGCGATCCTCGCGACCGGGATGGTCCTCGTGATCGTCTCCCGCAACATCGACCTGTCGGTGGGATCCGTCGTCGGCTTCATCGGGATGTTCTACGCACACCTGATGGCCAACGTGTTCCCGGCAACGATCGGGGTCAACCACCCGCTGGCCTGGATCCTCGCGCTGGCCGCCGGGGTCCTCCTCGGGGTCGGCATCGGGGCGGTCCAGGGGTTCCTGATCGCGTACCTCGAGATCCCCTCGTTCGTCGTCACCCTCGGCGGCCTGTTCCTCTTCCGCGGCCTCACCTGGCAGCTCAGCGGGGGAACCACGATCGCCCCCGACGACCCGACCTTCGTCCTCCTCGGCGGCGGGCCGGAGGGCTCGCTGGGCGGGACGCTCAGCTGGATCTTCGGGATCGTGATCTGCGTCGCTGCGGTCTATCTCCTCGTGAACGCCCGCCGCCAACGCCGGAGGTTCGGATTTCCGGTCCGGCCGATGTGGGCCGAGGTGCTCGTCGGCGTGGTCGCCATCGCCGTGGTCCTCGGCGCGGTCTTCACGGCGAACGCCTACACCTGGCCGGCAGGCCTCGCGACCCAGTACGCCCTGAAGCACGGCATCACGGAGCCGCCCGGCGGCCTCCAGATCGCGGCCGGCATTCCGTTCCCGCTCCTCATCCTCATCGGCGTCACGATCGTGATGACGTTCCTCGCGACGCGACGCCGCTTCGGACGGGACATCTACGCCTTCGGCGGCAACCCCCAGGCCGCCGAGCTCGCCGGCATCAACACGCGCTGGACCGTCATGAAGATCTTCATCCTCATGGGGATCCTCGGTGCGGTCAGCGCCGCGATCGCGTCAGCGCGACTGAACGGCGGGACACTTGACCTCGGGACCGGGTATGAGCTGTACGTGATCGCGGCGGCGGTCATCGGCGGGACGCTCTTCGCCGGAGGCGTCGGGTCGATCCCCGGCGCGATCCTCGGCGCGCTCGTGATGCAGTCCCTGCAGTACGGCCTCAGCTTCCTCCAGTTCAACTCTCCACAGATCAACATGGTCCTGGCGCTCGTCCTCGTGGCCGTCGTGGCCGTGGACCAGTGGAGCCGGCGGCGAGCCCGATGACCGCGGAGGCAGTGACGATGACCACCACCACCGCGGAACCGCTCGTCGAGCTCCGCCACATCAACGTCGCGTTCGGTGGCGTCCATGCCGTCCGCGACGTCTCCATCGACCTCCGGCCCGGCGAGGTCGTCGGGCTGGTCGGCGGGAACGGCGCCGGCAAGTCGACGCTCACCAAGGTCCTGTCGGGTGCGCAGCGGGCGGACACCGGCGAGATCCGGATCAACGGCTCGAAGGTCGAGATCTCGAACCCGCGCGACGCGAAGGCACACGGCATCGAGACGATCTACCAGACGCTCGCGCTCGCGGACAACCTCGACGCGCCGGCGAACCTCTTTCTCGGTCGTGAGCTGACGAGCCGGTTCGGCAACCTGGACGACGACCAGATGGAGGACGCGACCAGGAAGGTGATGGGCCGCCTGAACCCGAACTTCCAGCGGTTCAACATGCCGGTCAAGTCGCTGTCAGGCGGCCAGCGTCAGGCGGTGGCGATCGCGCGCGCCGTCTACTTCAACGCGAAGATCCTGATCATGGACGAGCCGACCGCGGCGCTCGGGCCGGCCGAGACGGCCCAGGTCCGAAACCTCGTCCGGCAGCTCAAGAACGAGGGGATCGGGATCTTCCTGATCAGCCACGACATCCACGACGTGTACGACCTCGCCGACCGCGTCAGCGTGATGTACCACGGTCGGATCGTCGACACGGTGAACAAGCACGAGGTGTCGACCGACGACATCCTCGGCATGATCATCCTCGGGAAGAAGCCGGGCGACGTGACCCAGACGGAGATGCAGGCGCTCGAGCTTCGCGGCTGACCCGGCGGGCGGGTCGGGTTCGGGCGACGAGAGGCCGCTTCCCTCGGGCGGCGGCGTCAGGAGCCGCGGAAGGTCGGGCTGAGCGCCGGGTAGAGGCCTCGATAGGCGGCGTGCCGCTCGCGGTAGGCGGCGACCGCTGAACCCGGCGCGGCGACCACGGTCGTCGTGACCCAGGCGTCCGTGACGGCGTCGACGTCGGCGAACCAGCCGGCGCCGACCGACGCGAGCGCCGCCGCACCGTAGGCCGCGCCCTCGGTCGTCTCCACGGTCGCGATCTCGACGTCCAGGACGTCGGCGAGAATCTGCCGCCACAGCTCGCTGCCCGTGCCGCCGCCGGAGGCGCGGATCCGGGCTGGGACGGGCATGCCGGCGGCGACCATCAGGTCCAGGCCGTCGCGCAGGCCGAAGGCGACGCCCTCGAGGACCGCGCGGGTGAGGTGGCGCCGCTCGTGTCGCAGGGTCAGCCCGACGAACGCGCCGCGCGCAAGCGGATCCGGGTGCGGGCTGCGCTCCCCGGAGAGATAGGGCAGGAACAGGAGGCCGTCACTCCCGGCCGGAACACCTGCTGCCTCGTCCACGAGCTCACCGAAGGAGACGCCCGGGGCGAGTGTGTCGCGGAACCATCGAAGACTGCCGGCTGCTGAGAGCATCACCGACATCAGATGCCAGCGTCCCGGGACGGCGTGGCAGAACGCGTGCACGCGACCGAGCGGCTCGACGATCGGCTGGTCCGTCGGCGCAAAGACGACGCCGGATGTCCCGAGGGAGAGGGCCGTCTCGCCGGGCCGGACCGCGCCCACCCCGACGGCATTCGCAGCCTGGTCGCCGCCGCCCGCGACGACGGGAGTCCGGGGACGGAGCCCCGTCGCGGCCGCCCCGTCGGCGTTGATCGTCCCGGTCACCGATGGGCCCTCGAACACCTCCGGCAGCCAGGCCTGGTCGATGCGGAGCGCGGCCACGACCTCCGGAGACCAGGTCCGCCCGGCGAGGTCGAACAGCAGCGTCCCGGCGCCGTCGGCGACGTCCACGGCGTGATCACCGGTGAGCCGGAAGCGCACGAAGTCCTTCGGCAGGAGGACGTGCGCGATCCGCGCCCACGTCTCCGGCTCGTGGTCGCGCACCCACACGAGCTTCGGTGCCGTGAACCCCGTCAGCGCGTCGTTGCCGGTGATCGCGACGAGTCGCTCCGGCCCGACCGCCTCCCGGATTGCGTCGCACTCGGCTGCGGTTCGCTGGTCGTTCCAGAGGATCGCCGGCCGGAGGACGCGGCTCCGGTCGTCGAGGAGCGTCAGCCCGTGCATCTGACCAGTCAGCCCGACCGCCGCGATCTCGATCGGGTCCGTGGCCGTGGACTCGAGGACCGAGCGGATCGCCGCGACCGCGCCGTCCCACCAGAGCGCAGGATCCTGCTCACTCCACAGCGGCTGCGGAACGTCGAAGCCGTATTCGGCGACGCCCGTCCCGCGGACGCGGCCGTCGTCGCCGACGAGCACGGCCTTCGTCGCCGTCGTCGAGACGTCGATTCCGAGGACGAACGGCATCAGGCGAGAGCCGAACAGACGGAGCGGCCGGACGGTTCGCGCCCGGTCAGGCGCTCGTCGCGGCTCCGACGGTGACCGCTCCGTCACCGGACCCGGTGGCCGCATGGTCCACCGCCCAGATCGCCTGGTTCACGATGTTCTCCAGCCGTTCCTGGCGGCCGGACACGGGCGACGGGTCGATCTCGCCGGACAGCACGCGACCCGCGAGCAGGTCGAGGTGCGTGTCGCCGGCCCGGATCGCGTGCCCGAGTGAGCCCGACCATCCCGCGTACCGCTCTGTCCGCAGCCGCTCCAGCTCGCCGTCCTCGATCAGGCGAGCCGCCACAAGCAGCGAGCGGGCGAGCGTGTCGATGCCGCCGATGTGGGCATGGAAGAGGTCGTCCCGGGCCATGCTCTGCCGGCGGAGCTTCGTGTCGAAGTTGAACCCGCCGCTCGTGAAGCCGCCGGCCCGGACGATCTCGTACAGCGCGAGCGACAGCTCCTCCACGGAGTTGGGGAACTGGTCCGTGTCCCAGCCGTTCTGGGGGTCGCCGCGGTTGGCGTCGATGCTGCCGAACACGCCACCGGCGATCGCGGCCGCGACCTCGTGGTGGAAGCTGTGGCCGGCGAGGGTGGCGTGGTTCACCTCGAGGTTCAGCCGGTACTCGTTCGCGAGCCCGTGCCGCTCGAGGAATCCGCGGATCGCGGCGACGTCGTAGTCGTACTGATGCTTCGTCGGCTCCTGGGGCTTCGGCTCGATGAGGAGCATTCCCTTGAAGCCGATCCGGTGCTTGTATTCGGCCACGAGATTCAGGAACCGGGCGAGCTGCGCCTCTTCGCGACCGAGGTCCGTGTTCAGCAACGTCTCGTAGCCTTCGCGACCGCCCCACAGCACGTAGTTCTCGCCGTTCAGGCGCTTCGTGACGTCGAGCATCGCCTTGACCTGGGCCGCCGCGATCGCGAACACCTCGGGATCCGGGTTCGTGGCCGCGCCGGCGGCGTAGCGGGGATGCGCGAACAGGTTGGCCGTGCCCCACAGGAGGCGCAGGCCGGTCTGCTCCATCCGGCCGGCGATCTGGTCCACGACCGCATCGAGGATGGACTGCGTCTCGTGCCAGGTCGCGCCCTCGGGCGCGACGTCCCGATCGTGGAAGCAGAAGAACGGGACCCCCAGCTTCGTGAGGAACTCGAAGGCGGCGTCGAGCTTCGCTCGCGCGGCGATCATCGGGTCCAGGCGGGGGTCGAGCCAGGGACGATCGAACGTCCCGACGCCGAACACGTCGGAGCCGGGCCAGTTGAACGAGTGCCACAGGCAGACCGCGATCCGGAGGTGATCCTCCATCCGCTTGCCGAGGACGAGCCGATCCGGCTGGTAGACCTTGTAGGAGAGGGGATCGCTCGATTCGAGGCCCTTGAACGGGATCGGGCCCGGCACGTTCGAGAAGAATCCATCCGCCACGGTCCGAACCTCCGCTCCTCCGGCGACCCGCGGTCGCCCCTCCATCAGGAATTTGTACGACCGTAACACAAATCATCGGGTCGTCGACCGGCCCAGGGCCGCTCCGGGCCGCCCACTCCGTATCCTGTGAGCATGACCGATGTCGAGGTCGGCGGCGTCCCGCTCGAGACGCTCCCGGTCGATCCGGAGCTCGTGGACGAGGCCGCGTCGCTGGACGAAGCGGCGGCCGCCGCCCGCCACGCGGAGCTCGCCGGGCGGGTCGACGAGGCGAACCGCGCCTACTACGGCTCCGACGCGCCGACGCTCACGGACGCCGAGTACGACGACCTGTTCCGGCGACTCGTCGCCCTCGAGACCGCGTTTCCCGTGCTCGTCACCCCGTTGTCGCCGACGCAGCGGGTTGGCGTGCAGCTCGGCGAGACGTTCGACGAGGTCCGTCATCGGCGGCCGATGCTGTCGCTCGCCAATGCCTTCAGCCACGACGAGCTCCGCGCGTTCGACGCCCGGGTGCGCCGCGGTCTGGGGCTTCCGCCGGCGCCGGAGCCCGCCGAGGGGCTCACGTACGTCGCCGAGTTGAAGATCGACGGGCTCGCGATCACGCTGCGGTACGAGCGCGGTCGCTTCGTCCAGGGCGCGACCCGGGGCGACGGGACGACCGGCGAGGATGTGACGGCCAACCTCCGCACGATCTCGACCGTCCCGGCGCGGCTCCGCGAGGCGGTCTCGCTCGACGCCCGCGGCGAGGTCTACATGCCGAAGACGGAGTTCGCCCGGATCAACGCCGAGCGCGAGGAGGCCGGCCTCGCCTTGTACGCAAACCCGCGGAACTCCGGCGCGGGCTCGCTGCGGCAGAAGGATCCCGCGGTCACGGCGAGCCGACAGCTGAGCACCTGGACGTACCAGCTGATCGAGGACGAGGCACCGGAAGCCAGCGGGGAGGGATCGCCGGGAAAGGCGGCGATGGCGGCCGCTGTGGAGACGCAGTCCGCGGCGCTCGCCCGGCTGGAGGCGCTGGGCTTCGCGGTGAACCCGAACCGCGAATCCGGGCTCGACATCGAGGGCGTGACCGCCTTCACCGAGGCCTGGCGTGAGGAGCGCCACGCGCTCCCCTACGAGACGGACGGCGTCGTCGTGAAGGTGGACCGGTTCGACCAGCAGGCGCGGCTCGGGATCGTGAGCCGCGCGCCGCGCTGGGCGATCGCCTACAAGTTCCCGCCCGAGCAGGTCGAGACGGTCCTCGAGGACATCGTCGCCTACGTCGGCCGAACCGGGACGTTGACGCCGGTGGCCCACCTCACTCCGGCGAAGGTCGCCGGCTCGACGGTCGCGCGGGCTACGCTCCACAACCTCGACGAGGTGCGGCGCAAGGACATCCGGGTCGGCGATCACGTCGTCCTCCAGAAGGCCGGCGACGTGATCCCCGAAGTCGTCCGCCCGATCGTCGAGAAGCGGACCGGCGCGGAGCGCGAATGGGACATGCCGGAGCGCTGCCCGGTCTGCGACACGCCGATCGTGCGCGACGAGGGCGCCGTCCGGCACTACTGCCCGAACCCCGCCTGCCCGGCCCGCGTGTCGCAGGAGTTCGGCCACTTCGTCGGTCGCGGCGGGATGGACATCGAGGGCGCCGGTTGGAAGGTCCTCGAGCAGCTGCTCCAGACCGGCCTGGTGAAACGCCGCGGCGACTTTTTCCGGCTCTCCGTGGAGGACCTCGAGCACCTGGAGCGGTTCGGCCGGAAGAGCGCCGAGAACCTTCACGCGGCGATCCAGAAGGCTCGCCGGCGTCCGCTCGAGCGGATCATCGCCGGCCTCGGGATCCCGCAGGTCGGCTGGACGACGGCGATCGAGCTCGCCCGCTGGCTCGCCACCGAGGTGCCCCTTGTCGCGGAGGTACCGGGCGCCGACGACACGGCGGCCGACTCGGTCGTCGCCGGGGACCGCGTCGGCGATGCCGACTGGCTGCGCCGCGCCGCGTCGCACCTCCAGGCCGTCGCCACCGGCGCTCCGGAACGCTTCGAGGAGGTCGAGGGGATCGGTCCCACCGTGTCGCAGGCGCTCTCGGCCTGGTTCGGTGCGGGCGGTCCCGGGACTGGAGTGCTGGAGGATCTCGCGGACGCCGGGGTGGAGGCGGAGCTGCCGCAGCCTCGCCCGGCGACCGGCGCGCCGACCGTCGACGGGCCGCTCGCGGGGAAGGTTGTCGTCGTGACCGGCACGATCGAGGGGTTCAGCCGCGAGGAGGCGGAGCAGGCCGTCCGGGATGCCGGAGGCAAGTCGGTGGGATCGGTGTCGAAGAAGACCGACTACGTGGTCGCCGGCCCGGGCGCCGGCTCGAAGCTGGCGAAAGCGGAGGAGCTCGAGATCCGGATCCTGGACGCGGACGCCTTCCGGCGACTGCTCGCGGGGGACGAGCCGTGACCGACGCGGAGGAGCGGTTCGCCGAGCGACTCGCGGAGGATCTCCAGCGGGTCCTCGGGATCGGGATCGCGATCGACGAGCTGTCCGTCTCGGCGGACGACGACCGGGCGCATCTCGAGGCGTCGCTGCTGATCGGCCCGCGCGTGGAGCGGATCGAGGCGGAGGCCGCGAGCCTGCTCGACCTCTACGAGCCGGTGGTTCGCCGCGCCGCGGAGCTTCGACTGGGTGCGGCGTTCTGGCAGATGGTCGGGCCGACCTGACGGAGACCGCACCGGCCGAGCCCGCTAGCCGAGCGCGCCCCTGAGCTGCGCCCAGATCGCCTCGGGGTGCCAGTCGAGCGGCTCGCCACGCAGCATCCGGACGTTGCGGATCTCCTCGACCCAGCCGGCGGCGCGCAGCAACGCGCGGCCGTGAACGTTGCTCGCGAGGAGTCCGGCGCCGGTCCGGCCGCTGATCCCCGGCATCCGGCGCCGGTGCTCGAGCAGGCGGAGGGCATCCGCCGGATCGGGGGCGATGACGGCCGCGCCACGCCACGGCGGACGGATCAGGAATCCGCGGACCTCGCCCTCGCGATCGACTGCGACCGTGGTGGTCTCGGGCGTCAGCAGCTCGCGGAGCACGACGGAACGGTCCTCGCCCGTCCCGAACCGGTCGAGCGTCAGCGCCGCGTCGAGGTCCGCGGCGGCGAAGGGTCTCAGACCGTCGACCGGTCCGGTCGTGCCCGGCGGCAGTGAGTCGATCGTGAACCGGACCTGGTCGTCCAGCGCAGCGAACCCCTCGCGCTCGTAGATCGGGCGGCCGAGCGGCGACGCGATCAGCACGATCGACCGGCAGCCCTGGTCCTCGAGCCGGTCGATCACGGCTCGGGTGAGGCGCTTGCCCCAGCCGGACCCGCGCCATGCCGGCGTGACGAAGATCATGCCCACCCACCCGACCCGGCCGTGCGCCGAGGCGATCCCCGTGCCGACGAGCCGCCCATCGGATTCGGCGACGAACGGCGTGATCGCTGGCTGCCGCAGGGCCCACGGGAGGAACCCGTCCCGCTCGCCGAAGTCGCCTCTCCGGAGGAGGTCGAGCGCGGCGTCGACATCGGCGGCCACCATCCGACGGATCCCGGCCGGGGCGGCGCGATCAGTCGGGGTCCGTGGGTTCATGTCCGTCCTTCGTTGGTCGCGGGAGATCGGTTCTCCGAGCGTAGCAAGCGCCAGCCGCGCGCCGGGCCGCGCCGGGCCGTGCCGCGTCGCGATGCCGCGGCGTGCCGCGCCCCGGGCACGCTCGGACCGCGGCAGGCCGTCCGCTATGATCGGCCGCATGCCCGGCCTGTCCCGTGGCGACGTCGAGCACGTCGCCCATCTCGCGCGTCTCGGCCTGACGGACGAGGAGGTCGCGCTCCTCCAGGGCCAGCTGAACCACATCCTCGACCAGTACGCGAAGCTCGCCGAGCTCCCCACGGACGAGATCCCGCCGACCGCCCAGACAATCGAGCTGGAGAACATCCTCCGCGAGGATGTCGTGACGCCATCGCTCCCGGCCGAGGAGGTCCTCCGGAACGCGCCGGACGCCGCCGGCGGGTACGTGGTCGTGCCGCCGATCCTCGGTGGCGAGTGACCGGATCGCGGGGCGCCGCACGGTGACGGACGACCTGACCCGCCTCAAGGCCCACGAGATGGCCGCCAGGCTGCGGTCCGGCGAGACGTCGTCGCGGGAGCTGACGCTCGCCCACCTGGACGCTGCGGAAGCCGGCAACCACGCGCTGAACGCGTGGCTGGCGATCGATCGCGACGGCGCGCTGCGACAGGCGGACGAGGCGGACAGCCGGCTGCGTCGGCGAGACGCCGGCGACGACCATCCGCTGCTCGGGATCCCCATCGCGCTCAAGGACTTGATCTCGGTGAAGGGCGGCCAGTGCACGGCCGGCTCGCGGATCCTGCAGGGCTACATCGCGCCCTACGACGCCCACATCACGGAGCGGCTCCGGAGCGTCGGCGCGGTGATTCTCGGCAAGACGAACATGGACGAGTTCGCCATGGGGTCGTCGAACGAGCACAGCGCGTACGGGCCCGTGTCGAACCCGTGGGACCTCGAGACCGTGCCCGGCGGCAGCAGCGGTGGCTCGGCCGTCGCCGTGGCCGCGTACCACGCGCCGCTGTCGATCGGGACGGACACCGGCGGCTCGATCCGTCAACCGGCTGCGCTCACGGGGATCGTCGGGATGAAGCCGACGTACGGCCGTGTCTCCCGTTACGGGATCGTCGCGTTCGCCTCGTCACTCGACCAGATCGGGCCGTTCGGCCGCGACGTCCGCGACGCCGCCGCGCTGCTCCACGCGATCGCCGGCCGCGACGACCGCGATTCGACGAGCGCACCGGTGCCCGTCCCGGATTCGCTGCTCGCGCTCCCCGCCTCCACGGACGAGGCCGCAGCCGGGCTGAAGGGGAAGCGTCTCGGCCTCCCGAAGGAGTACTTCGTGGCCGGCATGGAACCGGACTCGCGGCGCCGGATCGAGGAGGCCGTCGCGGCGCTCGAAGCCGCCGGCGCGACCGTCGAGGAGGTGAGCCTCCCCCACACCGACTACGGGCTCGCGACGTACTACATCGTCGCCCCGGCCGAGGCCTCCGCGAATCTCGCCCGGTACGACGGGATCCGGTTCGGGCCGCGGCTCGGCGACGCGGACGTGCTCGGCAACTACCTTGCGACGCGCGGCCGCGGCTTCGGGCCGGAGGTGAAGCGGCGGATCATGCTCGGCACGTACGCGTTGTCGGCCGGCTACTACGACGCGTTCTACGTGAAGGCGCAGAAGGTCCGGACGCTGATCAAGCGCGACTTCGACGACCTCTTCGAGCGGGGCTTCGATGCCCTCGTCGCGCCGACCTCGCCGTCGGTCGCGTTCCGCTTCGGCGCGCGGCTCGCCGATCCCGTCTCGATGTACCTCTCGGACGCCTGCACGCTGCCGGTGAACATGGCCGGTCTGCCCGGGATCTCGATCCCGTGTGGGCTGTCGGAAGGGATGCCGGTCGGGCTCCAGCTCATCGGCCCGGCCTGGTCCGAGCCGCGGCTGTTCGCGCTCGCCCGGGCCTACGAGGGACTGACGGCGACCGAGCCGTGGCGCGACCAGGAGCCCGCCCAGCTCCCGCTCACGACGGACCCCGGCCAGCCGACGCCCGCTGAACGCGCCGCGGTGCTCGCGACCGGCTGACCGCTTCGGTCAGAGCACGCAGATGAAGGTCGATGCCTTCGTCGCGGTTCCGGTCCCGCTTCGTGCGGGCGCAGTGCCCCGGCTGCTCACGGTCGTCGCCTGGACCGCGACGCCGGCGAACCGGGGCGCGGCCGGTGCCGGCATCGATGCGCCGTCGACGAGGACGTCGTCCATCGTGATCGACAGCACGCCGCCGGACGTCGCCCCGATCCGCAGCCGATCCGCCTTCGTCGTCCAGGTCCCGTTCGCGAGGCTCGCGAACGCCGGCCCGAACGCGTCGCCGGTTCGCGCGACGAAGCCGTCCAGGACGGCGTTGGCGCCGGTGCCCGCCCGCTGGTGGATCGCGATCCGGTACGAGACACCGACCTGGAGCGGCGCCGAGAGGCTGCCGACGGACGTCGAGTTGTTGCGGAGCCGGAGGGCGCCCGTCGTCTGCAGCTGGAGGTTGCCGATCGTCGTGCCCTGGTCCTGGATCTGGAGGATCCGGACCGCAGTCGTCGGCAGCGCAGCCAGCCGCACGGTGGCGACGATCCACGCATCATTCGCGGCCGTCCAGCTCTTCTCGAGATAGGCCGTGCTCGAGGCCGAGATCGTTGCCGAGGTCGTTCCGGCGAGGGGCGACGTCTGGTCCAGCGTCACGGTGCCGGAGACTTTCGTCGCGCCGGTCGCCGCGTCGACGACCTTGCCCGCCTCGAACGACATCGTCGCGAGGCGCGATGACGGCGGCGGCCCGGACGTCGCCGTAACCGAGCGCGTCGTGGTCGACGTGCCGTTGGTGTTCGTCACCTTGAGCGAGATCACGTACGTCCCCGCGTTCGGGTAGACGTGCGCCGGCGGGGCGGCGAGCGGCGAGGTCGACCCATCGGCGAAGTCCCACAGCCAGCTCGTCGGCGACCCGGTCGAGGTGTCCGCGACCGTGACCGACAGCGGCGCGGGGCCGGACGACGGCGTCGCCGTGAACGCGGCGACGGGCCCGTTGGGTGGTGGCGGCGGCGGGCCGCCGACCGTCAGCTCGAGGATCGGCGGGTTGGTCCCCGAACGGCTCGAGTAGTAGGCGCTGTCCGTGCTCGTGCTCGCGAGCGCGAACGTGTACGACCCATCGGCCGGGATCGCGCTCGGTGTCAGGGCGACGTCCGCCCACGTGCCCTTCACGACCTTGCCCGCCGTCCCGACCGCGGTCGTGCCCGCGCTCGGTGCGTTGTTCCAGGTGATCCCGGTTTCCGTCCAGCCGTCGCCCGCCGCGTAGAGGCGGCCGCCGTCCACGCTCGAATCCGTGTTGAAGAGGCGGACGCGAGCCGCGGTGACGGGTCGACCGGCAAGGCCCGAGACCCCGAACCGCAGATAGGTCATGTAGGTCGATGGCGAGGCCGTCGTGCCGTTCCGGATCCGGACGTCGACGCCGCCGTAGTTCTTCGTGGGGCTCGTCTTGCTGATGTAGGCATCCGCGGTGGCGGGGAACGTCAAGGTCGCGCTCGACGACGGCGTGACCACCAGGCTGAAGTCCGTGACGGCATACGTCCCCTGGCTGACGATCGAATCGTGGGTCAGCGGGTCGTGCCCGGCCGCGGTCGCCGTCACCGAGTAGGTGCCCGGGGACACGTCGAATCGGTAGCCGCCGAGGGCGTTCGTCGTCGTGGTCGAGCCGGGGATGCTGACGGTCGCGCCGACGATCGGCTGACCCGTCGCGTCATCCACGACCGATCCCGTGATGAACGTGGGTGACGGCTGAAGAGCGAAGTCGAGCGTCGCGGTACCACCGGCCGGGACGACGGCCGAGGCCTCACCGGCGACGTACAGGGCCGCCGACGCGGCGATCGACTGCGTGCCCGCCGCGATCCCGTTGATCGCGTAGCCACCGCTGCCGTCGGTCGTGGTCTCGCCGCCCGGATAGGTGATCGTCGCTCCGGCAAGCGGCAGACCCGTCGTCGCGTCGGTGACGTGACCCGTGACGCCGCCCGGTGGGGCGAGGGCGACATCGACCTGGTAGTTGCCTCCGCCGGCGACGGTCTGTGTCCGGGTCGCGGTCGCGTACCCGGCGACGGCGAACGTCAGGGTCTGCTCACCGGAGGGGACGTTGGCGATCGTGTACGTGCCGTTCGCGGCCGTCGCCGTGGAGCGTGGCCCGTTCGTGATCGTGACGCCGCTGATCGGCGCGTTCGTCGCGCTGTCCGTCACGGCGCCGTGGATCGTGCCGGGCTGGAGGCTGGCGTTCGTGTCGATCCGGATGAACGACGCCACCGAGGGAACGCCGGCCGCGTTCTTGATCACGAGCTGGTACGGACCGGGAGGGGCGACGCCGCCACTCGCCGGGGCGTTCACGGAGAGCGATCCGCCCTGGACCGAGAAGGTGAGCGGCACGTAGCGCTGGTTCTGGTCGAAGGCGTGGGTCGCTGCGGACAGCCGGATGAGCGCGACGGAGGTGATCGAGGCGGCATTCGGCGTGGCGACCGTGAACGACGATCCGTAGTTCGCCGCGCTCGGCGCGGAGGTGATCGTGGGCCGCGCACCCTGGAACAGGTAGGGCGGGGAGTAGATCTGGGCGCGCAGCCGTCCGGCGGCCTCGCCGCCGCCGATGAGGACGCGGCCGTCCGCGAGCAGCACCGCCGAGGAGTGGTACATCCGCGCTTCGGCCATCGGCGCGACGGTCGTCCACTGCTCGGTCGACGGGTTCCAGATCTCGCCCTCGAGGATCGCCTGGCTCGCGTCGTCGGCGGCGCGGGTGCCGCCCATCGCGAGGACCGTGCCGTCGGCGAGGATCGTCAGATTCATCCGCCGCCGCGGGAACGCCATCGGCGCCACGTCGCGCCACGCCGGCGACGCCGCGGTCATGTCGACGACGGTCGCCCGGCTGATCGCCGGATCGCCGCCGCCCGCGCGCAGGATCTTGCCGGGCGCATACATGACCGCCGATTCCGAGTACCCGCTCGTCGAGTAGAAGTTCGACGGCCCCGGCGTCCAGCTGCCGGTCCCGCTCGGGTCGAGGATCGCCGTCCCGCTTCCCGAGCCCGACTCGAACACCTTGCCGTTCGGCAGGACGAACATCAGCGGGTACAGGCCCTGGGAGCGCACGGCGCCCGTCAGCTGGGTCCACGTGTTCGCGACCGGGTCATAGACCTCGGGGATCGTCGCCCGCGTGCCGTCGGGGGCGTCGCCGGACGTCGCGAGGACGCGGCCGTCGGCGAGGGTCGTGCTCGTCGCGTACCAACGGAAGAAGGCCATGTCCGGGCCGTGCATCCACGTGCTGGTCGTCGGGTCGTAGATGGACGTCACGGTCGTGCCGATGTGCGGCGCGCCGTTCTGCCCGCCGACGACGATGACGCGGCCGTCGGCCAGCATCGACTGGCCCGCGCAGTGCAGATCGCCGAACAGGGCCGGCGCCGCGGAGAACGAGCCGTCGCCGGGATCCCAGACCGCAGCATTCGCGCCCGTCGACCAGACGAGGACCTTGCCGTTGGCGAGCGCGGTCATGTGCTTCGCCTGGAGGCCCCAGTCCATGACGGAGCCCCAGCTGCCGCCGACGTCCGGCGACAGGGCATTCGTGGCGAGGTTGCCTCCTGGGCCGGCCGGTCGCGCCAGGCTGTCGGCGGCGGCGGCGGCGGCGGCGGATCGCGCGGCCTGCGCGCGGGCTGGTCCCGCGAGGGACGCGGCGGTGAGCCCGGCCGGCGCGGCCAGCGTCCCCAGGAGACAGGCGATGGCACCGATCGCAACGGCGATCGGCCGGACACGGCGCGCGCTCGGCTTCACTTGCGACTTCCCCTCGACGATCGCGTGCCGACCGGCTCCTCGCGGAGCGGAGGTGACGGCCCCCGCGTCGACCGGACCATCGTACGGGGGGCGGGCACCATTCGGGCTGTTCGCGGACGCACCAGCACCGCGAAAGGTGCTGCGCGGACGCACCAGTCGGCGACCGAGACGGGGTCACCTCGTTCGTCGCGCGCCGCCGTGCCTCGTGTCGACCCGGACAGACGCACGCCCCAGGAACGTTCGGACTGCTTTCCTGCGCCCTGCCCCGGGAATCGCCGCTGTCGTTAGCCCCGTACGGCAACAATCGGCCGACCAGCACCCGAGGACCCGACGCGTTCGTGCCCAACGTTCCGTTGGTGTGCGTCAGGCCGACTCCACCGGTGGTGATGCCCAGGTGGCCATCGTCCGCGGGGGCTGGCGGAGACCGGCGTCCAGCACGCCTGCTTCACCCGCCTCTGCCGCGGGCGCTATGCGACACTTCCGGCCATGGTCGATACCGCGACCCGGCCGGCCGCCCTCGAGCGTTACGAGGCGGTCATCGGCATCGAGGTCCACTGCCAGCTCAAGACCGCGTCGAAGATGTTCTGCGGCTGCTCGAACAGCTACGCGGACGCGCCGCCGAACACCCACGTCTGCCCGGTCTGTCTCGGGCTGCCGGGCGCACTCCCGGTGATCAACCGCCGGGCGGTCGAGCTGGTGCTCGCCACCGGCATCGCCATCCAGGCCGAGACGCCGCCCGCGACCCGCTGGGATCGCAAGAACTACTTCTACCCGGACCTCCCGAAGGGCTACCAGATCAGCCAGTACGACCTGCCGCTCGCGTCGCGCGGGCGCCTCACCTTCGACACGTCCGAGGGCGAGGTCACGATCGGGATCACGCGGGCGCACCTCGAGGAGGACACCGCGAAGCTGATCCACGCGACGGATGCCGCCGGTCGCCGGGTGAGCCTCGTCGACTTCAACCGCTCGGGCGCGCCGCTCATGGAGATCGTCACCGAGCCGGACGTCCGGACCGCCGAGCAGGCACGGCGCTACGCCGAGGAGCTCCAGGCGCTCCTTCGGGCGATCGGCGCGAGCGACGCCGACATGGAGCGGGGCCAGATGCGGGTCGAGGCGAACGTCTCGCTCCGGCCGCGCGGCACGGAGCCGTTCGGGACGCGGGTCGAGGTCAAGAACATGAACTCGTTCCGGTCGGTCGAGCGCGCGATCGCGTTCGAGATCGCCCGACAGGCGGCCGCGCTCGACGCCGGCGAGACGCTGACCCAGGACACCCGGGGCTGGAACGAGGATCGCGGGACGACCTACGTAATGCGATCCAAGGAGGACAGCCACGACTACCGCTACTTCCCGGAGCCGGATCTCCCGCCGTTGCGCGTCGACGCGGACTGGCTCGCGACGATCCGCGCGTCCCTCGCCGAGCTCCCCGCTGACCGGCGGGCGCGATACGAGCGCGAGCTCGGGCTGTCGGCCTACGACGCGGGCGTGATCGTCGGCGATGCGCGGGCAACGGAGCTCTTCGAGCAGGCTCGTTCCGCTGCGTCGGACGCGGATCCCAAGGCGCTCGCCAACTGGGTCACGGGGTCGTATCTCGCGCTGAGCCGGAGCGATCCCGAGGCCGCGAGGCGGGTCTCGGCCGTGGAGCTCGCAGACCTCGTCGGCCGCGTCGCACGCGGCGAGCTCTCGGGCACGAACGCCAAGGAGGTCTTCGCCGCCCATGCCGCCGACGGCTCGACCGTCGCCTCGATCGTCGAGGAGCGCGGGCTGCGCCAGATCTCGGACACGGCGGCGCTCGACTCGATCGTCGACGAGGTCTTCGCCGCGAACCAGAAGGCGCTCGACGATCACCGGGCCGGCAAACCGGTCGCGGGCTTCCTCGTGGGCCAGGTGATGAAGGCGACGCGGGGCCAGGCGAATGCGGCCCTCGTCCGGCAGGCGGTCGACGCACGGCTCGCACGCGCATCGACGACATGAGCCTCGTCAACCTGCTCCTGTGGGGCGGCGGCGTCCTCCTGATCGCCATCGGCTACGGCCGGGCGAAGGGTCCGTGGGGCCGGTACCAGGCTCTCAAGGAAGGCGACGCCAACGAGGCCCGCTACAACGCCTGGCGCGGGGGCGTTCGCGACAGCTCGTCGACGGGTGCCTCGGTCGCGATGGAGATGTACCGCCGGCAGGCACGGATCGGAGCCTCGGTTGCGGTCGTCGGCTTCGTCCTCGTCTTCCTCGGCTTCCTGATCAAGTAGCCGCGTGACGCGCGAACGCACCGACGGGCGCGGCTTCGCGACGCGCGCGATCCATGCCGGCGAGCGGCCCGATCCGGTCACCCACGCCCACAACCCGCCGATCTACGCCACGTCCACGTTCGCGTTCGACACCGCGGCCGAGAAGGAGGACGCCGTCGACCGGGCGCTCGAATGGGATCCGACGAGCTACTTCTACTCGCGGACCGGCAATCCGACGACCCGGGCGCTCGAGGAGAAGGTCGCCGCGCTCGAGGGTTCGGAGGACGCGGTCGTCTCGTCCTCGGGGATGGCCGCCGTCTCGGCGACGCTCTTCGCCCATCTCGGCGCCGGCGATCACGTCGTCGTCGGCGAGGAGCTGTTCGTCATCAGCCAGGTCCTGCTCGCCGACGATTTCCCGCGTCGCGGGATCGATGTCACGTCCGTCGACCCGACCGACCTCGCCGCCGTCGAGGCAGCGATCACGCCGGCGACCCGGGCGATCTTCGTAGAGACGTCGACAAATCCCCGCCTCCGGATCCCCGATCTCGACGCGATCGCCGAGATCGGTCACCGGCGCGGCCTGATCGTCATCGCCGACAACACGTTCCTCGGGCCGGCCGTCCTGCGCCCGATCGAGCACGGCGCCGACCTCGTGCTCCACGCCGCCACGAAGTACCTCTCCGGGCACGGCGACGTGGTGTCCGGCGTCGTCTCCGGCCCGAAGCGGCTCCTCGACCCGATCCGGAAGCAGGTCGACACGTACGGCCAGGCAGCCAGCCCGTTCTCGAGCTGGCTGGTCATGCGCGGGATCCGGACGCTCCAGCTGCGATCGCGTGCCGCCGCGGAGAACGCGCTCGCGATCGCGCGGATGCTCGAGGTCTCGCCGAAGGTCGAATGGGTCCGCTACCCGGGTCTCGACTCGCACCCGGACCGTGCGGTCGCACGCCGCCTGATCGACGGACCCGGCGGGGCGATGGTCACGTTCCAGCCGCGCGGCGGTATCGCGGGCATGGCCGCGTTCACCGACCACCTCCGGCTGTGCGACATCGGCGTCAGCCTCGGCGACGTCCACACGCTCGTCTATCCCCAGCCCAAGCGCGGCGGCCTCGTCCGTGTCTCGGTGGGGTGCGAGGACATCGACGATCTCCTCGAGGACGTGGAGCTGGGCCTCTCGCACGTCGGCTGAGGGGGCAGCGGACCGCAGCCCGGGGCCGCCGGCGCCCCGACGGGGAGCGCGCTCAGCGGCCGCGCAGGCGCCGGTGCTCGATCGCCGTGCAGCGGTCCATGACGACCGACAGCCCACCCTCATGGGCGATCCGGGCCGCCTCCCAGCTCACGACGCCGAGCTGGAGCCAGAGGCATCGGGCGCCGATCTCGACCGCCTCGCGAGCATGCGCCGGGCACAGCTCGGAACGCCGGAACACGTCGACGATGTCGAACGGTCCCGTGGCATCCGCCGCCTCGCGGAGGGTCCGGAACGCGGGAATGCCGAGGACGTCCCGCTCGCGCGGATTCACGGGCACGCAGTCGTACCCCTGGTGGACCAGATAGCGGAACACGCCGAACGACGGGCGGGCGGGGTTCGCCGAGGCGCCGATCACCGCGATCCGCCTTGCGTTCCGGAGGACGTCGCCCGCAGCCTCGTCGTCGAGCACCGCGACCGGACCGCGCTGCTCCTCGAGGTCGAGATAGGCGATCGCGCGGGCACGCTCGGCCGCCCGGCGAGCGGCCCGCGCCGCGCGGTCGGCCGCCTCCGCGGCGTCGCGGCTGTCGCCGTCGCCCTCGCCGGGAGCTTCAGCCGCGCCGCCGCCATTGGCCGCGCCGCCCGGAATGTCGGACTCGTCCGTCACGCCCGGACCCGGATCGATTGCAGCCCGCGGAGGATGAACCGTGGCTTCCAGCGGGGCTCCTCGACGAGCTCGAGTCGGGGCAGCTCCAGGAGCATCCGCCGGAACAGGATGTCGAACTCGACCTTGGCGAGCGGCGCGCCGAGGCAGTAGTGGATCCCGGCACCGAACGACAGATACGGGTTCGGGTCGCGGTCCAGGACGATCGCGTCCGCGTCCTCGAAGACCAGGGGATCACGGTTCGCGGCCGCGAACTGGAGCGCGAGCTCCTGACCCCGTGGAATCGCCACTCCGCCCACCTCGATGTCCTCGAGCACCCAGCGCTCGAACATCGGTGCCGGCGTATCGAACCGGAGCAGCTCCTCGATGGCGGTCGGGACGAGGGATGGATCGGCCCGAAGCGCCGCCAGCGCCTCCGGGTTCCGGAAGAGCGCGTACCAGGAGTTCGCCGCCCCGTTGACCGAGGCTTCATGGCCCGCGTTCAGGAGGAGCACGGCGGTTCCGATCAGCTCGCCCTCGGTGAGGCGGTCGCCGCCGGACTCGACGACGGCCGCCAGCTCGCTCAGGAGATCCTTGCCCCGGAATCGGCGCCGGCCCCGGACAAGGTCGCGGAGATACGCCTCGAAGGCCGCGCTCGCCTCCGTCGCCCGGCGCTGCATCTCGGGAGTGGGGTGGAGCTCGAACATCAGGGTCATGTCCGCCGACCATGGGCGGAGCAGGTGGCGGTTGCGCTCCGGGATCCCGAGCAGCTCCGCGATGACCGTCACCGGGACGAGCTCCATGAGGTCGGCGATCAGGTCGAACTCCTCGAGCTCGCGCGCCTGGGCGACGATGCCGGCGACGATCTCCTCGATCCTCGGCCGCAGCGCTTCGACCGTTCGCGGCGTGAACGCCTTCGTCACGAGCCGGCGCAGGCGGGTGTGATCCGGCGGCTCCATGTCGATCATCTGCAGGTCGAGCAGGTTCCAGAACGCGGCCTGATCGGCGGGCGGTGGCGTGCGACCCCATTCCTCATGCGTCGCGACGTGGCGGTACGACCGCCCGAGCCGGCGATCCCGGAGCAGGGCGTTGACGTCCGCGTGGCGCGAGATCAGCCACTGGTTCGTCCGCTCGTCGTACAGGACCGGCGCCTCGGTCCGGAGCCGGGCGAGGGCGGGGTAGGGGTCGGCGACGAAGTCGGGATCCCAGGGGTCGTAGCCGAGCCCCGGAGGCGTGATGTTCACCGCTCCGCGCCCTCGCTCAGGCGGTCGCCTCGCGTTCGTACGGCCGGCCGTCCGCGGCGGGCGGCGTGCTGCGACCGATCAGGCCGGCCAGGATGATGATCGTGACGAGGTACGGCAGGGCGCTGAACACCTGGACCGGCAGGGCGCCGACGAGCTGGCCCAGATCGCCGGTCGGCTTCGCGAACGTGATCGTCTGGCCGAGGGTCAGGAACAGTGAGAACAGGAGGCCTGCTCCGAGCGCGCCGAGGGGCGTCCAGCGCCCGACGATCATCGCCGCGAGGGCGATGAACCCGCGACCAGCCGTGCCGCCGGCCTGGAACGAGTTCGAGAGCTCCAGCGACAGGAACGCGCCGCCGAGACCCGCGAAGGCGCCGCCGATCAGGACATTTCGATAGCGCAGGCGGATCACGTCGATCCCGACGGTCTCGGCCGCCTTCGGGTGCTCGCCGACGGCCCGCGTCCGGAGCCCCCAGCGCGACTGGAACAGGAGCACCTGGAGGACGATCGCGGCGATCAGCAGGGTGATCGTGATCGGGCCCTGGTTCAGGATCGTCTGGAAGATCCAGCCGACGACGGGCAGGTCCGTGAGCTCCTTCGGCGGGGTGATCTTGCCGAACTGGCCCGCGCTCGTCGGCGACGCGGCGGCGATCACGTTGTTCAGGTAACCGGTGATGCCGAACGCCGCGATGTTGATGATCGTGCCGCTGATGATCTGGTCGACCCGCAGGCTGATCGACAGCCACGCGTGGAGCAGCGAGATCGCGACGGCGGACAGGATCGCGGCGATCAGCCCGATGAGGAGCGGCAGCGTCAGGCCCAGCGGCCCGGGCGTCGACACGCCCAGGATGCCGACGGCGGCGATCCCCGCGACCCATCCCGTGAATGCCGCGGTGAGCATCGTTCCCTCGATGCCGATGTTCACGACGCCGGAGCGCTCGCAGACGACGCCGCACAGCGCCCCGAAGCCGAGGGGCGTGGCCGCGCGGAGGATGATCGGCGCGCTCGTCGGCAGCACCGCGATCAGGTAGCCACCGATCTGGAAGAGGATCCCGAGGATCGGGATCCCGTACAGCACCTGGTCCATCAGGAGGTCACCGACTCGCTCGCATAGGTCTTCGTGATCGTCTGTGCCTCGGCGGGCACGATCTGGGCACCCCGTCCGCCGAGCGCGCGGGCGATGACCGGCAACGCGACGAGGACGATGAGGATGACGGCCTGCAGGACGTCGACGAGCTCGCGCGGCGTTCGTGCCTCGATCTGCATCTGGCCGGCGCCCGCGCGCATCGCCCCGAACAGGACGGCTGCCGGGATGATCGCGATCGGGTTCGACCGGGCGAGGAGCGCCACGGCGATCGCGTCGAAGCCGACCGACGTCGCGAAGCTCGTCTGTGTCTGATGGGTGACGCCGAGCAGCTCGTTCGCGCCGGCCATGCCGCCGAGCGCGCCGGACATCGCCATCGTCAGGACGATCAGCCGACGCGGCCGCATCCCGGCGTAGCGGGCCGCGTCAGGGTTTGCACCCGCGGTCCGGATCTCGAACCCGAGCGTCGTCCGGTAGAGCAGGAACCAGACGGCGACGACCGCCGCGACGGCGATGAGAATCCCGACGTGGCCGGTCCGGCCCAGGAAGATCGGCAGCGCCGCGTGGCCGACGTCGAACGTCACGGGCGCCGGGGCCTTCGGGACCCGCAGCGGGCCGGCGACGAACGCCGCGAGGATGTTCAACGCGATGTAGTTGAGCATGATCGTCGTGACGACCTCGTGGGCCCCGGACCATGCCTTCAGTGCGCCGGTGATCAGGCCCATGACGCCACCGGCCAGGGTGCCGGCGATGAACGCGATCGGCGCGGCGATGAACACCGGCTGGTCCGCCAGGGCGACACCCACGGCGACGGAGCCGAGCACGCCCATGAGCAGCTGGCCCTGGACGCCGATGTTGAACAGTCCGGCCTTGAATCCGAGGGCGACGGCGAGACCGCCGAACACGAGCGGCGTCGACGCGACGAGCGTCGCGACGACGTTGTCGAAGCCGCCGAGCGACCCGCCGAGGAGCGCGCGATACGCGATGAGGGGCTGGAAGAGGTCGATCTTCCCGTCGCGGATCCAGGCCGCCGCGTACACGAAGATCGAGCCCACGATGATCGCCATCACGAGCGCGGCGATGGGCAGGACGATCACGGTCCGGAGCTGACGGATCCGCTCGGATCGACGCTGCGGCGCGGTGGCGTTCGCGGTCACGGCTGGTCGCCCGTGTGGTCGCCCGGCTGGCCAGTCGCGGGGTCGGCGGAGCCGATGACCGGCTCGGTTGCGGCGACGCGATCGCTCGGGATCGCCCCGCTCGCCACCGCCGCCTCGTGACGTGTTCCCGTCGCCATCAACATCCCGACCTCGTTCCGGTCGGCCGTGCGGCCGTCGAGGACGGCAACGATCTGGCCGCGATACATCACGGCGACCCGGTCGCTCAGCTCGAGGACCTCGTCCAGCTCCGCCGAGACGAGGAGCACCGCCGTTCCGGCATCGCGCTTCTTGATCGCCTGGCGATGGATGAACTCGATGCTGCCCACGTCGAGGCCGCGTGTGGGCTGATCCAGCACGAGCAGGCGAAGGTCGCCGTCCAGCTCCCGGGCGACCACGATCTTCTGCTGGTTGCCGCCCGACAACGTCCCGGCCGTCAGCTCGGCCGACGGCGTCCGGATGTCGTACTCGGCGATCGCCCGCTTGCCGCGCTCGATGATCGCGTCGTCGTTGCGCAGGATCCCGCGCGCGTACGGGGCGTGGTAGTAGTCGGTCAGCACGAGGTTGTCGGCCACGGAGAAGCCGAGGACCAGCCCGAAGCGATGGCGGTCGGCCGGCACATAGCCGGTCCCGAGGTTGGTCATGTGGCGGGTCGCGAGGTCGGTGACGTCGCGGTCGTCGAGCCGCACCGTCCCGGCGGCCGGCTTCCGCAACCCGACGATCGCCTCGACGAGCTCGTCCTGGCCGTTGCCCGCGACTCCGGCGATGCCGAAGATCTCGCCCGCGCGGATCTCGAAGTCGACGCCGCGGACCACCTCGGTCCCGCGGTCGTCGTTGACCTGGAGGCCGGAGACCTGCAGCCGGACGTCGGCGGGATGCGACTCGCCACGGTCGACGACGAGCTGCACGTCCCGCCCGACCATCAGCGACGCGAGATCCTCCTCGTTCGTCTCCGACGGGATCCGCTGGCCGACGACGCGGCCGCGCCGGATGACCGTGATGCGATCGGCGATCGCGAGGACCTCGTAGAGCTTGTGGCTGATGAAGACGATGCTGTGGCCTTCCTCGGCCAGGCGCCGGAGGACCGCGAAGATCTCGTCCGTCTCCTGGGGAGTCAGCACCGCCGTCGGCTCGTCCAGGACGAGGACCCGGGCGTTGCGATAGAGCGCCTTCAGGATCTCGACCCGCTGCTGCCAGCCGACGGACAGCGTCCCGACCTTCACGTCCGGGTCGATGTCGAAGCCGAACTGCTTGCCCAGGGCCACGATCCGCCGCTTCGCCTCGCGCCGGTCGAGGAAGACCGGGTTCGCCATCGTCTCCTCGCCGAGGAGGATGTTCTCGGCGACGGTCAGGACCGGGACGAGCATGAAGTGCTGGTGAACCATGTTGATGCCGCGGGCGATCGCATCCGTTGGGCTGGCGATCCGGACCGGGCTGCCGTCGATGAGGATCTGGCCCTCGTCCGGCCGGGCGAGGCCGTAGAGGATGTTCATCAGCGTGGTCTTGCCGGCGCCGTTCTCGCCGAGCAGGGCGTGGATCTCGCCGGGTCGGACCTCGAGGTCGATGTGGTCGTTCGCGATGACGCCCGGGTACCGCTTCGTGATGCCCCGCATCTCGAGCGCCGGCGCGCGGACCGGTGCGGCGGGTGCGATCCCCTCCGTCGCGGTCACGGCTCGATCCTCGTCACGACCCGATCCTCGTCACGACGTTCGCTGATCCTCGGCTGAGGTGCGGCGGGGTGGCCCCGATTGCGACAGGGTACAGAAACGCGGACCGGCCGAGTCGCCTCGGCCGGTCCGCGGTGAGCTGCTGGGAGAGCGGTCGCCTAGCCGGCGGTCCCGCACTTGTCCGGGCACGTCTTGAGGGTGCCCGCCTTCATCGCCGCGAGAGCCGCGTCGAGCTTGGCCTGGGTGTCTGCCGCCCACGCGCTCGCCTTGTCGTGACCCGGCGAGGCGCCGACGCCGTCGTTCTTCGCGTCGTAGAGCGAGTCGCCCGCCTTGGCGGAGTTGCTCGCGACGGCCTTGAGCGCGTCCGACACCGCCAGCTGGAGGTGCTTCTCTGCGCTCGTGAGGAGGCACGGTCGGGCATTCGCGTACGACTGGTACTGGTCCACGTCGACGCCGATGCCGAGAATGTTCGCCGCGCACGCGGCGTCGAGGACGCCGTTGCCGGTGAGGCCTGCGACCTGGAACAGGACGTCGACGCCCTTGTTCTGGGCCAGGTAGTTCTCGGCGAACGTCTTGCCGCCCGCCTGGTCCTGGAACGCTGCCGCGCTGAAGTCGTTCGTCACGTAGGCCGAGACGACCTTGATGTTCGGGTTGACCGACTTCGCGCCGAGCTCATAGCCCTGGATGTAGCGCACGCACGGGGCGCAGATGCTCGTCCCGCCGATCGCGCCGATCGTGCCGGACTTCGACGCGCCCGCGGCGACGATGCCCGCGAGGTAGCCGGCCTGGTCCTCCTGGAACGCCAGGGAGATGTACTTCGGCAGCAGGGTCTTCGCGTCGCCCTTGCAGGCGAACGTCGCATCCGGGAGGCCCTGCTCGTTCACGCAGATCGGGCTCTGGTCGACGCCGATGAACCACGTGTTCGGGTTGTCGTGGGCCGCCTGGACCGTCGCGCTGGCGAGGTTGAAGCCGACGGTCACGATGACGTCGAACTTCTGATCGACGAACGACTTGATCGACGGCGCGTAGTCCGAGGCGCTCGTCGGGACGATCGACTGCGGAGCCGGGGCGCCGATGGCGGTGGCGCCCTCCTGGGCACCCTTGAAGGAGTACTCGTTGTAGTTCTTGTCGTTCAGCGTCCCGATGTCGGTGACGACACCGATTTTCAGGGTGGACGAAGCGGCCGGCGCGGACGGGGACGCCGCTGCCGCGGACGGGGATTCGGCGGCGGTCGACGGGGGTACCGCCACGCTCGGCGCCGACGAGGCGCTCGGGCTGGCGCCGCCGCTCGTACAGGCCGACAGCAGGATGGCCACGCTGCCGAACAGCGTCAGGCCAAGGGAACGGGTGCGCATGTGTCCTCCTCGATCATCGAGAGCCGTCCGGCCGATCGCTGACTCGCAGGTCCGGGTCCGGTCTCGAAGCAACGCGCCCCGCAGGGCGGCCGATCGGCGCATCGTAGCGACCTGCGGCATCACGGGGCAAGCGAACGCGACGCGGCCCCACGGCCCGTGTTGCCCGGGACGAGCCAGCGCCCGCGGTCGGCATCGCCGAGACTGGCTCCATGACCGATCCCATCGACCAGCTGCCGGCGGGCGGCCACAGCTCCACCGGCATCGCCTATGACGACGAGGGCGTCGGCGAGCCGGTGGTCCTCGTCCACGCCGGCGTCGCCGACCGAAGGATGTGGTCGGCGGTCGCACCGATCCTGGCCGCGCGCCACCGGGTGATCCGGCCCGACGCCCGCGGCTTCGGCGAATCCATGCCGCCGACGGGGCCCTGGTCCCACCACACGGACCTGCTCGGTCTCCTCGACGAGCTCCTCGTCACGCGAGCCCATCTCGTGGGTGCGTCGATGGGCGCCGGCGTCGTCGTGGAGGCGGCGCTTGCCCGGCCCGAGGTCGCGGCGTCGCTCGTGCTTGTCGCGCCGGGTGGCGCGCTCTTCGGCGATTCGCCCGAGGCGCTCCGGCCGGTGTGGGCCGCCGAGGTGGATGCGCTCGACCGGGGCGATGTCGACGCTGCGGTGGAGGTCAACCTCCGAGCGTGGGTCGACGGGCCGGATCGACCGGCCGATGCGGTCGATCCCGAGGTCCGGGCGTTCGTCGGCCGGATGCAGCGCGAGGCGTTCGAGCTGCCCGAATGGGACCAGGAGGCGGCGCCGGAGCACGAGCTGTCGCCGGCCGCCGTCGACCGCCTCGGCGAGCTTCGCTGCCCGGTGCTCGTCGTGGTCGGCGAGCGCGACCAGCCGGCGGTTCGCGAGGCAGCCGAGCGGATCGTCGCGGGGGCGCCGCGAGCGCGACTCGTCGTCTGGCCGGACGTCGCCCACATGCTCACGCTCGAGCGGCGTGACGCCTTCGTCGAGCTGCTGACGTCGTACCTCGACCAGGTCGGCGCGACGCCAGGGGCACGGTCCGCGGCCCGCTCCGCGGCGACGGGGTCGGCCACGGACGCGTCGGCGCCCCTCCGATGGGTTGCGCTCGGCGACAGCTACACGATCGGAACGGCAACGCGCGACGAGCGGGAGCGATGGCCGAACCAGCTCGTCGACGGGTTCGCGGCTCGCGGCCTCGCGCCGGGGCTCCGGCTCGTCGCGAACCTGGCGGTCAACGGCTACACGTCGCGCGACGTCATCGACCTGGAGCTGCCGGCGCTCGACGCGCATCACCCGGAGTTCGTCTCGCTCCTCATCGGCGTGAACGACGTCGTCCAGGGCGTGCCGGCGTCGACGTACGAGGCGAACGTCGCGACGATCCTCGACGAGCTGCTCCGCCGCCTGCCCCCCGCCCGGATCCTCGCGGTCTCGACGCCCGATTACACGGTGACGCCCCAGGGCCCGAGCTACGGGGAGCCGTCCCGACAGGCAGCCGCGATCCTCCAGAACAACGACATCCTCCAGCGACTCGCCGCGGCCCGGGGCATTCCCTTCGTCGACATCTACGATCTGTCCCTCGGCGCGGCCACGGACCGCTCCCTCGTCGCCGACGACGGGCTCCATCCGTCCGGGATGCAGTACGCCGCCTGGGTGGACCGCATCGGGCCGGTCGTCGTCGCAATGCTCGCCGAGGCGGTACCGGCCCAGAAATCCCTCGAGGCACCGCGCACGGAGACACGATGACGATCGGGACCGGGACGCCCCAGTGGGGAGACCGCAAGCCTCCGGAACAGGACTCGTACCACGACCTGATCCGGGTCCACGGCGCCCGCGAGAACAACCTGAAGGACGTGAGCATCGAGATCCCGAAGCGCCGGCTGACCGTGTTCACCGGCGTCTCCGGCTCGGGCAAGAGCTCGCTCGTGTTCGACACGATCGCGGCCGAGTCGCAGCGGCTGATCAACGAGACGTACAGCACGTTCGTGCAGGGCTTCATGCCGACCCTCGCCCGCCCGGACGTCGACGTCCTCGAGGGGCTGACGACGGCGATCATCGTCGACCAGGAGCGGATGGGCGCGAACGCGCGATCCACGGTCGGCACGGCGACCGATGCGAACGCCTACCTGCGGATCCTGTTCAGCCGCCTCGGGCAGCCGCACGTCGGCTCGCCACAGGCGTTCTCGTTCAACATCGCCTCGGCCCACGGCTCGGGGGCGATCGTCGTCGATCGGGCGTCCGCGAAAGCGGAATCGCGGTCCTTCACGATCACGGGCGGGATGTGCCCGCGCTGCGAGGGCATGGGATCGGTCACGGACGTCGATGTCTCGCAGCTCATCGACGAGACGAAGTCGCTCGAGGACGGCGCGATCACCGTTCCGGGCTACTCGCGCGGTGGCTGGTTCGGGCGGATCTTCGGAGCCGTCGTGCCGTCCGACATCCCGGTCGCCGACTTCACGCCGGAACAGCGATACGAGTTCCTCTACGGCGACGCCCGCAGGATCAAGGTCGAGGGGATCAACCTCACCTACGAGGGGCTGGTTCCGCGGATCCAGAAGTCGATGCTGTCGAAGGACGTCGACTCGCTCCAGCCGCACATCCGTGCCTTCGTCGAGCGGGCCGTGACCTTCACCGCCTGTCCGGAGTGCGGCGGCACGCGGCTCAACGAGACGGCTCGCTCGTCGCGGATCGCGGGCATCAACATCGCAGAAGCCTGCGCGATGCAGATCAGCGACCTGGCCGAATGGGTCCGCCGGCTGGACGAGCCGTCCGTCGCCCCGCTGCTCGGGAATCTCCGCCACACCCTCGACTCCTTCGTCGAGATCGGCCTCGGGTATCTGAGCCTCGACCGGCCGTCGGGAACGCTTTCGGGCGGAGAGGCGCAGCGGACCCGGATGATCCGGCACCTCGGGTCGTCGCTCACCGACGTGACGTACGTCTTCGACGAGCCGACAATCGGGCTCCACCCGCACGACATCCAGCGGATGAACGAGCTGCTGCTCCAGCTCCGCGACAAGAGCAACACGGTCCTCGTCGTCGAGCACAAGCCGGAGGTCATCGAGATCGCCGACCACGTGGTCGATCTGGGTCCCGGAGCCGGGACGGCCGGCGGCGAGGTCGTCTTCGAGGGGACGGTCGCCGGGCTCCGTGCGAGCGGCACGCTGACGGGCCGGCACCTCGACGATCGAGCCTCGCTGAAGTCGTCGCCGCGCAAGCCCGCCAGCGCGCTCGAGGTTCGCGGCGCGAACGTCCACAACCTCCAGGACGTCGACGTCGACATCCCGCTCGGCGTCCTCGTCGTCCTGACCGGCGTCGCCGGCTCCGGGAAGAGCTCGCTGATCCAGGGCTCCGTGGCCGGCCGCGACGGCGTCATCTCGATCGACCAGGGCGCGATCCGCGGCTCGCGCCGGAGCAACCCGGCGACGTACACGGGTCTGCTGGACCCGATCCGGACGGCCTTCGCCAAGGCCAACGGCGTCAAGCCCGCGCTGTTCAGCGCGAACTCGGACGGCGCGTGCCCGAACTGCAACGGGGCCGGCGTCGTCTACACGGATCTCGGGATCATGGCCGGGGTCGCCGTCACGTGCGAGGTCTGCGAGGGCCGGCGGTTCGATGCGTCCGTGCTGGAGTACCGCCTCGCCGGCCGGGACATCAGCGAGGTGCTGGCGATGCCCGTGGCGGAGGCGGCGGCGTTCTTCGCGGACGGTGACGCGCGCGTCCCGGCCGCCCACGCGATCCTCCGCCGGCTCGACGACGTGGGGCTCGGCTACGTCAGCATTGGCCAGCCGCTCACGACGCTCTCGGGCGGTGAGCGCCAGCGGCTCAAGCTCGCGACGCACCTGTCCGAGAAGGGCGGGATCTACGTGCTCGACGAGCCCACTGCGGGCCTCCACCTCGCCGACGTCGAACAGCTGCTCGGGCTGCTCGACCGGCTGGTCGACTCGGGGAAGTCGGTGATCGTCATCGAGCACCACCAGGCGGTCATGGCCCACGCGGACTGGATCATCGACCTCGGGCCGGGAGCCGGCCACGATGGCGGCCGGATCGTGTTCGAGGGCACGCCGGCGGAGCTCGTCGCGGCCCGGACGACGCTGACCGGACAGCACCTCGCCGCGTACGTCGGCGCCTGACGGACGGTCGTCCGCTCTCAGCCGCCCGAGTGCTCGCCCGCTCGCAGCTCGTGGAGCCGGGCGTCGCTGATCCCGAGGTGATGGGCGATCTCGTGGAGAAGCGTCTCCTCGATCGCCCGCTCGAGTCCATCCGGCGTCCGGTTGGCGCGTCTCAGCGGACCGCTGAACAGCGTGATCTTGCTCGGGACCGGGACGTTGTCGACGCCGAAGCTCGTCCGCGGGACGCCCTGGTACAGGCCGTAGAGCCCGCGGGCGCCGACCGAGGCGAGCTGTTCGGGTGTCGCCTCGTCCTCGACGACGATCG
The DNA here is from genome assembly GCA_042408445.1 of Chloroflexota bacterium. GTDB lineage: Bacteria > Chloroflexota > Limnocylindria > Limnocylindrales > CSP1-4 > CF-46. The sequence goes on from JBHORC010000037.1 coordinate 81,299, forward strand.
CCACGGAGCCGAGCCGCTCGAGAAACGGCTCCGGGAGTCGGTCCAGCACCGCGTCGATCACGGCGGCGAAGTCAACCTCATCCGGCGTCATCGGCACCATCCGGGCACGATACCCGGCGCCCTGCCGACGGACCAGCGGCTTCACCGACTCGTCTGTGACGACCCAGCGCCGACCATGTTCAGGCAGCCGGACGCCGGAGCACGCGCGAGCCGCCGCGCAAGCCTCGATCGGAACGGCTGTCAGTCCGTGACTGGATCCGACGCGACGAGGTCGGCGAGGCACTCGCCGAACAGCGCGACATAGCGATCGACATCGGCGACCGTGTGAGCGAGCGAGACAGTCGGCCCGAGCCACCAGCCCGATTCCCAGACGCCCCGGTTCGCCAGCCACGCACGCATGAGCGCCCGGAGCTGTGGGTGGTCGGCGGCCCGGGACTCAGCGCCGTTGCGAGGCGGCGTCGCCGTGAAGAAGTAGGCGGCGTGTCCACCCAGCTGGACGACCGACCACGGCAGTCCGGCAGCATCGATCGCGACCCGCAAGCCACTCGCCATCCGGCGGCCAAGCTCGGCCGCCCGATCGAAGGCCGCTTCGGTGAGGACGTCCAGGAGCGCGGCGCGTCCCGCGGCCATGGACAGCGCATTCGCGAAGAGTGTGCCGCCCGTCGACACCTGATCGACGGCCGCGCCCGAGACGAGGTGACCGCCAGGGGGTGGCGCGATATGGGAGCCGATCTCCTCGCTCATGCCGTACGCCGCCAGCGGCACACCGGCGGCGATCGACTTGCCGATCGTGAGCACGTCGGGCTCCAGGCCGTAGGCGCCGGTCAGCCCGCCGTACGCCGTCACGAGCGAGTGGGTCTCGTCGATTGCGAGCAGGGTTCCGCTGTCGCGGGTCAGCCGCCGCAGTGCCTCGTGAAATCCGGCGTCCGGGAGGATGAACCCCGCGTTCGTCATCGCGGGCTCAGCGAGCACCAGGGCGACGTCGCGCGGCGCGAGCGCCGCTTCGAGCGCTGCGACATCGTTGAACTCGATGATCCGGGCCTGGCGGACGATCGATCGCGGAAGCCCGTGCTCTTCCGGGCGGACCCTGCCGTCCTCCAGCACCACGAGGGTCGCGTCGCCGTGTCCGTGATATTTCCCGTCGAACATCAGCACGACCTCGCGACCGGTCGCCGCTCTCGCGAGTCGGATGACCTCCGTATTCGCCTGCGTCGCGGAGAGCGTGAACTGCCACTTCGGCATCCCGTACCGATCGGCAAGGTGCTCCGCAACAACGATCGAGTCCTCGCCGGGCATGAGGAACTGATTGCCGAGGCGCATCCGTCGACTCACGGCTTCGACGACGGCAGCCGGGGCATGGCCGCAGAAGGCGCTCATGTCGGCGACGTACATGTCCAGATAGGAGTGCCCGTCGACGTCCGTGATCGTGGCGCCCTTCCCCTGCGCGACGAAGACGGGCGGATGCTCGTAGAGGTCGTCCATCCAGGTCATCGGGACGCCGCGCGGCATCGTCCGACGGGATCGCTCGAGCAGCGCCATCGACTTCGGTCGTTCGGCGACGAATCGGGCGTTCTCGCGGGCCTCGAGGGCCGCGAGACGGCGCTTGTCGATCCGGGCGATGGCGTTCATGGCGGAACGGTACCAACCGCTCGGTTCGGCGACCGACCGATCCCCGCGGCCCGCCTCGCCCCCGCCAGCGGGGCTACCATGAGGCCTCCGTGACGACCCTGGCGCCGAACGACTTCACGCACCTCCACGTCCACTCGGAGTTCAGCCTTCTCGACGGGCTCGGCCGGATCACCGACCTCGTCGACTCGGCTGCCGCCCAGGGCTTCGACAGCCTCGCGCTGACCGACCACGGCGCCCTCTACGGCTCGGTCGCCTTCTACCAGGCCGCGAAGAACAAGGGCATCAAGCCGATCATCGGCGTCGAGACGTACGTCGCCCGGCGATCCATGACGGAGAAGGAAGGCAAGGCCGACGCCCAGCCGTTCCACCTGATCCTCCTGGCCAAGGATCTCGTCGGCTATCGCAATCTCTGCCGGCTCGTCACCGACGCCCACATCGACGGCTACTACTACAAGCCGCGGATCGATCGGGAGCACCTTGCGAAGCACAGCGAGGGCCTCGTCGGGCTGTCGGCGTGTCTCGGCGGGGAGATCCCGCGATCGCTCGAGATCGATGACTGGGACACGGCTCGCCGGCTGGCAAGCGAGTACCAGGACATCCTCGGCAAGGGCAACTTCTTCCTCGAGCTCCAGGACCACGGGATGGCCGATCAGCGGACGCTGAACGAGAAGCTGCTCCGTCTCGCCCCGGAGACCGGCGTCCCGCTCGTCGTCACGAACGACCTCCACTATGTCCACGAGCAGCAGGCCGAGGCGCAGGACGTCCTGCTCTGCGTCGGGACTGGCAACAACCTCGACACGCCCGGCCGGATGAAGTTCGAGGGCAGCAACTTCTGGCTCAAGCCCGCCTCCCGGATGGCGGCGCTCTTCCCGGACCAGCCCGAGGCGATCCGGAACACCCGGCTCATCGCCGAGATGACGAACGTCGAGCTGCCGCTCGGCCAGCTCCGGATCCCGCACTTCCCGGTGCCCGATGGCGAGACGGTCGAGACGTGGCTCCGCAAGGAGTGCGAGCGGGGCCTCCGCGAGCGCTACGGGACGGTGACGCCGGAGCTCCAGCAGCGGCTCGACTACGAGCTCGGCGTGATCATCTCGATGGGCTACGCTGGCTACTTCCTGATCGTCGCCGACTTCGTCCGCTTCGCCCGGGAGCAGCGGATCCAGACGACGTGTCGCGGCTCCGCGCCGGGTTCGATCGTCACATACACGCTCTACATCACGCCGGTCGACCCGATCGCGTACGGCCTCCCGTTCGAGCGCTTCCTGAATCCCGACCGCGTGACGATGCCGGACATCGACGTCGACTTCGAGGACGAGCGACGGGACGAGGTCATCAACTATGTCTCCCGCAAGTACGGCTCGGACCACGTCGCCCAGATCATCACGTTCGGCACGATGCTCGCCCGGGCCGCGATCCGCGACGTCGGCCGGGTCCTCGGGCACAGCTACGGCGAGGTCGACCGGATCGCCAAGGCGATCCCGAACCAGCTCGGAATCAAGCTCGACGAGGCGCTCGAGATCTCGCCGGACCTGAAGAGCCAGGTCGCCGCCGATCCCGGCGTGAAGCGGATCATCGACTTCGCCCGTCAGCTCGAGGGCGTCGCCCGAAACGCCTCGACCCATGCAGCCGGCGTCGTGAGCTCGCGCGAGCCACTGACGGAGCTCATGCCGCTCCAGAAGGCGACCAACTCGGACGCCCTGATGACCCAGGTCGAGATGCACGGGATCGAGGCGCTCGGCCTGCTGAAGTTCGACTTCCTCGGCCTCTCCAACCTCACGATCCTGCGCCACGCCGTCGACCTGGTCCGGCAGGAGCGGGCGATCGAGATCGACCTCGACCAGATCCCCCTCGACAACGCCGCGACGTTCGAGCTGCTCGCCTCCGGCGAGACGACCGGCATCTTCCAGCTGGAGTCGGCGGGGATGCGGCGGTACATCAAGGAGCTGAAGCCGAGCTCCGTCTACGACCTCGCGGCGATGGTCGCGCTCTTCCGGCCCGGTCCGATGGACAACATCCCGGCCTACATCCGGCGGAAGCACGGCCAGGAGAAGGTCACCTACCTCCACCCGCTGCTCGAGCCGTACCTGGAGAAGACCTACGGGATCTTCGTCTACCAGGAGGACATCATGGCCGCCGCGATCGCCCTCGGCGGCTTCACCGGGCCGGAGGCGGACACGCTCGGCTACGCGATCCGGAAGAAGAAGTCGTCCGTGCTCCGGGCGCAGAAGGAGAAGTTCGTCACCCAGGCCGCGGAGCGGGGCGTCGAGCCGAAGGTCATCGACGCGGTCTTCACCGCGTTCGAGCCGTTCGAGCGGTACGGCTTCAACAAGGCCCACGCGACCTGCTACGGGCTGATCGCCTACCAGACCGCGTACCTGAAGGCGAACTACACGGTCGAGTACATGACCGCCGTCCTCACGGCGTTCCGGTCGAACGAGGAGAAGGTCGCCGCTGCGGTCGCGGAGTGCCGCCGGATGGGCATCGAGGTGCTGCCGCCGGACGTCCATCGGAGCGATGTCGAGTTCACGGTCGAAGGGCCCGCGATCCGGTTCGGGCTGCTCGCGGTCAAGAACGTCGGCCAGAGCGCGATCGAGTCGATCGTCGCGGCCCGGAAGGCCGGTGGCGAGTTCAAGTCGCTACGCGACTTCTGTGAGCGGGTGGACCTGCGGCTCGTGAACTCGCGCGTCCTCGAGGCGCTCGCCTGGGTCGGCGCGCTGTCGGCGTTCGGTCACGCTGTCCAGATCATCGAGGCGCTGCCGACGATCCTGCCGTCCGCCCAGGCGGTCCAGCAGCAGCAGGCGACCGGCCAGCTCTCCGCCTTCGACCTGATGTTCGCCGAGGCGCCGGTCGAGGCGCTGCCCGCGCGAACGGAGGCCCCGCGCCGCGAGCGGCTTCGCAAGGAGAAGGAGCTGCTCGGCCTGTACCTGTCGGAGCACCCGATGGGCGAGGTCGCCGAGCAGGTCGGCGCCTTCGTCACCGCGTACAGCAGCGACCTCAAGGACGAGTCGCTCGACGGCCAGCGCGTCGTGATCGGCGGGATCGTCACGGGCTTCCGGACCGTCGTCACGAAGACGAAGTCGACGATGGGCGTCGCGACGCTCGAGGATCTCCAGGGATCGATCGAGGTCGTGGTCTTCCCGCGGATGTACGAGCAGACGGTCGGGACGTGGACGGAGGGCGCGATCCTCCTGGTCGCCGGCCGGATCGATCACCGCGGCGAGGATGTGTCCCTGCTCGCCGATCTCGCGCTGGACTGGGACGATGCCGTCGCGCGTGGCCCGGAGCAGTTCGCCCGCGAGGTCGCGGCGGGCGACCGCGGTCGCGGGCCCCGGCGGAACGCGAACGGCAGCGCGAACGGGAACGGGTCGGGCAATGGCTGGAACGGCGGAGGCGGCCGGGGTGGGGGAGCCGAGGCTGCGGGTCGACCGCCCGTCGCGGTCATGGCCGGTGGGTCGTCCGCCGCGGCGTCACCGGCCGGCCCGGGCGTTGCGGTCGGCCCCGGAGTTGCGGGCCCCGGGTTCGCCGGCGCGCCGACGCCCGCGTCGGCGGCGGTGGCGGTTGGCGCAGGCCACTCAGTCGAGATCCGGCCCGGCGTCCCCCGCGTCTCCCCACTCCGGGCGGAGGCCGTCGCGTCTCTGCCGGCGATCGTCCCCGCGACACCGATCCCGACGTACATCGAGCCGGACGACCTCGCGGCGAGCGGCGTGGACGGGATCGAGATCGACGACGAGCCGGCACTCCCCGACGAGGCGCGGGCGCGCGTTGCGATGGAGTCCGCGGCGCCGACCGCCCAGGTCGAGAGCCAGCCGGACCAGGTGCTGCACGTCCGGTTCGGTGGCGCCGCTCCTGATCGGCTGATCCTGGCGATGGAGACGTTCCGGACGTTGCTCCGCGAGCGCCCCGGCGCGACGCGGGTCGTGCTGCACGTGCCGGCGCCGACCGGTGGCGCCACCCTGCCGATGGAGCTGAATCGACGCGTTGCCTACGACTCCGAGCTGCTCTCCGAGGTCCGTCGACGGCTCGGCGACGGGCTCGTCGAGCTCCGGCTCTCCTGACATGGGCGCGACGGTGGGCGTCGTCCTGACCCGGCCTTCGGCTGACGCCGCTGACGCCGTCCGGATCCTGCACGAGCAGTGGGGGATCCGGGCACGCGTCCGCCCGCTGCCCAGCGAGCGGGACCGGAACTTCGCGGTTGCCCCGGACGAGACCGACCGCTTCGTGCTGAAGATCGCGAACGCGACGGACGACGCGACGCTCCTGGAGTTCCAGCACGAGGCGATGGCACGCCTCGATTCGGCCGGCGTCCCGTGTCAGCTCCCGATCCCAGCGGTCGATGGTCGGACAGTGGTGCCCGTGACGCTCCCCTCCGGCTCCGCTCCGTTCCTTGCCCGGCTCCTCACCTGGCTGCCCGGACGACCGCTCGCGACCGTTCCGCCGGCGAGCCGATCCGCCGAGCTGCTCCGCGATCTCGGCTGGGTGATGGGCCGCGCTGCCCGCGCCCTCGATGGCTGGGACCACCCCGCGGCGCACCGACGGTTCCAGTGGAACGCCCTTCGAAGCGTGGACGTGATCGAGGCGCACGCACCCGCCATCGCCGATCCCTCCCGGGTCGCGCTGCTCGATCGCTGGCGGCCGCGATTCGCGGCTCTCGCGGAGGTCCTCCCGTCGCTCCGCCAGGGCGTCATCCACAACGACGCCAACGACCACAACGTCCTGGTCGACGACGACGGGGACCGGATTGCCGGCCTGCTCGATCTCGGCGACGCCGTGTGGTCCGTCGTCGTCAACGAGCTCGCCGTCGCAGCGGCCTACGCCGCGCTCGGCAGCGACGATCCGCACAGCGTGATTGCCACCGTTCGCGGCGGCTTCGAGGCGGCCCTGCCACTCACCGCGCGCGAGGCCGAGGTCGTCGTGGACCTCGTCGCGCTGCGGCTCGCGACGAGCGTCGCCCTCAGCGCGCACCAGGCGACGCTCGATCCGGACGACCCGTACCTGACCGTCTCCGAGGCGCCCGCGTGGGCGCTGCTCGAGCGCCTCGCGTCGTGACCACGACCGACGCCCGCGCCTCGGGCGGGTCGCCCGGCTCGCCCGGCTCGCCCGGCCGTTCCCGGTCGGCGCCCCGGCCGGGATCCGCAGACCTCCTTGAGGCGAGGCGTCGGCTCCTCGGGCCGTCGCTCTCGCTCAGCTACCCGAGCCCGCTGCACATCGTTCGCGGCGAGGGCGCCTACCTCTTCGACGCCGACGGTCGCCCATATCTCGACTGCGTGAACAACGTCGCCCATGTCGGCCACGCCCACCCACGCGTCGTCGAAGCCGGGGTCGCCCAGATGCGCCTCCTGAACACGAACACGCGATACCTCCACGAGAACGTGCTCCGCTACGCCGAGCGGCTCACGGCGCTGCTGCCAGAGCCTCTCGAGGTCTGCTACTTCGTCAACTCCGGCAGCGAGGCCAACGAGCTCGCCCTCCGGCTCGCCCGCGCCGCCACTGGCCGCCCGGACGTCGCGACGGTCGACGTGGCGTACCACGGCAACACCCAGCGGCTCATCGAGATCAGCCCGTACAAGTTCAACGGGCCGGGTGGCGCCGGCCGGCGCGAGGACGTCCACGTCGTGCCACTCCCCGACCCGTACCGCGGATCGCACAGGGGTCCGGGCACGGAGGTCGCGGCCGCGTACCTCGCGGACGCCGTCGCGGTTCTCGATGCCGCTGCGGCCGCTGGCCAGCCGCCGGGCGCGGTCATCGCCGAGGCGATCCCGAGCGTGGCCGGCCAGGTCGTCCCGCCCGAAGGCTGGCTCGCCGGCCTCTTCGAGGCTGGTCGCGCGGTCGGTGCCGTCGCGATCGCCGACGAGGTCCAGGTCGGGTTCGGGCGGGTCGGGACGGACACCTGGGCGTTCGCCAGGCAGGCCGCGCGCCCCGACGTCGTCACGATGGGCAAGCCGATCGGGAACGGTCATCCGCTCGGTGCGGTCGTCACGACCCGAGCGATCGCCGACGCATTCGCGAACGGCATGGAGTACTTCAACACGTTCGGTGGCAACCCCGTGTCCGCGGCGATCGGCCTCGCCGTCCTCGACGTCATCGAGGAGGAGCGGCTCCAGGAGCATGCCCGGGTCGTCGGGGAGCGGCTCCTGGCCGGGCTCCGTGCGCTCCAGCACCGCCACGAATGCATCGGCGATGTCCGCGGCACCGGCCTGTTCATCGGCATCGAGCTCGTGCGGGACCGCGAGACCCGTCAGCCCGACGGCGATCTGGCAAGCCGCCTCGCGAACCGCGCGGTCGAGCTCGGCGTGCTGCTGAGCACGGACGGCCCGGATCACAACGTGATGAAGATCAAGCCGCCGCTCGTCTTCTCGGCGGGCGACGCCGACCGGCTCGTCGAAACGGTCGACCAGGTCCTCGGCGAGCTCCGCCCCGTCTGACCGTCTGACCGGCCGCGGTGCCCGTCGGCCCCGCGATCGCGCAAACGCCCGGTTTGGCGAGGCTCGGCCGGGTATCGTCTCGCCGAGCGCGTGCACGAGGGCACCAGCAGGCGGCCGCGCTCGACGCAATCGGGACTTCCATCCTGGCGACCGTCCGCGTTTCGCCGGCCCGCCGGCCGGCCCGCAGCTCCCACCGTTCCGTCGGCCGCCGGTTCGGCGCTGCCTTCGCGTCGGTGTCGATCGCTCTCGGCCTGCTCGTCGGGGCGCCGATCGGAGACGCGAGCGGTGCGGCCACCGCAGCCGCCGCCCACGCCTCCAACCAGCCGCGGGCCGCGACGACGCTCGCTCCCTCGACCCTCGCCGCAGGCTTCGTCGACGAAACGGTCGTCACCGGTCTCAACTCCCCGACGACGATCGTGTTCGCCCCGAACGGCCGCGTGTTCGTGGGCGAGAAGCGTGGGGTCGTCAAGACCTGGCCGACCCTCGCCGCGTTCAACGCGAATGCCGCGCCGGTCCAGACGGTCGACTTCCGGACCGACGTCATGAACTACTGGGATCGCGGCCTCCTCGGCCTCGCGGTGGATCCCGGATTTCCGACGCAGCCCTACATCTACGTCCTCTACACGTACAACGCCCTGCCCGGCGGCGTCGCGCCGCAGTGGCCGTCGTCCGATGGCAGCAACGATCAGTGTCCGACCGACCCGGGCGGCAACTCGGACGGCTGCGTCGTCCAGAACCGGCTCGAGCGGATCACCGTGAACACCTCGACGGGCGTCTCGACGGCCCGTCTCGCGCTCCTGACCGGGTGGTGCCAGCAGTTCCCGAGCCACTCGGCGGGTTCGCTCCTGTTCGGGCCCGACGGCAAGCTCTACGCGACCGGCGGTGAGGGCGCGAGCTTCAACACCGGCGCGCAGGACTACGGCCAGAAGGGCGGGACCCGGCCGAACACGACGAGCCCCGTGACGCCGGTCAACCCGTGCGGCGACCCGCCGACCCCTGCGGGAACCGAGCCGTCGGCGCCAACCGCCGAGGGCGGCGCGCTCCGGGCGCAGAGCTTCCGCCGGGCTGCGGGCGAGGCGGCCGTCCTGAACGGGGCTGTTCTCCGCCTCGATCCGGCGAGCGGCAACGCCGCCACGGGCAACCCGGCCCTCGCGAACGCCGACCCCGTTCGTCGCCGGATCGTCGCCTATGGCCTCCGGAACCCGTTCCGGATGACCTTCCGCCCAGGCACGGACGACCTCTACGTTGGCGACGTCGGGTATTCGACGTGGGAGGAGATCAACCGGGTCGCGGACCCGACGACCGGGCCGACGAACTACGGCTGGCCATGTCGCGAGGGTCCCCAGAGCGGGACCTACTACAGCCTGTCGCTGAATCTCTGCACGTCGCTCGCCGCCGGCGCCGCGACCTCGCCGCTCTACACGTATGCCCAGACCGCCCACATGGCATCGGGTGACGGCTGTCCGCCGCTCAGCGGTGCGCCCTCGGCGAGCGCCTCGATCAGCGGCCTCGCGTTCTACACCGGGTCCGCCTATCCCGCGCAGTACCACGGCGCGCTCTTCGTCGCGGACTACTCACGGAACTGCATCGTCGTGCTGCCGGATAGCGGCACCGGCGTTCCGTCGCCGTCCGCGATCCCCTTTGACTCCGCGCCCCAGAACCCGGTCATGCTCACGACCGAGCCGGGCGGCGATCTCGTCTACGTCGACCTCAACGGCGAGATCCACCGGCTTCGCTATCAGCCCCCGGTCGCGAGCTTCTCCGCGACGCCGAGCACGGGCGCGGCGCCGTTGACGGTCTCGTTCGACGGAACCGGGTCCTCGGCGCCGGCGGGGATTGACACCTATGACTGGGACTTCGGTGACGGCACGCCGCACGATTCGGGCGCGACGACGAGCCACCAGTACGCCGCTGGGACGTGGACCGCGCGGCTGACGATCACCGACGCGAACGGCGTCACCGCCACGAAGCAGACGACGATCGCGTCCGGCAACAGCGCGCCGACCGTGACGCTCGACCAGCCGTCCTGCACGAACAGTTGTTGGGCGGTCGGCGACACGATCCACCTCGACGCGCACGCGACGGACCTCGAGGACGGCGCGCTCCCCGCAAGCGCCTTCTCGTGGCATGTCGGGCTGGAGCATTGCCACTCCCCGAGCGACTGCCACGAGCACGACCTGCTCGATGCCGATGGCCTCGCCTCGACGTCGTTCACCGCGCCGGATCACGACGCCGGATCCTGGCTCCGGATCACCGTCACCGCCACCGATTCCGGTGGCCTCACCTCGACCGCCTCGATCGACGTCAACCCGAAGACCTCGACCCTCACGGTGACGTCGAGCCCCGGCGGGCTCCCCGTCACGCTGGACGGCGTTACGGCCAACGGCAGCATCGGCCCGGCGACCGAGCTCGTCGGCCACGCCGCGACCGTGCTCGCCGCCTCGTCCGTCGCCTCCGGCGAGACGACGTGGGCGTTCAAGTCATGGTCGGACGGCGGGGCGCTGAGCCATGCGGTCACCGTCGGCAGCACGCCGAAGACCGTGACCGCGACCTACGTCCAGACCAGCTCGGACGCACCGAACACCTGCGCCGCCGCGCCCGTCCAGGCAGCGACGGGCGCGTGGTCGACGGCGAAGTTCGCGGCCGCGAACGACATCGACTGGATCCGATTCACCGTCCCGAAGACGTCGATGTACCGGCTCGTCCTCGGAGCACTGCCCGTGGACGGGATCCTCAGCCTCTATTCCGGCTGCTCGACGCTCCTCGCGACCTCCAACACCGCCGGCCTGCACTGGGAGGAGATCGTCCGCTCGCTGTCCGCCGGAAGCTATGCGCTCAAGCTCTCGACCGTCGGGGGCGCCTCGAGTCCATCCAGCTACAAGTGGCTCGTCCAGGCGCTCTCCGGGTCCGTCGCGTTCGTCTCCGGGCGGTCGGTTCCGGGCAGCACGGTCCGGCTCGTAGGCGAGGTGCTGAACACGACGACCGCGCCGCGGAACGTGACGGTCACCGCCCGCCTCTACTCCGCATCCGGTGCGCTCCTCAAGACCGTCTCCGGGGCGCCGATGACTCCGGCGGTTGCCGCGAATCACCGCGCCAGCTTCGTGATCAAGACGACGAAGCCGGCCGGCTTCGCGACGGTCCGTTACACCGTCACGAGCTCCGCCGCGAGCCGGGCGACGAGGCTGCTCTCCGCGAGCGGCGTGACCGGGACGGCACCGTCGCCAGGGACCTGGAATGTGACCGGCTGGATCGTGAACTCCACCTCGACGACGGCCCACAGCGTCGCCTACATGGTCACGATCTACGACTCGAGCGGGACCGCGATCAACGCAACCGCCGGGACGCCCTCCGGCTCGACCCTGGCTGCCGGCGCGCGCGCCTCGTTCAGCATGGCGTTCACCGGGCTCGACCTGACACCGATCGCGACCTCGGGGCGCGGCCGGGCGAGCTGAGTCCTCGTCGCGCAACCGCGCGACACCCGCCGCCGCTGCCGTCGCTCAGCCCGGCGCGTCGCCCCCGGTGGACCGTCCCTGGCTCGCCTCGCGAAGGGCCCGGACGACGGACAGCTGCTCGTGGAACTCATCGCGGATCGCGTTGACCTCGTCGCGCTCCAGGTCGAGCTCGCGCGCGATCTCGTTGACGGCCGACGCCTCGACCGCGCTGATCGTCCCGTCCGCCGCCTCGATCGCGAAGCAGCAGCGGAGTAGCGCGCGACGCTGGTTGAGCGTGGAGATCGACCGGAACTCGCGCGTCACGACGAAGTCCTCGGTGCTGCCCTGGGTCCGTGCCTGGAGCTTCGCCATCTCGACGACGAGGATCGCCTGCGCCTCGTCGAGCCCGCCCTGCTCGACGACGAACTGCTCCATGAGCCGCGTCTCGTTGTCGCTGATCTCGAAGTCGGCGTTCGCGGCCCGGCTCAGCACGTACGCGAAGCAGGCGAGGTAGCGGGCTTCCTCCGGCTGGAGCGCCTCCAGGCGGGCGACGATTCGCCGCGCCGTCGCAGTCTCCGCGGCGGAGTTGGGGAGGGGAGCGGCACTGTCGCCGACGGGAAGGCGGGGGTCGGCCTGCGGGCGGTCGACGCCGAGGAATCGACGGAACATCAGTCTCCTACCAGCGGTCGTACGCCGGGTGACCCGGCTTCACGGCGACGAAGATTCCCCGGCCGGACGCGGTCAGGACGCCGCCGGCCTCGATCTCCGCTTCGATCGTCGCCCGGTCATCGGATGTCTCGACGGCGCGCGCGCGAATCCGGACAGCACCGTCCGAGGGTGTCGGCCGTCGAAGTCGGATCGCATATTCGAGGGTGACGGTCGTCGGCGGTCGATCGAGCCCACGTGCGCGCATCAGCGTCCAGGCAGCCGTCCAGTTCGCGTGGCAGTCCAGCAGCGTCCCGAGAATGCCACCGTTGACGACGCCATCGAAGGCCTCGTGATCGTGATCCGGCTGCCATTCCGCGATGAGCACCGACGGGTCGCCGGCATCCGGTCGGCTTCGGACGCGGAGGCCGATCGGGTTGGCCGGTCCACAGCCGAAGCAGCGGCTGCCCGGAGCGAAGCGTTCCTGGAGGCTCGGCTCCCGATCGCGGGTGCTGATTTCGCTCGTCATTCGGCGCCGAGTATCGCAGCGGTGCATGATCGGCGCCGTGCGGGTGCTGTTGTTCGGGGCGACGGGCGCGATCGGTCGGCAGCTCGTGCCGATGCTTCTCGAGGCCGGGCATTCCGTGGTTGGCACGACACGAAGCGAGGCGCGGGCGGCCGAGCTGACGGCAGGCGACGTATCGGGCCTCGTCGTCGACGCGTTCGACGCGGGCGGCGTCGCCCGCGCCGTGGCGAACGCTCGTCCCGACGTCGTGATCCACCAGCTGACGGATCTGGCGGCCGGCTTCGACCCCCCGTCGTTGCGCGCGAACGCGCGGCTCCGAATCGTCGGCACCAAGAACATCGTCGAGGGGATGCAGGCGGCTGGCGTTGGGCGGCTGGTCGCCCAGAGCGCCGCTTGGCTGTATGCGTCGGGACCCGAGCCGCACGCCGAGGGCGACCCGCTCCGAAGCCTCGCGGAGCGACCGGACGACTCCGTGCTGCCCGGCGTCGTCGAGCTCGAACGACTCGTGCTCGAGACGCCCGGGATCGATGGCCTCGTCCTTCGCTACGGCTTCCTGTACGGACCAGGCACCGTGAGCGCGACACGGGAGGATCGGCCGTCCGTGCACGTCGTCGCTGCCGCGCGGGCCGCCCTGCTCGCGGTCTCGCGCGGGCAGGGGATCTACAACATCGTCGACGACGGCGACGGGATCTCGAACGGCCGAGCCCGTCGGGAGCTCGGCTGGACGCCGTCAGGCGAGCCGGTGTGAGCCAACCGCAAGGAGCCTCCGGAGCACCTCCGATCCGTCGCAGCGTGGCGCGGACACGATTGCTCCGTGACCGTTCGACTTCGCACCCCCGACCACATTCGCGTTCGATTCGCGAGCCACGAGACGACGCCCGCCAAGGCGGGTAGCCTCGGGCTGCTCATCGATGTCACGCTTCGAGGCCTCCTGACGGGCGCGGGCGCCGGGCTCGTTGCCTTCGCCGGCGACCGCGCCGGTGTCGGATCCGTCGCCGCGATCGGCGTCCTGGCCCTCGGAGCCGCCCTCGTCAGCTGGGACCGCTAGCGCCTCGTCCGCGTCGACGACTCGACCGCTCGACAGCCCGCCCGCCAGCGGTCAGCCGACCTCGATCCGATCGACCCATTTGACCCATTCGAGCCCGCGATGAGCGGGCGCAACGAGGCGCGCAGGCGCGCCGTGCTCCGCAGCGAGCGGACGGCCACCTTCGGTCAGGGCGAGCAGGCACTCGCGGGCTGCTGAGGCCGCAAGCGTCGCTCGCCAGCCCGTGACGGCAACGATGTCGATGTGGCCGGCATCGGTGGCCGCGCCCGCCGCGTCGAGGAGGTCCCGGAGCGGGATCCCGGACCACGTCCCCTCGACCGCCCAGCCAGAGGTGCAGTCGAGAACCGCCGTCACGTCGCTCGAGCTGAAGCGGGCGAGCGCGGCAAGGTCCAGCTCCAGCGGTGCCGCGACGCGGCCGACGACGCGGAGCCGCCACGTCGCGAGGTCGATCGCCGGAGCCGGCTCGCCGAGGAACGTCGTCGGCACGCCGGGCGGCCCGGCGGGAAGCCACCGCGATCCGGTGAACCGCCGGACGCCACCGGCGAGGCGATCGAGGTTCGTGGCCGCCACGACGAGCCCAATCGCGATCACCGAGGAGCCGGCGGCTTGAAGCAGTGCTCGTCGCGACAGGTTCGGCGAGTCCTGCAGTCGGGCCGCGGGGATCCGCAGAACCCTCCAGCGCCGAGGGACGAGGTGGACGACGAGGAGCGGCGCGAGCGCAACGCCGAGCACGGCGTGGATCGTCAGGAGCGACCAGCGGATCGGCCCGACGTCCAGCCACACGAGCGCGCCGCCGGCGACCCACGCGAACCCGGCGGCAAGGGAGCCGACGGCAGCCGTCGTGACGACGATCGCGACCGCGAGGCGAGGCCACCGTCCGGCGCGAACGGCCCGCGGAACGCTCGCCCGAAGCTTCGCGACGACCGCGACCGCGAGCAGGCCGGCGAGGAGATCGTGGGCGACGAACAGCCACGCCGCACCCGGCGCTCCGGAGACCAATGACACGCCGCCGGTGACGGCGAGCGCGCCGATCAGGACGAAGAGCAGGCGATCGATCGCGGCGGACGTCACCCGTCAAGCATGCGCGCGACTCAGTTCGAACGCCCCGCGTGGACTGGTCGGCACCGCGGGGTCGCTCCGCGGCGCCCGACGTGCCACGATATGGCCGCCAGGATCGTCCGTGCCGCTGCCGCCAGAGCAGTCCGTGGTCGAGGGAGACCGTGATGCGCAAGCGCACAAGAGCCGCGATCGCCATCGCGTTCCTGACGCTGATGGCCGTCGTCGCGCCCGTATCGGCCGACACCGACTACGCCGGGACCGCGTCCTCGATCGACTGGCGGCTCGTCGTGATCCTGTCGGTCGTCGCGCTGACCGCATTCGTCGCCCTGCTGGAGCGCGCCACCCGCGGCCGCTGACGGCGGCGGATCTGGCGATGGCTCGTCGCGTGACGGGTGGTGCCGAAGCCGGGATTCGAACCCGGACGAGGTTGCCCTCAGCGGTGTTTGAGACCGCCGCGTCTGCCATTCCGCCACTTCGGCACGCCGGGCAATCCTAGCCGACGACCCTCGCCGTTCCGTCGCACCGGGAGGGTCGGAACCGTGCGAGCGGTGCGTGCGTCTGGCGCGAGACCCGATGCTAGACTCGCCGCGCCTCACAATCGCCGTCCGGAGGGGCCCCCTCATCGTGGAGGACCTTCGCTCGACGACGGTCGCCGACGACCCCGTCCAGCGCCGCGACCTCATCCTGCTCGAGCGTGCGCGTTCCGGCGAGCTCGACGCATTCAACGACCTCGTCGTGTGCTACCAGGACCAGCTCTTCGCGCTGATCGTCCGCATGGTCCCGGATCGCGACCAGGCGACCGATTGCGTCCAGGAGGCGTTCTTCTCCGCGTATCGCAACCTCGCGGGGTTCCGCGGCGGGAGCGTCAAGTCGTGGCTGAACCGGATCGCGGTGAACGCCGCGATGGATCTCCAGCGGGCGCGAAAGCGGCGACCGGTCCAGCCGTACCCCGAGTTCGAGGACGAGAGCTGGCAGCCGCCGGCGGGCGCGGAAGCGGACCCAGTCCACACCGCGCTGACGACGGAGCGGCACCGTGCGCTGAACGCCGCGCTCGCCTCGATCACGGAGGACCAGCGGGCTGCGATCGTCCTGTTCGACGTCGAGGGCTACGACTACGCCGAGATCGCGGAGATGACCGGCGTCTCGCTGGGGACCGTGAAATCGAGGATCCACCGCGGCCGCCTCGCCCTGCGCGACCGGCTCGCCGATCGCATGGAGCTCTTTCGTGGCTGATCGTCGGAACCATCGTCGCCTGGGAGTCGTCTGACGACCATGCCCCACGTTTCCGACGCCCGCGCGTCGACCCATGATCGCCACGACCTGATGCTCGTGGCCGCGCTCGCCGCCGGCGACCTCGCCGGCACCGAACGCGACCAGGCCATCGCCCTCACCACCGACTGCAGCGAATGCCGGGCGCTCCACGATGATCTCGTCGCGATCGCCCGCGCGACCTCGGCCGTGCCGGCTCCGATCGCCCGCCCGCGCGACTTCCAGCTCACACCGCAACAGGCCCAATCCCTCCGCCGGACCGGGTGGCGACGCCTCGTCCCCGCGTTCGATCTGTCCGCCGTCGCCTCGCGTCGCCTCGGGGTGAGCCTCGCGACGTTCGGCCTCGTCGGGCTGCTGATCGGCAATGTCTCGATCACCTCCTTTGGCATGGGAGGGGCCGCCGCGAGCGCCGGCCCGGCGTACGACACGCGCGGCGCAGCAGTGCCGGCGACGACCGCGGATCAGCAGTCGGGCGCGAGCAGCGGTGCCGCGCTCGGTCCGGTGGCCGCGGCGTCGGCCGCCGCCTCCGCTGCTCCCGCGGCGCAGCCGTCGGAACCCGCGGCGGCATCGATGGCAGCGAGCGTCATGGCGTCGGCTGCGACGGGGGGGACGACCGCCGGCGCAAGCGAACCGACCGACGTCGGGATCACCGGTGAGGGGACCGGCGCAGCGGCCGCGAGCGGGGCGCCGAGCGCGGAGGCCGGCGGCTCGACGCCCGAAACCGGTCCGAGCCCGATTTCCGCGGCGGCCACGCAGGCGACGAGCCTGAACCCCTGGAACGTGGTCTTCGTCGCCGCGATCGCCATCGGGCTGCTCCTGCTCCTGCTCTCACGGCGGCGCCGCGCTTCCTGACGAGGAGCCTCGAGAGGGGGCGGATGCGCCGCTCCCGCGGAGCCCGCGGGTACACTCCGTTCGTGCCCACCGAACGCCTGATGCTGCTCGACGGCTACGGGCTCGTCTACCGGGGCTACTTCGCCCTCCCGCCTCTCACGACCTCCAAGGGCGAGCTCGTGAACGGCGCCTTCGGCTTCGCGAGCATCGTCCTTCGCGGCCTCCAGGACCTGAAGCCGGACTACCTCGCGGTCTCGTTCGACCTGCCCGGCCCGACGTTCCGCCACGAGCAGTACGCCGACTACAAGGCGACCCGGACGAAGATGCCGGACGACCTCCGCGACCAGTTCCCGAAGGTCCGCGAGATCGTCAAGGCGCTCCGCATTCCCGTCTACGAGATGCAGGGCTACGAGGCTGACGACGTGATCGGCACGATCACGAAGCAGCTCGACCCGCGCGACGACCTCGAGACGACGATCGTCACCGTCGATCTCGACATGCTCCAGCTCGTCACGCCGCGGGTGCGCCTCATGACGACCCGCTCCGGTGTCGAGAACACGGTGATGTACGACGTCGAGAAGATCGACGAGCGGTTCGGCCTCCGGCCGGACCAGATGGTCGACTACAAGTCGCTCAAGGGTGATCCGACCGACAACATCCCGGGCGTCCCGGGCGTGGGTGAGAAGACGGCCGCGAAGCTCATCCGCGACTTCGGCGACCTCGACACGCTGCTCGCCCGGCTGGACGAGGTCACGCCGCCGAAGCTCGGCGAGAAGCTCCGCGAGCACCGCGACCAGATCCTCATGGGCCGCGAGCTGTCCCGGATCGTCCGCGACCTGCCGATCCAGATCGACCTCGAGGCGGCGCGGCTGGGCGACTACGACCGCGACACGGTCGTCCGGCTGTTCCGCGAGTACGAGTTCCGAACATTGATCGAGCGGCTCCCGCCGATGGCCGGAGAATCGGCCGAGCAGCGAACCGCGGCACTCCGCACCGTCGCGGAGAGCGGGTACGTGCCGGCGGCGCGCGTCGCCGGTCGGCCCGACGGGTGGGGCGCGAGCCGCCAGGGCGTGCGTCCGGAGAGCGGCGAGCTCCAGCTCCGCCTCGACTTCGCCTCGGTCGCGGGAGGCGCCGCTGCCGCGCGACCCGGTGGCGGCTCGTCAGCCGCGACCTCTGGCGCGGCCGGCGCCGCGGGCGCCAGCAACGGCAGTGAACCGCGCCCCGACGACGGCGACGCCGCGCGCGATCTCCCGACCGAGCTCGCGGCCGCGATCGTCGACCCGGGGCGGATCGAGGTCCGCGGCCTGGAGGACATCGCCGGCCTCGAGGACTGGATCCGCGCCCAGCCCGCGATCGGTGCGTCGCTCGTCGCGGATGATCCGAGACCACGTCGCGGCACGCCGCTCGCGCTCGCGGTCGCCGGTCCCGACGGTCGCGTCGTCGCGGCGGACGGAGCGGAGGCCGCCACGGCGCTGCGCCACCTGATCGAGCAGACCGGCGTGCCGCTCGTCGGCCACGAGGTGAAGCCGATCCTCGTGGCAGGGATCGCCGACGATCCGGATCGTGACGCCACACCCGTTGCCTTCGACACTCAGATCGCCGCGTACATCCTGAACGCCGCGCTCCGCAGCCAGACGATCGCCGACATCGTCGCCGAGAACCTCGACCAGATCCTGCCGCCCGCGACCGAGCTCCCCGCGACCGCGCGGGCGGGGATCGAGGCGCTCTCCGCGATCGCCGTCCGGGAGCCGCTCGAGCGGCGGCTCATTGAGGTCTCCCTCGATCGCCTCTTCCGCGACATCGAGCTCCCGCTGATCTCCGTCCTCGCCCGGATGGAGGCGGTCGGGGTGGCGCTGGATCGCGAGGCGCTCAGCGTCCTGGACCTCGAGTTCCGCTCGGAGATCGAGCGGCTGGAACGGGAGATCTATGTCGACGTCGGGCACGAGTTCAACCTCGGCAGCCCGAAGCAGCTCGAGCAGGTCCTGTTCTTCGAGCTGAACCTCCCCAAGGGCCGGCGGACGAAGACCGGCTACTCGACCGATGCGTCGGTCCTGGAGGACCTCCGGCCGGCCCACCCGATGATCGACAAGCTGCTCGAGTGGCGCGTCTACACGAAGCTCCGCTCGACCTACGTCGAGGCGCTGCCGAACCTGATCGCCGAGGCGGACGGCCGGCTCCACACGACGTTCCACCAGGCCGTGGCGGCGACGGGCCGCCTCTCCTCGTCGGACCCGAACCTCCAGAACATCCCGATCCGCACGACACTGGGTCGGCGGATCCGCCGCGCGTTCGTCGCCGGTGCACCGGATCTGACGCTCCTCGCCGCGGACTACTCGCAGATCGAGCTCCGGATCCTCGCTCACGTCTCGGGCGACGAGCACCTGAAGGACGCCTTCGCGAGGAACGCGGACATCCACCGCGAGACCGCCGCCCGGGTCCTCCACAAGGATCCGGACTCGATCACTCACGGCGAGCGGTCGATGGCGAAGATGGTCAACTTCGGGCTCGCCTACGGGATGAGCGACTTCGGCCTTGCCTCCCGGGCGAACATCCCCCGCAAGGAGGCGCAGGAGTTCATCAGCTCGTACTTCGCGGCGTACTCCGGAATCAGCTACTACATGATGGCGATCAAGGAGCAGGCGAAGAGCCAGGGGTTCGTCGAGACGCTGCTCGGCCGGAAGCGACAGATCCCGGAGTTACGCGCGTCGAACCCGGCGCTCCGCGGCGCCGGCGAGCGGATGGCGATCAACATGCCGATCCAGGGGACCGCCGCGGACATCCAGAAGATCGCGATGATCCGCGCCGCCGAGCGCGTGCGGGCCGAGGGCCTCCGCGCCCGGCTGCTCCTCAGCGTCCACGACGAGCTGCTGTTCGAGGTCCCGCGCGAGGAGGTCGATCGGCTCGCTGCGGTCGTCCGCGAGACGATGGAGAGCGCGCTTCCGCTGTCGGTCCCGCTGACGGTCGACATCAAGGTCGGCGACGACTGGGAAGGCATGACGCCGCTGACGCGGGAGGATGCGATCGCCGCCGAGGCGGACGAGCTCCCCGACGAGGCGCCGGTCGCCCCGCTCGCCTCGATCGGCTGACCGGGCGCGACCCGCTGGCATTCCTGCCGCGACCTGACGGCCCTGCCGGTAGGCTTCGGCCATGCCCGAGCTCCCCGAGGTCGAGACCGTCGCCCGAGACCTTCGACCGCTGATCACCGGCGCGACGATCGTGGACGCGACCACGTACTGGCCGCGGACGCTCCGCTCGCTCACGCCCGAAGGCTTCGCCGATGGCATCGCCGGACGGCGGGTCGAGGCGGTCGGCCGGCGTGGGAAACAGGTCGTCGTCGAGCTGTCCGGCGACGCGCTCCTCACGATCCACCTGAAGATGACCGGCCAGCTCTTCGTCGTGCCGCAGGGCCGCGACCCGGATCCGTACGTCCGGCTCGTGCTCGCGCTCGAGGATGGCCGGGAGGTCCGGTTCCGCGACATCCGCAAGTTCGGCCGCGTCGGGCTGTACCTGGCAGACGACGATCCCTTTGCGAAGGTCGGACCGGAGCCACTGTCCGATGCGTTCACGGTCGGCGCATTCCGGCGGCGCCTCCGGGCGCGGAAGGGACGGCTGAAGTCGCTCCTGCTGGACCAGTCGTTCGTCGCGGGCGTCGGGAACATCTACGCCGACGAGGCGCTCTGGGCGTCGCGACTGCATCCGCTCCGAACGACCCGCACCCTGCGGCCTCCGGACGAGCGACGCCTCTGGCTCGAGATCCGAAGGATCCTCACCGAGGCCGTGATCCGGCGCGGCTCCTCGATCGACGACTACACGGCGCCCGAAGGCGACGGCGAGATGCAGGACCACCTCGCCGTGTACCAGCGGACGGGCGAGCCGTGCCTCCGTTGCGGCCGGCCGATCCGGCGGATCGTCGTCGGCGGCCGGGCGACCCACTTCTGCTCGTGGTGTCAGCGGCTGCCGGCGGGCGATCGCGCGGGCGCGCGCGCGATCCTCCGAACGATGACGATGCCGGAGCGGATTGGCCGTCGCTGGTCCGAGCTGCCGAGCGGGGAGGGGAGCGTCGGCGCGTCCAGCGAGGGCCGCCGGGGCGCGAGCGGGAGCGATCGCGACACCGACGCGGCCGATGTCCGGGCGACGCGGGCCGAGCGCACCCGCCGGGCGGCAGCCACGCGGCGCGCCGCCGCCCGCGCCTCGGTCGGCGGGTAGCGCATGTCGATCGTTCGTCTCGAACGCGTCCGTCGCGAGGTCGGCACGTTCGTCATCCTCGACGACATCAGCGCGGCGATTGCCGTGGACGACCGGATCGGGCTCGTGGGCCCCAACGGTGCCGGCAAGACGACACTGCTCCGGATCGCCGCGGGTCGGGATGAAGCGGACGCGGGCGCCGTTCACCGCAAGCGCGGCCTGACGATCGGGCTCCTCGCCCAGGAGTCGCATTTCGACGCCGTCTTCATGGCATCGCCGGACCTCCGGTCCGCGGTCCGCCACGGCGCCGCCCACCTCGATTGGATGGCGGAGCGCCTCGCCGAGCTCGAGGGCAGCGGCCACGTCGAGGACGCCGAGTACGCAAACCTTCAACACCAGTTCGAGATCCTCGGCGGGTACACGCTGGACCAGCGCGTCGACGAGGCGCTGTCCGGACTGGGCTTCGCTCGGGACCAGTGGACGCGACCCCCCACGGCGCTGTCGGGCGGCGAGCAAACGCGGGCGACGCTCGCCCGACTCGTGATCGCCCAGCCGGACCTGCTGCTCCTCGACGAGCCGACGAACCACCTCGACATCGGCGCGATCGAGTGGCTGGAGGAGCATCTCCGGCGGCGTCACGGCGCGCTCCTGGTCGCGTCCCACGACCGGGCATTCCTTGACGCGACCGTGACCCGGATCTGGGAGCTCCGCGATCGCCGGCTCACCGTGTTCCGCGGCGACTACTCCGCCTACCACCGGCAGCGCCAGGAGCGGGACATCCGGGCTGCAAAGGACGCCGAAGTGCACGCGGAGTCGATCGAGCGTGAGCGGGAGCTCGTCCAGCGCTACCGCTCGCACCGGAAGTTCAACAAGATGCACGAGCACGAGGCGCGGCTCGAGCGGCTGCAGGCGGAGCGGGTCGAGGCGCCGAAGGCGGGCCGGAAGCTGCGGCTCCCGGCGGGCGCGCTGGCGGGTGGCGGCGCGTCGCGCTCCGGCGAGATCGTGATCCGCGCCGAGTCGCTCGTCGTCGGGTATCTGCCGGGTCGTGGCGCGCTGGACGCGGACGGCACACCGGCGACGGAACCGAAGCGGGTCGCGACCGCGCCGTTCCTCGCCGCCCAGCGTGGGGACCGGATCGGGATCGTCGGGCCGAACGGGGCAGGGAAGACGACGCTCCTGCGGACGATCGCGGGCGACCTCCCACCGATCGATGGGTCGCTCTCGTTCGGGAATGCCGTGCAGCCGGGCTACCTGGCGCAGCTGCGTGGCGCCGCGATCCCCGGCACGACGGTGCTCGACGCGCTGCTCGACGCGATCCCCGTCACGCCGGGCGAGGCGCGTTCGTTCCTCGCGCGGTTCCTGTTCCGCGGCGACGACGTCATGAAGGAGGTCCGGTCCCTGTCGGGCGGCGAGCGGTCGCGCCTCGAGCTGGCGCTCCTCGGGATCATGCCCTCGAACCTGCTCCTGCTCGACGAGCCGACGAACCACCTCGACATCCCGGCCCGCGAGGCGATCGAGCGGTTCATGGTCGAGTCGCCCGCCACGCTGCTCGTCGTGTCGCACGACCGGCGCCTGCTCGAGACGGTCTGCACCTCGCTGTGGGTCGTCGACGACGGCCTCGCGGTGCCGTTCGCCGGCGGGTGGCGGGAGTGGCGCGCGGCCGTTGCCGACGGCTGGAACGTCCACACCGCGGCGGAGCGGGAGGCGGCGCGTCTGCGGCCACGTGGCGCGTCTGCAGCTTCGACGGATGAGTCCGGGCGAAACGGCGCGAGGCCAGGTGGCCCGCGCCCGGCGCGGGCCGCCGGCGACGCCGCGGCACGGCCCGCCGCCGCGTCCGAGACGAGCGGGTCGACCGCCATCGCGACGGCCCCGTCGAGGACCGCGAAGCGCGCCGCTCCGCGCGACCGATTGTCGAAGGATGCCTACCGGCGACAGCGAGCCGCGCTGGACGCCGAGCTCACTCGGCTCGGCCTCCGGAAGACCCAGCTGGAGCTCGCGATGGCATCGCCCGGGGTTGCGGCGAACTTCGTCGAGATGCGGCGGGTCACGAGCGAGCTCGCGGACGTCGATCAGGCCCTGGCCGCCGCGGAGGACGCCTGGCTCGAGCTGGAGGAGCGGGCTCCGTGACCGATCGCCCGCTCGTGATCGGCCTGACGGGTCCGATCGGCTGTGGCAAGAGCACGATTGCGGGCTGGCTCGCGGAGCGCGGCGCGACCGTCATCGACGCCGACGCGGTCGCCCGTGCAGTCACAGCCCCCGGCCAGCCGGCTCATGACGAGGTCCTTGCCCGCTTCGGCGACGCCGCTCGCGCCGCAGACGGCACCCTGGACCGGGCGGCGCTCGGCCGCGTCGTCTTCACGGACCCCGATCGCCTCGCGGAGCTCGAGGCGATCGTCCATCCCCACGTCCGGCGGCGGATCCTCGCGGACATGGACGACGCCGCGACATCGACCGTCGGCGTGATCGTCGTCGAGGCGATCAAGCTCGTCGAGGGCGGGCTCGCCGAGCTGTGCGACGAGGTCTGGCTCGTGACGTGCGAGCCGTCGGCGCAGCGCGACCGGGTCGTCGCGCGAGGCTCCCTCGCCGCCGATGCCGACGCGCGGATCACGGCTCAGGCCGGAATGACCGAACGCCTTCGCGCCGCGGCGACCCGCGTCATCGACACCTCCGGCCCGGTCGGGGACAGCCGCGCGCGGGTTGCCGCGGCGTGGGACGAGGCCGTCGCTAGTCGGTGAGCTTCAGGACGTAGCTGCCAAGGTAGCGCGGGCAAGCGTTCGACGAGCAGGTCGAGATCGTGAGGCGGTCGCTCGAGAAGGAGCTCAGGAAGTACCCGTTGATGTGCTTCGAGCTGCCGCCGCTCGCGCTGTTCACATGGAACATGGCCCATCCCATGAAATTCCCGTTGGCATCCACGACCGCGACCGGCATCTCCAGACCCGACAGGTAGGTGTCGACGTCCGAGTACAGGGCTGTGTGGTTGCCGTTGTTGTGCTGGCCGATGTACTGACCGTACGTCAGCGTCTTGTTGATCGTCGTGGCGCCCGTGATGATGTCGGACACGCCCGACGTGTTGACATTGCCGGTCCCGTAGTTCGTCCACGCGATGTCGGTCTCGCTCGTCGGCACGTCGCCGTTCGTCTCGCCGAAGTCCGTCGACGTCTGGTACTTCGGCGTCCCGTCGTCGTTGAACGCGCCGATCGAGAAGATGAACGGGCCTGCCCCGTAGGCGGTGTCCGGGAAGCCGGCGAGCGACGTGGCCGAGGTCGACACGGGCCAGGTCGACATCCCGAGCGCGCCGAGGAACGAGTTCGGGTGGCCGGCCGAGATGTCGACCGTCACCTCGACGCCGTTGCTCGTGTCGATCGCGACATCGACCGTGGTCGACCCGGCTCCGTCGGTGAAGTTGTTGGCCGTCGCGACGGTGAGTGCCCGACTGGTTGCCTGCGTCGTGCTGTTGGTCAGCAGGTAGTCGTTGGCCGCGGCAAGGGCGGACAGGTCTGCAGCGGTCTGCTGGTCGCGGCGCTGTGCATACGTCGACCCGGCGTCCATCGCGAGCCCGACCACGCCGAGGATCGCGATCATCGCGAGGACGAACACGACAAGAATCTGGCCTTCGGCCCGCTGGCGGGATCGAGTACGGCGCATGCTGGCGGCTCCCGTGGTCATTGGATCTTCGCGCTGCTCGCAGTGGTGAACGTGAACGGACCGAACGGTGTCAGGACGGGAAGGATCGGCTGGAAGGACGTCCGGACGGCGACCTTGACCCAGTCCCCGGGTTGGCACGTTCCCGAGACCGTGGCACCGGCGAGGTCGACACAGGTGTACGAGTCGATCGTCAGGCCGGGCACGAGCGCGCGCTCCGCGCTGACTGCGGCCGTCGTCTGCGCGCTCGCGCCGAGGGTCGCGCCGGGGTGGACGCTCGTGACCCGCGCCACCTCGCGGGCGGCCTCGGACACGCCGTTGAACAGGAATGCGGCGCGGGCCAGATCGACGAGCCCGATAAGGATCGTCAGGAAGACCGTCAGACCGAGGGCGAACTCGACGAGGCTCTGACCGCGATCATCCCGCGACCGGCGGCGGCTCACGGCGTCACCGTGATGTTCCGGCTCTGGCTCCCGGAGCCGCCGAAGTTCGAGACGACGAGGACGATCGTGTAGGTGCCCTGGCTCGTGTAGACGTGCGTCGGGTTCTGGAGCGTTGAGGTCGACGACGAGCCACCGCCGTCGCCGAAGTTCCACGACCACGTCAGCGGACAGCCGGGACCCGTGGTCGAGAGGTCGGTGAACTGGAACGACGTCTGCTTCTTCTTCCCGCTGTGCGGCGAGAACGTGAAGTCGGCGGTGGGCAGTGCGCAGAAGGGCGTCGGCGTGGGCGTGGGCATCGGCGTCGGAGTGTCTGAGCTCGACGGTGCCGCCGAGCTCGAGGGGGCCGGAGTGGGCGTCGGGGTCGGTGTCGGCGTCGGAGTCGGGGTCGGAGTTGGCGTCGAGCTCGCCGCGGCAATGTTCGGCCGGACCGCGATCTGGGCGACCGCGCTCTGGGTGAGCGTCAGGCTCGAGCTGCCGTAGAAGACCGAAAGGATGGGCGTCAGCATCGAGAAGTGGCCGACCACGTAGACGGTCACGGTGTTGCCGAGCGCTTCGGCACACGGCGACGGGCTGCAGGTGACGTTGACGTCCGACGCCGCGATCGAGATGAACGAGCCGCTCGATTCCGTCATGACGGCGCACATCACCCGGTTCGTCGCCGTGTTGCACGCCTGCCCGGACTGGAACGACGTCGGATGCTGCGCTGCCTCCAGGGCGCCGGCCCGGGCCGCACTCTCGATCGCGACCTGGGAGTGAAAGAGGCGCGCGAGATCCGCGCCCGCGGCGAGCAGCACGAGCAGGCCGGGGAGGACGAGCGCCAGCTCCACGATCGCCTGACCACGCGTGCGGGAGCGGAGATGCCGCGCGGCAGCCTTGCGCACCACCCGGCGACCACGCGATGGACGCGGGTGCGCGAAGGCGTTGACGGCCTCCGTCGACGGGCCCCCACGACCCGTGTGCGAACCGCGCGCGTTGACGAGCGACATCAGGTGGATTCGTCTCGATTCGCTGGTGCCGCCACACCCTCTGGGCGGATGGTCCGGCGTCCGGAATGTAGGGCCGGCCATGCGTGCGGATAAGGGTCCGAGGCTGGGCTATTCGTACCGGTGCGCACCACGAAGTTGGCGGCTGTCGCCGGGGCGAGAACCGACCGCTGCGAGGATGGTGGTCAGGGCGCGGCGCTGGCCGAGGGTGCGGGGGCGGAGGGTGACGGGGAGGCGAGTGGCGGAAGCGTCGGCAGCGGCTGATTCCCGACCGGGTAGTTCTCGGGGATCGGCAGCCCGTACTTCTCGATGATCCGGTTCGTCGTCTCGCCCAGCGAGGTCGCGTCCACGGGTCGCTGGTCCGCGTCCGGGCGCAGGACCATGCTCATCGTCGCGGTCCCGACGGCCTGGAGGTGAGCGAGCTCCTCGGCCATCGCGATCGGCGCCTTGACGATGTAGAACGACTCCTTGCGGGCAAGGATCAGGACGTTCTGGTAGACGATCTTCGTCGAATGCTCGGTGGTGAACCGGCCCTTCGCGGAGATGTCCGGGGGTACGTTCACGACGGCGGTGACGAACACGTCGACGGTCTCGCCGGCCTTCAGCACGCCGCCGACCGCGAGGTCGTCCGTCACGGTGATCGACACCGCCCGCCACGCCGGGCTGCTCGGTGCGATGGACTCGTCCGGGCCGAGGATGGAGAACTCCGTGCCGGCCGCGCTCGACGCGAGCATGTTCAGCGTCACCGGCTGGTTCTGGAGGATCGTCACTGCCGGGATCCGGCCGATCACGAGCTTCGGGTCCGAGATGATCCCGTTCTCGTTCGTGGGGTCAAGCGGGACCTCGCGGACGGCGACGTCCTCGGTGACGATCGCCTGGCGGGCCGGAATCGCCCGGACCGCGACGACGAGGGAGACCTTCTTGAGCTCCGCCTGACCCGCCTGCTGATTCGCCTGGCTGATCATGAAGAAGGCGCCGCCGCCGGCGGCGATGGCCAGGATCAGACCCAGCCCGATGATGATCCGCCCCCGGCGCCGATCGTCGTGGAACTCCAGATCCATTGCCGACCTTTCGATTGGGGACACCGAGAGGCCGTGCCCGGCCGTTGATGGCGACTCCTCGAACGCGATGCTCGCGGCGGCAACGGTCCCGGTGGAATAGCCCGGTCGTCCCAGCCGAGGTCGCCGCAGGTCACCGGGCCGCCTGCGGGCGACCGGATCCGCGGCTTGAACATCTGTTCGGATTCGACCGGATGGGCTAGGATGGATTCGTGCCCGACTTCCGTCTCGTCGCGCCCTTCGAGGCCACCGGCGACCAGCCCGCAGCGATCGACCGCCTCGTCGATGGGCTGGGCCGCGGGCTCCGTCACCAGACCCTCCTCGGGGCCACCGGGACGGGCAAGACCTACACGATCGCGAAGACGATCGAGGCACACAAGAAGCCGACGCTCGTCCTCGCGCACAACAAGACGCTCGCCGCCCAGCTGTACTCCGAGTTCCGGGAGTTCTTCCCGGACAACGCCGTCGAGTACTTCGTCAGCTACTTCGACTACTACCAGCCCGAGGCGTACCTGCCCCGGAGCGACACCTACATCGAGAAGGACTCGTCCCGGAACGACGAGATCGACCGGCTCCGACACGCGGCGACCCACGCCCTGTTCGAGCGACGCGACGTGATCATCGTCGCCTCCGTGTCCTGCATCTACGGCCTCGGTGCCCCGGTCGACTACGGGGCGACCGTCGTCCGGATTCGGCAGGGCGGTTCGTACCGTCGCGACACCGTGCTCCGCCAGCTCGTCGACCTGCAGTACCAGCGCAACGACCAGGCGCTGAGCCGGGCCCGGTTCCGCGTCCGTGGCGACACGCTGGAGTTCCAGCCGGCATCGGAGGAGACGCTGATCCGGGTCGAGTTCTTCGGCGACGAGGTCGAGCGGATCACGGAGGTGGACCCCCTGACCGGCGAGCTGCTCGCGGAGCGGCGCGAGGTCAACGTCTACCCGGCGAGCCACTACGTGACGCCGGCGGACAAGCTGAAGCTCGCGATCGTCGACATCGAGGCCGAGATGGAGGAGCGGGTCGGCCAGATGGAGGCAGAGGGCCGCATCCTGGAGGCGGCTCGGCTGCGGCAGCGGACGACGTTCGACCTCGAGATGATGCGGGAGCTGGGCTTCTGCACCGGCATCGAGAACTACTCGCGCCACCTATCGCGCCGCGAGCCGGGCTCGCGGCCGTGGACGCTGCTCGACTACTTCCCGCCGGACTGGCTGCTCGTCGTCGACGAGTCGCACATGACGATCCCGCAGGTCGTCGGCATGTACAAGAACGACCGGACCCGCAAGGAGATCCTCGTCGACTTCGGGTTCCGCCTGCCGTCGGCCCTGGACAACCGGCCGCTGACGTTCGAGGAGTTCGAGGGCCACCTGAACCAGGTCGTCCACATGTCGGCGACGCCCGGTCCGTACGAGCTGCAGCGGAGCGAGCGGGTCATCGAGCAGCTGATCCGGCCGACCGGGATCGTGGACCCGGAGATCGATGTCCGCCCGACGGACGGCCAGATCGACGACCTCCTCGAGGAGATCCGCCAGCGCGTGGAGCGCGGCGAGCGGGCGCTCGTGACGACGCTGACGAAGAAGATGGCCGAGGACCTCGCCGACTACCTGCGCGAGCTCGGCGTGAAGGTCCAGTACCTCCACAGCGAGGTCGACACGCTCGAACGCGTCGCGATCCTCCGCGACCTGCGGCTCGGCGTCCACGACGTGCTCGTCGGCATCAACCTGCTCCGCGAGGGGATCGACCTGCCCGAGGTGACGCTCGTGGCGATCCTCGATGCGGACAAGGAAGGGTTCCTGCGGAGCTCGTGGTCGCTGATCCAGATGATCGGCCGGGCGGCGCGGAACACCGGTGGCCGGGTCGTCATGTACGCGGACAAGGTGACCGAGTCGATGGCAGCCGCGATCGACGAGACGAACCGACGGCGCGGGATCCAGGCGGCGTACAACACGGAGCACGGGATCGAGCCGACGACGATCGTCAAGGAGATCCACGACCTCAACGAGCGACTGCGGACGGTCGCCCAGTCGACGGTCGTGTACACGTCGGAGCGGGAGGACCTCGCCGGTCGCGCGCTCACGATGGACAACACGGCGGCGATCGAGAAGCTCGTCGCGCGGATGGAGACGGAGATGCGGGCGGCGGCCCGGGAGCTGGACTTCGAGCGCGCGGCCGCCCTCCGCGACGAGATCCAGGCGATCCGTCTGCGGGTGCTGGAGCAGGACGCCTCGATCATCGTGGGGCGGGCCGCCGAGCGCGCGGCGTCGTCACGGGGAACCGGGCTCATCGGCGCCGCGGACCGGAAGCGGACGGCTCGGGCAGGGGAGGCGCTGGCCGACGCGCCCGCCTTCGAGGTCACGAGCGTCACGGTCCTGCCGGCCGAGGACGAGCCGGCAGACACGCTGGACGAGCATCCGTTCGGCGACGAGCTCGACGGTCACGGGCACGGCGGCGACGGGGCCGACGGCGCGGATGGAGCGACCGACCTGAACACGGCGAGCGACTGGCTGCCGGGCATCCGCGACGAGCACGACGATCTCGGGAAGACCGCGGCGTGGCGCGACCGGCCGGCCTGGGATCGGTCCGTGACGCCGAACATCCGCCGGCGGACAGGGACGCGACCGGGCCGGCGCCGCAGGTAGCGGAGCGCGAGTCGACCTCAGGACGCTCCGTCCTCACCCGCCCGACGCCGCCGCCCGGGTAGTACGAAGGTCCTACCGCTTGTCATACACTTTTGGTGGACCGTGCCGCGGTCCGCGGGTCGCCGCGACGCGACCTCGGCTGAAGTGGCGCCATGATCCTCGCGGTGCTGGTCGTGACAGCAGCCCAGCTGCTGGACCTCGGGACGTTCGTCCGGATGGTCATGCTCAACGGACCGCTGGCGGAAGCCAATCCGCTCGTCCGCCAAGTGCTGTCGACGTTCGGTGTGCCGTATGTCGCCGTTCTGAAGATCGTGGCGCTGAGCCTCGTCGTCGCGATCATCGCGGTCCTCGCGAGCCGCGCCGATCGGCCGCGGAACACCCGACTCGCCGGCGCGGTGGCCGCGACATCGATCGTCGCGGGGATCATCGGCGGCTGGACGAACGCGATCTCGATCGTCGGCTCGATCCACTGACGCGTCGCGCGTACGGGCTCTCCGGCGCTCGGGCCGCCACTGCTCGCTGGTGCACTGGACGTGCGAATCGAACGAGACGTCGACGGATTTCGACCCCCGAAGGACGTCGCTTGATCGTTTCGTGCATGCGATGCACCGTCCGTTGCAGTCCCGTCGATCTCGGCCGTTGCTTCCGGCGATCTGGTGCGCCCGGCGCACAGGATCGAGCTCAGGGCACCAATCGGATGGCTACTTCGCACGTCTGACGCACCAACCGCCCGCGGGTGGGTGCCGGGCGACGGCTCGGCTCGGCTCGGGGGTTAGAACACGTGTACGGTTTCGGTGCCGTCCGGTAGACTTGGACGGTCATGCCCCAGGATCAGCTCGTCGTCCGCGGTGCCCGAGAACACAACCTGAAGGACGTCACCGTCGCGTTCCCACGGGACCGGCTGGTCGTCATCACCGGGCTGTCGGGCAGTGGCAAGAGCAGCCTCGCGTTCGACACGATTTACGCCGAGGGCCAGCGGCGCTACGTCGAGAGCCTCAGCGCGTACGCCCGGCAGTTCCTCGGCCAGATGGAGAAGCCGGACGTCGACCAGATCGACGGCCTGAGCCCCGCGATCTCGATCGACCAGAAGGGCGCGTCGCGGAACCCGCGGTCCACCGTCGGGACGGTCACCGAGATCTACGACTATCTCCGGCTCCTCTTCGCGCGCGCGGGCCATCCGCACTGTCCCAACGGCCATCCGATCGAGCGCCAGAGCGTCCAGCAGATCGTCGATCAGGTGCTGTCGCTGCCCGAAGGCACGCGGCTGCTGGTCCTGGCTCCGCTGATCAAGGACCGCAAGACCGAGGGGGATCGCGTCTTCGACGGCGCTCGGCGGCAGGGCTTCGTCCGTGTCCGCGTCGACGGGGAGATGTACGACCTCACGGACGCGCCGACCCTCGACAAGTACAAGCGCCACAGCATCGAGGTCGTCGTCGACCGGTACATCGTCCGTCACGCCGACCTGGCCGAAGGCGGGACCCGCGGACCGGACGGCCGGCCGATCGATCCGGACACCGGCGCCGCGATGCCGGACCCGGACGTGTCGCGACTCGCCGACTCGGTCGAGACAGCCCTGCGTCTCGGCGAGGGCGTCGTCCTGATCGCGCCCGCACCGCGCGACAACGAGCCACCGGACTTCGAGGAGCGACGCTACAGCGAGCGGTTCACCTGCCCGTATGACGGGTTCACCATGGACGAGCTCGAGCCGCGCAACTTCTCGTTCAACTCGCCGCACGGCGCGTGTCCTGCCTGCACCGGCCTCGGGACCCGGCTCGAGATCGACGCGGACCTCGTCATCCCGGACAAGGCGAAGAGCCTCGCCCAGGGGGCCCTCGTGCCGTGGGCAAAGATGCCCAACGACGCATCGTGGCGGCTGAAGATCCTCGAGGCGATCTGCTCGTCGCACGGGTGGGACTTCAAGAAGCCCGTCAGGGATCTTCCCCCGGAGGCGATCCAGTACCTGCTCTACGCCCAGAAGGACGAGAAGGTCCTCGTCCGGTACCGCCACGAGCGCGGCGAGAACACGTACAAGGCGACGTTCGAGGGGATCATCACGAACCTCGAGCGGCGTTACCGCGAGACGGACTCGGACTACATCAAGACCGAGCTCGAGAAGTACATGGTCACGCGGCCATGCCCGACGTGCCACGGCAAGCGCCTGAAGCCCGAGGTCCTCGCGGTCACGGTCGACGAGCGGAGCATCTCGGACGTCGCGACCCTCTCGATCACCGAGGCGCTGGACTGGGTCGCCCGCCTGCCGCGGATCCTCACGGAGCGCGAGCGGACGATCGCCTACCAGGTGCTCAAGGAGATCAGCGCGCGGCTCGGGTTCCTCGTCGACGTGGGTCTGGATTACCTGTCGCTGGACCGGGCGTCGATCACGCTGTCCGGCGGCGAGGCGCAGCGGATCCGGCTCGCGACCCAGATCGGGACGACGCTCATGGGCGTCCTCTACATCCTCGACGAGCCGTCGATCGGGCTGCACCAGCGGGACAACGCGAAGCTCATCGCGACGCTGACGCGGCTCCGGGACCTGGGCAACACCGTGCTCGTCGTCGAGCACGACGAGGAAACGATCCGGACCGCGGACTGGGTCGTCGACATCGGGCCCGGGGCAGGGGAGCTCGGCGGCGAGATCATCGCCAACGGGACCCTGGAGGATCTGCTCGCCGAGCCGCGGTCGATCACGGGCGCCTACCTGCGCGGCGAGCGGGTCGTGCCGGTGCCTGCGAAGCGGCGCAAGGGCAGCCTGAAGAAGCTCGTCGTGAAGGGCGCGCGGGAGCACAACCTCCAGGCGGTCGACTTCACCGTCCCGCTCGGGACGTTCACCGCGGTGACCGGCGTGTCAGGGAGCGGCAAGTCAACGCTCGTGACGGACGTGCTCTATCGGGCGCTCGCCCGCGAGCTCAACGGCTCCCGCGAGCCCGTCGGCGCGCACGATGCGCTGAAGGGCGTCGAGCACATCGACAAGATCATCGAGATCGACCAGAGCCCGATCGGCCGGACCCCGCGCTCGAACCCGGCGACGTACACCGGCCTGTTCGGGCCCATTCGCGAGCTCTTTGCCGGCGTCCCCGAGGCGCGCGTCCGCGGCTACCAGCCGGGCCGCTTCAGCTTCAACGTGAAGGGTGGCCGCTGCGAGAACTGCAAGGGCGACGGGATCCTGAAGATCGAGATGCAGTTCCTGCCGGACGTCTACGTGACGTGCGAGGTCTGCAAGGGCAAGCGCTACAACCGCGAAGCGCTGGAGATCCACTTCAAGGGCAAGTCCATCGCGGACGTTCTGGAGATGACGATCGCCGAGGCGAACGACTTCTTCTCCGCGGTGCCCAACGTCAAGGCGAAGCTCCAGACGCTGAACGATGTCGGGCTCGGGTATGTGCACCTCGGACAGCCGGCGACGACGCTATCGGGCGGGGAGGCGCAGCGGGTCAAGCTGGCGACCGAGCTGTCGCGACGGGCGACCGGCCGAACGCTGTACCTGCTCGACGAGCCGACGACGGGCCTCCACTTCGCCGATGTGGAGAAGCTTCTCGAGGTGCTCCATCGCCTGGTCGACGGCGGCAACACGGTGCTCGTGATCGAGCACAACCTCGACGTCATCAAGACGGCCGACTGGGTGGTGGATCTCGGGCCGGAGGGCGGCTCGCGGGGCGGCCGGATCGTTGCCGAGGGGACGCCGGAGAAGGTCGCCGCGACCGAGGGTTCCGCGACTGGCGAATACCTTGCGCGGGTGCTCCGCGGCGAGCCGCTCGTGCCGCTGTCGCACGTGACGTTCGCCGAGGAGGCTGGACGCGGCAACGGGCGGGGCGGCGGCAACGGCAACGGTTCGAACGGTCACGCGCCAGTGGTGTCGATCACGCCCAGCCGGAAGCGGGCAGCGGCCGCCGGCACTCGCTAGGTCCTGGCTACTCGCGGGTCTGCTCGCCCCCGCCCCGCCGCGCCGCCCCCTTGTTGCGTGGCACGTGCGAATGCGACGCGGCGATGCGCCGGAGCCGTCGGCGCGGTGCGGCGTGCGCACCCGTTCGACGCCTCGCGGGCGATTACCGCCGCATCCGTGCACGGGCCGCACCGGATCGGGGAGCCAGGACGCGGGCGGCGCTCCGTTCGAACATCTGGTGCACCACCGGCCGGGGTCGAGCTCTGGAGTGGCGTCGCTGGGGTGCAGCGAACCCGCCACGAAGAGGCCGGCGCTACGATGCCGTCGATGCCTGACATCGACTTTGCGTTCCTTGCCGACGCCGCCGAGACGCAGCCCGGCCAGAAGTTCCACGTCCTCGGCGGCGGCGTGTCGCGGATCGGCGGCCGGACGTTTCCGCTCCTCCACCCGCATCTGGCCCTGGTCCTCGGCCTGCTCGTCTCCGCGCCGGAGGTCGACCGCGAGCACGAGATCCGCTTCGTCCTTTTGGACCCCGATGGCGGCGAGGTCGCCGACGCGACCGGCAATCTCGTCGCCCGCGGCCATACGGACGCGCGGGACGCGGTCCTCACGTTCTCGATCGACCTCTGGAACCTGACCTTCCCGAAGCCCGGCGACTACTCGTTCCGGATCCTCGTCAACGGCTCCGAGCGGAAGCGCCTGCCGCTGCTGATCACCGCGCCGGATGCCTGACGATCGCCCGGCGGCCCTGCGTCACGCGACGCCGCGCGGCGCCCACGGCCCCCTTCGTCACGAGCTGCCCGCCGTCGATGAGGCGGCGCTCACCGCGGCGCGTCACGTCGACCGACTCGTCTCGGCCGCCCGCGAGCGCGGCGCGGACCGCTGGGTCGCCTACCTCGAGCCGATGGCCGATCGCCTCCGCGATGACGAGCCGCGCGGCATCCGGCAGGTGGCGATGCGTGCCCGCGCGGCGTTCGGCCCGAAGGACTCGATCCGCGATGCGCTGCCCGGCGAGCTGACCGAGCCGTTCCTCGACTCGATCGACCGGCTGCTCAAACAGCTGAACCGGCGCGACCTGGGGTAGGCGTCACCTCCCCGGGGAGTCCGCGGCGCCCGCCGCGCCCCATTCCTCGCGCAGGATCGCCATCCGATGGATGTCGCGGTACGCGCCCTCGCGGAAGATCGCGTGCCGCAGGACACCCTCCTCCACGAACCCGACCCGCTCGTACACCCGGCGCGCGCCCGAGTTGAAGTCGTAGACATCGAGCCAGACCCGCTCGAGGCGAAGCTGGCCGAATGCCCATTCGAGCAGCGCCCGGAGCATGTCCGTCCCGAGCCCGCGGCCACGATCCGCGGCACTCCCGATCGAGATCCCGAGCCCGGCGTTCCCGTTGTTCAAGTCGAGGTCGAACAGCCCGATTGTCCCGATCGGCCGGTCGTCCTCCAGCAGGCAGGCGACGAAGTGGTAGCCGCTCTTGCCCTGGTCCGCGACGGCTCGCTCGAACCACTGCTCCTCCATCGGGATCGACATCGGCGCGCGGAGGCCGAGCGTCCGTGACGTCGCGTAGTCGTTGAACCACGCAACGAACAGGGGGACGTCGGACCGCTCCGCCGGGCGGAGGTAGACCGAGCCGTGGGCGATCATCGGTTCGGTGCCGTCGCGACGTCTGGGCATGCCGCAGTCTAGGCGGCGGACCCGTCCGGAATGCCGAGCTCCTCCGGATCGAATGCCTCCAGCAGGAAGCGCGACGGATGCGACGGGTCGTAGACGAGCGTCAGAGACCGCCGGGCGCGGGTCCACGCGACATAGGCGAGACGGCGCTCCTCCTCCAGCGCCCGTGCGGGATCGGGTGCGTCGGCGAGCGACCGCGCGCTCGGGAAGCGGCCGGCGTCGAGACCGATCACCGCGACGTGGTCGAACTCGAGGCCTTTCGTCGCGTGGGCCGTCGCGAAGGTCAGCGCGGCGTCGTCGGAGCACAGGCGATCGAAGTCCGCCCGCCGCTGGGCAATCGCGTCGACGAGATCCTCGAGCGCCGCGAACCGCACCGCCCAGGCAAGGACGGCCGCCGCGACCGACGCCGGTGAGGCCGCGTCCGGATCGAGGTCGGCCGGTGGAGGCGCCGCCGCCCACGCGGCCCGAACGGCTTCGACGCGTGCCGGAAGGGGCACCCGAGGACTCGCACTGTCCGCCGCGACCGCGGCAAGACACGCGTCGACGTGCGGCGAGGCGAGGAGCAGCTCGATCGGCGGCGGCCGAAACGGAATGCCCGCCTCGAGCGCAACGGCGATCGCCGGCAACAGCTCGCGGTTGGTTCGGGCGAGGATCGCCCTGGTCCCGTCGTCGTCCGGCCATCGCTGGAGGACCCGGCTCATCCGCTCGGCTTCGTCGGACGCGTCGGCGGCGAGGATGAGCGGACCTGGCGCCTCCGGGCGGGGCCGGATCGTCTTGACGAACCGGGCCTCGTTGCGCTCGACGAGCCGGACGGCGCGGGCGACGACCGTCGCCGGGCAGCGGTAGTTGACGACGAGATCGACCCGACGCAAGCCGGGCAACGCGTCAGCGAGACCCAGCACGCGACGGACGTCGGCGAGCCGCCAGCCGTAGATCGACTGGTCGTCGTCACCGACGAGGAAGATCCGATTCTCCGGCGCGGCCAGCAGCAGCGCCAGCCGGAGCTGGGCCCGATCTAGGTCCTGGGCCTCGTCCACGAGCAGGTCCGTCGCCCGCGCCCGCCACCGCTCGAGAACACGCGGATCCTCCTCGAGGAGCCGCAGGGACCGCGCGACGAGGTCGTCGAAATCGAGCCCGCCCTCGGCCGCGAGCTCCGCCTCGTAGGCGAGAAATGCGCGCGCCACTGGCCCCGGCTCGGGATCGCTCGCCACCCCCTCGACCGTCACGCCGATGTCGAGCTTCAGGCGCGAGAACGCGGTGTCCAGCCGCCGCCAGCCCGGTGGACCGAGCTCCGGCGCGATGCGTCGAAGGACATCGAGGCGATCGACGAGCGGCTCCACGCGCTGTCGCGCGTCCCGCAGGATCTCGAGGCCGAGGGCGTGGAACGTCCGGACGCGGACCGTCGGCGCCGCGATCCCGAGCGGCTCCAGGGCGGACGCCAGTCGCTCGGCCAGCTCCTCCGCGGCTCGGCGATTGAAGGTGATGGCGACGATCGTTTCGGGCGCCGCGAGTCCCGATGCGATGAGCCAGGCGACTCGCGCAACGAGCGTCGTCGTCTTGCCGGACCCCGCCGGCGCTACGCACAGGATCGGTCCCGGTTGCGCGGTAGCCGCCGCGCGCTGGTCTGGGGCGAGCCGCGCGAGCCGCGCCTCGACAGATGGGTGCATGTCCCAAGCGTCGCGTCAGCCTCTTGTCTCACGGTCGCCCGCCGCTCGCGCCGCGCTCATTCGGCGCTCATCCAGCGATCACCTGAGCCCTGCCCGACAAGGACCCGAGAGCCACCCGCCGGATGACCCATCCGGACGGGTCGAAACTCGCCATAACTGCACTGCACCGCACCGATTGGTGCGTTTGTGAGACGGCAAATCGGCGCGACGACGCACCACGATCCGCCAAAAGTACTGCCCTCGGACGGTCGATCGGCAAGGATGGCCGCCCGGTTGCCGACGAGGCGATCGGGACTGTCACCGCGACAGGAACAACCGAGACCGAGGCGTTGACGGACGCCGCTCGCACTCATTCCCGCTCCTCGCCATCCCAGCCCCACGTCCGTCGCCTCCCGCGGTTGCCCCTGCCCGGACTCGTGCGCCCAGGTCCCGGGACCGGGCGCTCGAGAAGACGTGTCGGCCTCGTTCGGAGACCGCCACACCGTCACAGCGTCGAAGGGGTCCGATCGATGTACACGTCTTCTCGGCCGCGGGTGTGGACGCGGCTCCTGGTCTTCCTCCAGATCCTTCTGCTCCTCGTCAGCGCGATCGGCCCCTCCGTGATGATCGCGGCGGATTCGGATTCCAGCGGCGCGCCGCCGAGCACGCAGCCGACGACCGATCCGTCAACGGATCCGAGCCTCCCGGCGAGCGACGGACCGACCGCAACGCCGCAGCCGACACCTGAGCCGTCCGCCGACCCGGCGACCCCTGAGCCGTCGACCCCGGCCGCGACCCCCGAACCGTCCGCTGATCCGTCGACCGACCCCTCGCCGGATCCCACCCCGGTCGCCTCGACCCGACCCTGGATCGTGACCTTCGCCGCCGGCGTGACCCCCGCCGAGCAGACCGACATCGTCACGACCGCCGGCGGGACCACGACCGACACGATCGCCGTCCTCCGGCTCCAGGCGGTCGATGCATCCGACGCAGTCGCGGCTGCACTGCGGGCCAACCCGGCCGTCACGTCGGTCGAGCTCGACCGCAGCCGCGCCGTCGAGGCCACTCCGAATGACGCCGGTTACGACAGCCAGTGGGCCCTTCGCCAGATCGGCTGGGACGACGTCTTCGGCTCCGTCACGCCGAGCGGCTCGTCCGTCGTGGCCGTACTCGACACCGGTGTCGACGGTCAGAACGCGGACCTCGACGACAACCTCGTCGCTGGCGCCTCGTTCGTCGCGGGCAGCGGGTGGAACACCGACCCGAACGGCCACGGCACCGCCATGGCCGGCATCGTCGCGGCCGAGACCGACAACGGCACCGGCATCGCGGGCGTCGGGTATGCGGGCGTCCGCGTCATGCCCATCACCGTCCTCGGCGCCGACGGCCTCGGCCGGGACAGCGACATCATCGAGGGCGTCGTCTGGGCGGCCGACCACGGCGCCGACGTCATCCTCATGTCCTTCTCCGCATCCGGCTACTCCTCTGCCCTCCAGTCGGCCGTCGACTACGCCTGGTCGAAGGGCGTCGTCCTCGTCGCGGCCGCCGGCAACGACGGCTCGTCGACGCCCGCCTTCCCGGCCGGCGACCGCGGCGTCATGGGGATCTCCAACACCGATCAGTCCGACGCGCTCGCACCGTCCTCGAACCACGGCCAGAGCGTGTTCCTTGCCGCCCCCGGGACCGACATCGATGCGCTGGTCCCGGGCGGCGGCACCACCTCGATCAGCGGCACCTCGGCCTCGGCGGCGATGGTCGCCGGCGCGGCGGCTCTACTGAAGGCGAACGACCCGAGCGCGAGCAACGGCGTCATCGTCGGCCGCCTGGGCCGGACGGCGGCTCCTGCGGGGACGGCCGACGAGACCGGCAATGGCCGCCTGGACCTGGCGCGAGCCATCGCCGATTCGTCGATGGGGAGCGTCAAGCCGGCGGGTGCGAACCCGGTCGGCAGCGGCGGCCCGTTCGTGGGGCCGTACGCAGCGGCGGCGACGTGCACGTGGCAGGGAACGACCACGGTGTGGGCGACGACTGCGAACTGGAGTTGCGGCCACGCTCCGACGACGGGCGATGACGTCATCGTCGGTCCGCGAACGACCAACACGACGATCTGGCCGGTCGTTTCGGCAAACACGACGATCAACAGCTTGACGATCAATGGCAGGACCGGCGGAAGCGGTGAGCGTGGCGGAAGCATCGCCATCAACGCGGGCGTCACACTGACCATCACCGCGAACCTGGCGATCAACGCTTCGAGCGGAGGCACGTCGGGCAACGCCTTCGTTGGGCTCACCGCGACCGGGACCGCCAACGTGTCGGTCGGCGGCAACCTCTCGATGTCCGCGACGTCGGGCGGCGGTCCAGAAGATGCCGAGATGGTCCTGGGAACCGGAACGCTTACCGTCAACGGCACCTGGACGAACAACTCAAGCTCCGCCACGAGCCTGACGGCTGGCACCAGCACGGTCATGTTCGGCGGTGCGGCGCAGACGATCGGCGGCGCGACGACGACGACCTTCAACAACGTCACGCTCGGCGGGTCGAATACCAAGACCGCCTCTGTCGCGATGGACGTCAACGGCGCCCTGACCATCAACTCGGGCGTGACGTTCGCGGCCGGGAGCGTGACCCACACCGTAGCGGGCGGCTTCGCCAACAACGGCGCGCTCACGGCGGGAACCGGAACGATCACGTTCGACGGCGCGTCGGCGCAGACGATCAGCGGCGGCGCGACGACGTTCAACAACGTCATCGTGAACAACGGAGCAGGCGTCAACTTCTCGACGGCGACCGGTAACGAGACGGTCGCCGGCGCCTTGACGCTGACGGCCGGGGCCGTCACCACGGGCGCCAACGTTCTGATCGCGAATGGTGCGGTCAATCGGACGTCCGGATTCGTCGTCGGGAACCTTCGGAAGCCGGTTACG
The DNA here is from genome assembly GCA_042408445.1 of Chloroflexota bacterium. Taxonomy (GTDB): domain Bacteria; phylum Chloroflexota; class Limnocylindria; order Limnocylindrales; family CSP1-4; genus CF-46. Next base: position 121,222 of record JBHORC010000037.1, read on the forward strand.
ACCGGCACAACGGCTCTGACGTTCGAGATCGGCACCGGCAGCGCCTACACCCCGATCGCCGTGTCCGCGATGACCGTGACAACCGCGACGGGCGCGACCCTCACCGGAACCGTGACGGCGAGCGACCATCCCCAGATCGCGTCGAGCGCCCTCGACCCGACCAAGTCTGCCAACCGCTACTGGACCCTGACGGCCGGCGGCACGCTGACCGCGACGGGCTACACGGCGACCACGACCTTCGTCGCTGGCGATGTCGATGCGGGCGCGACTGCGACCGCCTTCGGCATGCGCAAGTTCAGCGCCACATGGGCGTCGCCGAGCGCCCAGGGCGCGGCCACTGCGACGTCCAACGCCGCGACCTTCAGCGGCACGCCCGGATTCGGTGACTTCGCCGTCGGTCAGATCAACCAGGCGAGCGTTTCGAGCGTGACCTCGACTCTCGCCAACGGCAGCTACACGCTCGGCCAGATCGTTCCTGTGCAGGTCGTGTTCAGCCAGGCGGTGACAGTTGGCGGAACCCCGCGACTGACACTGGCCACCGGTTCACCGGCGACGACGGCGATCGACTACGTGAGCGGCAGCGGGACCACGACGCTCCTGTTCAACTACACAGTCGCTGCGGGAAACACGAGCGCCGACCTCGACTACTCCTCGACAGGCGCCCTGAGCCTCAATGGCGGGACGATCAACACGACGTCGAACGGCCTCGCGGCGTCGTTGACTCTGCCGGCCCCGGCGGCAGCCAATTCGCTCGGCGCGAACAAGGCGATCGTGATCGACACGACCGCTCCGACCGTCAGCTCGATCACGCCTGCGTCGGCTTCGTCGACTGCCGGATCCGTCAACTTCACGATCACGTTCAACGAGAACGTCGGCGGCGTCGTGGCCGGCAACCTCAGCCTCACGACGACCGGCGGCATCTCCGGCGCCTCGATCGGGGCAATCTCGGGCACGACCAACACGCGGACTGTCGTCGTGAACACGGGCAGCGGGGAAGGGACGATCCGCCTCGACCTCTCGAGCGCGACTCCCGCGATCACCGACCTCGCCGGCAATGCCCTCAGCGCGACCTTCGCGACGGGCGGTCTCCTGACCGTCGACCGAACCGCTCCGACTGCCACGATCACCCTGCGCTCGACGTCTGATACGGGCGTCTCCAGCAGCGACAACATCACGAATGCGACCTCGCCCGTGTTCGACGTGACGTTCAACGAGACGGTGAACGGGCTTGCGAGCGTTGACTTCAGCAACGTCGGCGCGGGCCTGACCGGCTGCGCCTACGTCGTTGCCGGCTCCGGCGCGGCGTACAGCGTCACGGTCAACAGCTGTAGCGCCAGCGGCACGCTGATTCTTCGGCTCGCTGCGAGCGCGGTCACGGACAACGCAGGCAACGCGAACGCGGTGACGGACAGCGCGACCGTGACGATCGACAAGGTGGTTCCGACGATCGCATTCCACCTCCAGCCTGCCTCCGACACCGGCGCCTCGAACTCGGACAACCTCACCAACGCGAGCGACCTTGTCTTCGACGTCACCGTGAGCGAAGCCACGAACACGCCGGTCAGCGGGAACTTCAGCAACACCGGGACCGCGACCGGCTGCACCTTCGCTGTTGGCACGCCGACCGGCAACGTCTATCCCGTGACCGCGTCGAACTGCGGCAACGGCAGCCTGGTGCTCCGCATCGCGGCCGCCGCTGTCAATGACACCGCGGGCAACGGGAATGCTGCGACGAGCGCGACCAGCGTCACAATCGATCGCACGGGTCCGACCGTCAGCTCGATCAATCGCGCCGGCACGGCGTTCTCGAATGCCGCGTCGGTCAGCTGGACCGTGACATTCAACGAGTCCGTCAACGGCGTCGATGCAACGGACTTCACGCTCGCGACGACCGGCGTGTCCGGCGCGACCCTCGGGGCGATCACGGGCAGTGGCACTACGCGGTCTGTCAATGCGTCGACGGGTACCGGAGAGGGCACGATCGGCCTGAACCTGGGCGACGACGATTCGATCGTCGATCAGGCGGGCAACCCGCTCGCGGGCGCCTCGGATGGCAGCTTTACCGGCCAGATCATCACGATCGACCGGACGGCACCCGTGGCCACCATCACCGACCCCGCGGACAGCGGCGCCTTCACGACGTCGACGTGGGTCACGCCGATGAGCGGCACCGCGTCCGACGCGGGCGGCTCAGGCGTCTCGTCCGTCCAGTTCAGCCTCCGGCAGGGGAGCGGGAACTATTGGAACGGGACGTCGTTCGCCAGCGCCTCGGAGCAGAAGATCAGCGTGACCGGCACCGCGAGCTGGACACAGGCGTTCGCCGCAGCCAGCTTCCCAGCAGCGGGCACGTACACGCTGCGGATCTACGCGACCGACGGCGCGACGAATGCATCGCCGGCGGCCGTCTCGACATTCACCATGTCCGGATCGTCGAAGACCTGGACCGGCGCCACGAGCACCGCGTGGGCGACCGGCACGAACTGGAGCCCTGCGGGTGCGCCCGGCTCGCTCGACACGGCGGTCATCGCAACGGCTGCGCTTCAGCCGGTCATCAGCGCCAACACGACAATCAGCGGCCTCACCGTCAACGCCGGCGCGACGCTGACGATCAACAGCGGCATCACGCTGACGACGGGCAGCAACGCGACCGTAAACGGCACCGTATCGAACGCGGGGACGATGACGACGGGTGGCGCCCTCACATTTGGCGCCGGCGGCACCTACCGCCATGCCCAGAACAGCGGGACGATCCCGGCCGCCACGTGGGACATCAGCTCGACGGTTCTGATCAGCGGCTGGGCGGGCGGGACGGACAATCCGCCGAGCGGCATCGCGCAGAACTTCGGCAACTTCGTTTGGAACTCGCCTTCACAAACCTCTTCCGTGTCGTTCGGCGGGGTCCTCACGAGCGTCCGTGGCGACTTCTCCGTCGTCAGCACCGGTAGCGGCGACATCCGGTTGGGGAACACCGGTACGGGCGATCTCGCCATCGGCGGCAACTTCGTGCAGTCCGGCGGCTCGCTGTTTCTGTCCTCAACGAGCGGTGCGGCGCGAACCGTGTCTGTTGCCGGAAACTTCACTCTGAATGGCGGGACCCTCAATCTCAGCGCGTCCACGACAGCCGCGAACGCGGTTCTCCTGAACGTCGCGGGGAACTTCAGCCACACGGCGGGAACCCTGACAGAGTCCGGTTCGACGACCGGCAGCGGCATCGTCTTCACCGGCACGGGCACGCACACCTTCACGGACGGCGGGACGACCTCGCAGGTCGTGAACTTCTCCGTGGCGAGCGGCTCGACCCTGGACCTGGGGACGCAGCTCCTTGGCAACGGCTCGAGCGGAGCGTTCACGCTCAACAGCGGCGCCACTCTCGCGATCGGGGACCCGGCCGGCATCACGACGTCCGGGGCCACCGGCAACGTCCGCGTCAACGGCACCCGGACCTACAACACCGGCGCGAGCTACACATACAAGGGCGCATCGGGTCAGGATGTCGGCAACGGCCTGCCCGCCCAGGTCAACAACCTGTCCCTGTCCGGGTCCGGCACCGTCGACCTCCTCAACACCGTCGTCGTGACGGGCACGCTCGACCTCGACTCGCGCGTCCTCACGGCCGGCGGCATCACTTTCGTTCAGGCGAACGGCGCGGTCATCCGCAACAGCCTCTCGGCCACGAGCGGCTTCGTCGAGGGCAAGCTCCGGAAGCTGATCCCGGCGGGCGACTCGAGCCCGACCTTCGAGGTCGGAACTGGATCGGTCTATGCGCCCATCAGCCTGGTCATCCACGGGGCGAGCAACACGACCGGCAGCCTGACCGCATCGTCGACGGCCGGCGCCCATCCGAACATGAACCTCGCGTCGTGGGACCTCAGCACCACGAAATACGTCGGGCGGTGGTGGACCCTTGGTGCCGCCAGCCTCACCGTCGCGAGCTACGACGCCACCTTCACCTTCGCGAATCCAGGCGATCTCGTCGGCTCGCCGACGAACCTCGCCGTCCGCAAGCTGTTCGGTTCATGGTCGCCGCCAGCGTCGACGACCACGACGTCCACGACGGCGACCGCGACCGGTTACGTGAGCTTTGGCGACTTCGCGATCGGCGACCTGAACCAGCAGCCTCAGACAATCTCGTTCGGCCCGCTCGCCGACAAGACCTACGGCGACGCACCGGTCACGGTCTCCGCGACGGCGTCGTCCGGCCTCGCCGTGACGTTCTCGACCACGACGCCGATCGTCTGCACCTCCGGTGGGACGAACGGCTCGACGATCACGATCATCAACGTCGGCACGTGCACGGTTCGAGCCGACCAGGCCGGCAACAGCGCGTTCACCGCCGCCAATGCCGTCCTCCAGAGCTTCAGCGTTGCGAAGCGGATCCTCACGCCGGTCATCACGGCGGCGAGCCGGCCCTACGACGGCACGACAGACGCCACGATCCAGACGCGGAGCCTGCTGACGCCCGTCGGCAATGACTCCGTCACGCTCGACGGCGGCACGGCGACCTTCGACACGAAGGAAGCCGGCATCGGAAAGCTCGTCACTGCGACCGGCCTGACCCTGGGTGGTCTCGACGCCGGAAAGTACGACCTGTCATCGACGACCGCCACGACCACCGCCGACATCGCCGGCATCGCCCTCACCGTGACCGGGATCACGGCGGCCGACCGCGCGTATGACGGCACGGCCGTCGCGCAGCTCGATACGAGCAACGCTGTGCTTCACGGCGTCGCCAATTCGGACCACGTCACCCTTGACGCCACCAGTGCTGTCGGCCACTTCTCCGACAAGAACATCGGTGTCGGGAAGCTCGTGACGATCTCGGGTCTCGCCCTCACGGGCGCGGACGTGGCGAACTACACCCTCGTCCAGCCGACGACCACCGCGAGCATCGGAACCCGGGACCTCACGGTCAGCGCGACCGGCGTGAACCGCCCGTACGACGGCTCGACCACCGCGTCCGTCAGTCTGTCGAGCGACAAGGTCCTCGGCGACGCGCTGACGCTCAGCTTTGGCAGCGCGTCGTTCGGCGACAAGAACGTCGGTCTTGCGAAGGAGATCTCCGTGACGGGGATCTCCGTCGGCGGAGCGGACTCGGCGAACTACAACCTGCTCAACACCACCACGACCACCAGCGCCGACATCACGGCCCGGACGCTCCACGTCACCGCCACCGCCGACAACAAGCCGTACGACGGCACCGCCTCCGCGACGGCCCACCTCGGCGACGACCGCGTCAGC
>JBHORC010000002.1:0-60935 GCA_042408445.1 Chloroflexota bacterium
GCCGCGGCGCGCCGAGGCGTCGCGCCGCGGCGCCGCTCAGCGCCGCCGAGCTGCCGCTGACTGCGAGGCGCCCCTACGCGCGCTCGAGGTAGCGCTCGCGCTCCCAGTCGTGGACCATCGCGTCGTACGTCTCCTGCTCGACGCGCGCCGCGTTCAGGTAGTGGTCGACGACGTCCTGGCCGAAGATCTCGACCGCGGCCTCGCTCCGCTCCAGCTCGGCGATCGCCTCGTAGAGGGCGCGCGGCATCCGCGGCCCGCCCTTTGCGACGTAGCCGTTGCCCTTGAACTCGTCGGCGAGGACGAGCTCCTTCTCGATGCCGAGCAGCCCCGCGCCGATCATCGCCGCGTACGTCAGGTAGGCGTTCATGTCGCCGCCCGGGAACCGGTTCTCGACGTGCAGTGACGGCCCGTGGCCGACGAGCCGGAACCCGGTCGTCCGGTTGTCGCGGCCCCAGACGATGTTCACCGGTGCCCAGGACAGCGACGCATAGCGCTTGTACGAGTTGATGTTCGGGGCGATGAAGACGGCCAGTTCGCGCGAGTAGCGCATCATCCCGGCGACGAACTGGCTGAACTGTCGGCTGATCCCGTAGGGCAGCCCGGCGTCCGCGTCGTGGGTGAGCGGATGGTCACCCTCGGCGTCCCAGGTGCTCATGTGGAGATGGCCCGATGAGCCGGTCCACGTGTGGTCCGGCTTGGCCATGAACGTGATCCCCCAGCCGTTCAGGTAGGCGATCTCCTTGGCGCCGTGCTTGAAGATCACGCTCCGATCGGCCGACTCGAGGACGTGGTCGTAGCGGATGTTCACCTCGTGCTGGCCCGGCGCGGCCTCGCCCTTGGAGAACTCGATCGGGACCCGCGCCTCGGTCATCTGGTTGCGGAGCAGGCGATGGAGCGGCTCCGCCTTGGTCGCCTGGAGCAGGTGGTAGTCCTCGTTGTAGTAGCCGAACCGCTGGGGGATCCCCCAGCCCGCCTTCGCCGACTCCTCCCACGACTCCTTGAGGACGTAGTACTCGAACTCCGACCCGGCCTTCACCGCCAGCCCAGCCGCCTTGGCGCGGGCCACCTGGCGCTTGAGGATCGTCCGCGGCGAGACCGGGATCTCCGCGTGGTCCTCCTCGGTGTACGTGTCGGACAGGACCATGGCGGTCTTCTCGAGCCACGGCAGGACGCGGAGCGTGTCCCAGACGGGGTCCGCGATCCAGTCGCCGTAGCCCGTCTCCCAGTTCATCAGCGCGAAGCCCTCGGGCGTGTTCATCTCCATGTCCGTGCCGAGGAGGTACGTGCAGAAGTGGGCGCCGTGGTCGATGACGCCGTTGAGGAATGCCTGGGCCTGGACGCGCTTGCCCATCAGGCGGCCCTGCATGTCCGTGATCGCGACGATCAACGTGTCGATCCGCCCGTCGCGGACCATCGCCTGCAGCTCCTGGAGCCGGGGATGGTCCGTGGCGTGATGCGTGTCGTGCGCCTCGTGGGCGAGCGTCATCGTGGTCCTCCTCGATCGCCTGTCGGCGATCCCGTTCTGCCCATCACTTCGCGGTCATCCCGCCGTCGGCGACGACCACGCTGCCCGTGACGAACGACGACTCGTCCGACGCGAGAAACAGTGCGACGTTCGCGATCTCCCGCGGCTCACCCGGCCGCCCGATCGGTTGGAACGAGTCGATCGTGTCGTAGACCTCCTGCAGCCCGCCGAGCATCTCCGCGTGAGCGTAGTTGATCGGCGTGTCGACCCAGCCGGGCGCGATCGCGTTGCAGCGGATGCCCTGCTTCGCGTAGTCGAGGGCGATCCCCTTGCTCAGCATGACGATCGCGCCCTTCGACGTCGCGTAGATCGTCAGATACGGCTCGGCGACCAGGCCGTTCACGGAGCTCGTGTTGATCAGCGACCCGCCGCCGCCTCGGAGCATGTGCGGGATCGCGTAGCGGCAGCCGTAGATGCAGCCCTTGACGTTGACGTCCAGCGTCCGGTCGACGACCTCGTCCGGGACCTCGTGGAACACGCCCGGGATGTTGACGCCGGCGTTGTTGAACACCGCGTGCAGCCCGCCCCAGCGCTCGACGGTCTCATCGGTGTACGCCCGGACGTCGCGGGCCTTCGAGACGTCGGCGGCGACGGCGTGCGCCGCCTCGCCGATCACCGCAGCGGTGGCCTCGACCGCCGCAGCGTCGATGTCCACGCAGGTGACGCGGGCGCCCTCCTCGGCGAACCGGATCGCCGTCGCCCGGCCGATCCCCGAGCCGGCGCCCGTCACAATCGTCACCTTGCCCGCGAGCCGGTCGCCCATGACCACCCTCCGACCGTCCCGGATCAGCGCGTCAGGCGCGTCAACCGTCTTGTGCCCGCCGATCCTCGAAGCCTATTGTTGCGGTGGGGGAGGCCCAGCGTCCCGGCGAATCGTCAACTGCGACGGATCTGGAGGGTAGGGATGGCAGGTTCGGATACCGAGCGACTTCACCAGCTCGGGTACGCCCAGGAGCTCCGCCGCGGGATGCGGACGTTCTCCAACTTCGCGGTCTCGTTCACGATCATCTCGATCCTGTCGGGCTGCCTCACGCTGTTCGCGTTCGCGATGTTCACCGGTGGCCCGGCGGTGATGACGGTTGGCTGGCTCGTCGTGGGCTTCTTCGTGACGCTGGTGGCACTCGGAATGGCCGAGGTGGCGTCCAGCTACCCGACCGCGGGCGGCCTGTACTACTGGGCCGCGAAGCTCGCCCCGGAGTCCGGCGCGAACCCGGCGACGTGGAGCTGGTTCGTCGGCTGGTTCAACTTCGTCGGTCAGGTCGCCGTCACGGCCGGGATCGACTTCGGCCTTGCCTTCTTCATCAATGCGTTCCTGAACATCGTCTGGGGCGTCTCCACCGCGCCGCCGGTCACGATCCTGATCTTCGGAGTCGTGCTGTTCATCCACGGCCTCCTGAACACGTTCGGGATCCGGCTCGTGTCGCTGCTCAACCAGGTCTCCGTGTGGTGGCACGTCGTCGGCGTGGCGGCGATCGTCCTCGTGACGGTCGTCCTCAACCAGCACAGCCGGACCGACATCGGGACGGTGTTCTCGACGTTCGTCAATGGCACGGGCAGCGGCGGTGACAACCCCGAATGGCCGGGTCCGCTGCTGTTCGGGATCCCGCTCTACGTGATGCTCATCGGGTTGCTGAACGCCCAGTACACGCTCACGGGCTACGACGCCTCGGCCCACATGTCCGAGGAGACGCACGACGCGTCGACGTCCGCGCCGCGCGGGATCGTGTTCTCCGTCGTCGTGTCGGTGATCTTCGGGTTCATCCTCCTAACGGCGATGAACATCGGGATCACGCCGGACAAGGTCTTCGCCGCTGCGGACGGCACGGCCAACGGCGCGGCGGGCTACCAGCACGCCCTGGACTCGTACGCGACGCTCTCGAACGCGGGTCCGCCCATCACGATCTGGATCGACGCCGTCGGCCAGACGGGCGGCCTGCTCGTGCTCCTGCTCGTCATCGGCGCGCAGTTCTACTGCGGGATGGCGTCCGTCACCGCGAACTCGCGGATGATCTATGCGTTCTCGCGCGACGGCGCGATCCCCGGCAGCAGCTTCTGGCACCGGATCAATCCGCGGACGCGGACGCCAACCAACTCGATCTGGCTGGCCGCAGTCGGCGCGTTCATCCTCGGTCTGCCGTACCTGTACAGCTTCACGGCGTACGCCGCGGTCACGTCGATCGCGGTCATCGGCCTGTACATCGCCTACGTCGCGCCCGTGTTCCTGCGCCTCCGCGCCGGATCGCGGTTCCAGGAAGGTCCGTGGACGCTCGGCCGCTGGAGCCGCCCGATCGGCATCGTCGCGACGATCTGGGTCGTGATCATCTCGATCCTGTTCATGTTGCCCCAGGCCCAGCCGATCACGATCAGCACGTTCAACTACACGCCGGTCGTGTTCCTCATCGTCATCGGTGGCGTCACCCTCTGGTGGTTTGCGTCAGCGAAGAACTGGTTCAAGGGGCCGAAGGTCCAGGGAACACCGGAGGAGCTGGCCGCGATCGAGCGCGAGCTCGAGCTGGCCGAAGCCTAGGGTTCCATCACCCGCTAACAGCGAACGCCCGGCCACCGGCCGGGCGTTCTGATTCGTGGCGCGACTGGGCGGGACCGCGCGACCGGGCTCGGCCGGCCGCTCCTCAGTAGAGCATCGTCGTTCCGGTGGGGAAGACGAAGTCGAACGCGTTCGGTGTCAGGGCGGCGTTCGGGTCGTACTCGACGACGCGGGCGTCGCGGGTGACGATGCCGGCGATCGATTCCTCGAGCCGCAGGATGACGCCATCCGCCCGGTCGACGGCGAGGCGGATCCGGAAGTCCGGGCGGTCGGCGACCATCTCGATCGTCCGCGGATGGGCGCACTCGACGACCACGACCTCGCGGCCGAAGACCTCGTCGAGCCCGATCACGGCGCAGTCGCCGGTCGAGAGCACGTTCTGGCAGTAGCCCCCGGGATGGACGAAGGTCTCGGGCAGCGTCTCCATCGGCAGCGCGGTGAGCGGCCGGTAGACGCGGGCGGTTCCCGGAAGATCCCGACCTTCCTCCCCGGCGACGCCGACGACGGCCCGCCGGACCGGTCGTTCCGTTCCCAGCTTCCGGGTGCCGTTGTAGGTCCGGACCGTGCGCCCGTCCGAGATCCAGACCTCGTACTCGCCGCGTGGCCCAGCGCCGGCCACGTTGGTCGTGACCCGTGCGTCGTTCGGGTGACGGAGGGTGGTGTCGATCACGACGAGGTGATCGCCGGTCGAGGTGAATGTCCGCTCCTCGATCCGCATCCGGAGGGTGTCGAACCGCAGCTCGGCGTCGCGCATGAAGGTGAACAGCTCGGCGACCGTCGGCAGGCCGTCCGCCGGGAGCGCGACGAGCTCCGGGCGGCGGCGCCGGTCGGCGGGGACCGCAAGAACGTCGCCGGCGCCGGTCCAGCGCTGAATGGTCGTCATCCGCGGGATTGTAGCGGCGGTGCCACGCGTCGCTTCGTCATCCGCTCGTCGGTCCAGTGCCCAGGCCCGGCTCCGTCATCGCGGCCGGATCGAGGAGGGCGTCGAGCCGGTCCGCGGCGACGCCTCGCTCCGCCGCGAGCTCGCGGATCGTCCGGCCCGTCCTGAGCGCCTCCTTCGCGAGCGCCGCCGCCGCGTCGTAGCCGATCTCCGGCGCGAGCGCGGTGGCGAGCATCAGGCCCTGCTCGACGAGCGCCGGCCCGCGATCCGTGGCCGCGAGCCCGCTGATCGCCCGATCGGCGAAGTTGCCCGCGGCCGCGGCGAGCAGCTCGACGGACTCGAGGAGCGCGACGGCCGTGACGGGGAGCATCACGTTCAGCTCGAGCAGCGACCCGGTCTGGCCGAAGGAGATCGTCGCGTCGTTGCCGACGACCCGGGCGACGACCATCGTCAGGCTCTCGATGATCACCGGGTTCACCTTGCCGGGCATGATCGAGGAGCCGGGCTGCGTCTCCGGCAGGGCGATCTCGGCGATGCCGGCCCGCGGACCCATGCCCATGAGGCGGACGTCGCTGCCGATCTTCCAGAGCGACAGGGCGGCGGACCGGATCGCGCCGTGGGCAGCGATCACGGCGTCCAGCGTCGCCTGGGCGTGGAAATGGTTCGCCGCCTCGCGGACCTCGAGACCGGTCAAGGAAGAAAGGTGGCGCGTCGCCCCGGCAGCGAACGCCGGATGGGCGTTGATGCCGGTCCCGACCGCGGTGCCTCCCAGGGGCACGGAGAGCAGCTCGGCCTGTCCGGTCCGGACACGCCTGATGGACTCCTCGACCTGGCCGGCGTACCCCCGGAACTCCTGGCCGAGGCGGATCGGTGTCGCGTCCTGGAGATGCGTCCGGCCCGTCTTGACGACGGGCCACAGCTCGTCCGCCTTCGCGTCGAGCGCGGCGCGGAGCCGCTCGAGAGCGGGGAGCAGCGCCTCCTCGATCCGCATCGCCGCCGACAGCTGGAGGGCCGTCGGAATCACGTCGTTCGACGACTGGCAACGGTTGACGTGGTCGTTCGGGTGGACGCGGGGCTCCTGCGCGCCTGCGGGGGCGCCCGCTCCGGGCCCGGCCCCGGCCCCGGCGCCGAGTCGGTCGGTCGCCAGATGCGCGACGACCTCGTTCATGTTCGTGTTCGTCGAGGTGCCCGAGCCGGTCTGGTACACGTCGATCGGGAAGTGCTCGTCGTGACCGCCCCCGGCAACCTCCGCCGCCGCGGCCGCGATCGCGCGCGCCATCTCGGCATCCAGCAGACCCAGCTCCGCGTTGGTCTCGGCGGCCGCCTGCTTGATCAGGGCCAGGGCCCGAAGGAAGGCGCGCGGGAGCCGCTGGCCGGAGATCGGGAAGTTGAGAACCGCGCGCTGGGTGGAGGCGCCGTAGAGCGCGTCCGCCGGGACCTCCATCTCGCCCATCGAGTCCCGCTCGACGCGCGTGACGCCAGACGTGCCGGCGCGATCAGGTGTCATCGCCGCCGATTGTAGGGTCGCCGGCGTCGACCTCGGCCAGGTCGCGAGCCGCGCGCGTCGCCTCGGGACCGAGATCGAGCGGCTTCACGTACCGGCGATGCGTGGCCACGATGTCGAAGCCCGCACTTCGATAGAGCGCCTCGGACGCCGTGTTCGACTGCAACGAGAAGACGAGGGCGTCCTGCAGGCCGTCGCGGCGCATCCGGCGCAGCCCGGCTCGCATGACGACCCGACCGAGACCTCGACGCTGATGGTCGGGATGCGTCCCGACCGGCTCGAACTCACCGATCGAACCAGCCGGGTCCGACCAGCAGATCGCGAACGCCGCGAACGAGCCGTCCGGCGCCTCGAGGACGAGGTCGTGATCGAAGGCGTAGTGGTCCTGCTCGACGAGGATGGCGTACGTCTCCTCGGTCACCCGCGAGGGCGCGAAGGCCGCGCGGTGGACTGCGACCCGCGCCGGAATCTCGTCGGGCCCGACGACCGTCCGGAGGACGTAGCCATCCGGGACGCGGGGCGGGTCGAGATCGATGTCGAGCGCCTGGACGTGCTGCGACAGCGCGGTCCCGGTCGCGGTCCAGCCCCGTGACCGGAGGAAGGCCTCCTCCGACCAGCCTTCGCCGGCCCAGGTCTCGAGCTGCACCGGCTCGACCGGCTCGCCGGCCCGGAGTCGCGCTCGGACGGTTCGAAGGGCGACGAGCTGCTGCCAGTCGAGCATCTCCTCGCGGATCGTGGCCTCCTCCCTGGCCGACAGTCCGTCGCCGACGAACCAGTCGAGGTGGCCCGGCGGGTTGACCCAGCCCCATCCGACCACGTCGCCGCCCAGCTCCCAGATGCGGATCCGAGCTGCCCAGTCGGCGTCACGTCCACCCGTCGCGGTCCACCACTCGAGGTCGCCGGGTGTCCCCGGCACGAGCGGTCGCCGCGGGCCGGTCCACGTTCGGGACATCAGGTCCGTCATCGCGCGGAGGTCGTCCCGGCTCGCCCACGCGCGCGAGGAGAGGCTCGACGGGTTCGACATCGGCCGAGGATAGGGTGGTGCCGAGGCGGCGGGGACGGGGAACCGCACGTAGACTCGCCTCTGGACGATCCAGGGAGGTTCGACGGGTTGGCGACGCTCCGGGCCAACGGCCTCGACATCGCGTACGACGCGCACGGCGCGGGCCCACCGCTCGTGCTGCTCCACGGCGCGACCTCGCTGGGCGGAGAGGATTTTGCCGCCCAGGTGCCGCTGTTCTCGAAGGCGTTCCGCTGCTATCTGCCCGACGCCCGCGGCCACGGCCGGACGCGATGGGACGTGGCGGACGGCTTCCGCTACGACTGGCTGGTCGACGATCTCGTGGCGTTCGTCGACGGCCTCGGGCTCGACACGTTCCACCTCGTCGGCTTCTCCATGGGGGCGATGACGGCGCTGATGTTCGCGACGCGCCAGCCGGAGCGGCTGCGGACGCTCGCGGTCGTCGGGATCACGACGGAGCGGGAGCCGCGCGCCTCGGTCGCGCGACGCCTGATGGACCCCGAGCGAGCGGACCGAGAGGATCCGGCGTGGGCGGCACTGCTCGGCCGTCGACACGACGCGGGGCAGGGGGCCGGCGCGTGGCGTCGCCTCCTGCCGGCGATCGCCGCCGACGTCGCCGTGCAGCCGCTCCTCTCGCCTCGCGACCTGCGGCGGATCGACCCGCCGACCCTCGTCGTGTGCGGCGATCGGGATCCGTTCGTGCCGGTCGAGCACGCGTCCGGCGTCCGGCGTCAGCTCCCCGACGGGCGGCTCTTCGTCGCGCCGGACTGCGGGCACGAGGTGATGTCCCGGAAGCCGAGCCTGTTCAACGAGGCGCTCGCCGGGTTCTACCGGTCGACCGAGGCGACCGCTCGGCGGCGAACCGAGGCGTGGCTCCGGGATCGCGGAGGGGCGGTCCGGCCGAGCGCCACGACCCGAGCCGGCCACGAGGTCGGCGACGCGAATCCGCTCGCCGGTGGGCCGCCCGCGGACGCGGCGTCGGATCAGGATTGGCTGACCGTTCCGGGCGATCGCCCCAACGAGGAGACCCGATGACAAGGCTCGCGGTTCGATGACGACCCTGCTCGCACTCTTTCGCCGCCCAGACGGCCGCGACCAGGCGCTCGCGACGTTCCTGCGTCGGTACCGCGCCGAGCATCTGCCGCTCGTCGCCGCGACGCCCGGACTGCGCGCGACCCGGGTGCAGCGGGTGAACCAGGCGCTCGGTGGCGAGACGGATCTCGTCCTGATCACCGCAATGGACTTCGACGATCGTGCCGCGCTGGACGCCGGGCTCGCGTCCGATGCGATGCGCCAGGCCGGGCGAAACCTGCGGGAGATCGCGCCGGGCCTCGCGACGCTGCTCGTGGTCGAGGACGACGAGCCCGAGATCGCGGCGGACTGAGCCGCCGGGGTCGGTCCTCGTTTCCGGACCCGCCGAGGCCCGGCCGCGTTGCCCGCGCTGGTACTGTGGCGGGCAGACGGAGGAACGAGTGACCCAGACCGCGCCGACCGCCTCGGATCCCTCTCCCGATCGCCCGCTCGTCAGCGTGGCATTCCCGGCCCGGGGCACCGCCGCCGCCGGCGCCGCCGCCGCCCCGGAACGCGCGACCGGCACCGGACCCCTCGACGGAGTCGCGCTCGTCACGCTCGAACGGGCCGAGGTCCTCAACGCCCTGAGCTTCGACCTCCTCGATCAGCTCGCCGACGCCCTCGATCGGCTCGACCGCGACCCCGCCTGTCGCGCCATCGTCCTCACGGGATCCGGCGATCGAGCGTTCGCAGCCGGCGCCGACATCCGCGAGCTCGCGCGACAGACGCCGGTCAGCCTGCTCGTCGAGGACCGGTTCGCGGTCTGGGAGCGGATCGCGGCCGTTCGCACGCCGCTGATCGCCGCCGTCCGCGGCTTCGCCCTGGGTGGTGGCTGCGAGCTCGCGATGACGTGCGATCTGATCATCGCCGGCGACGACGCGCGGTTCGGCCAGCCGGAGATCAACCTCGGCGTCATGCCCGGCGCGGGCGGGACGCAGCGCCTGACGCGGGCGATCGGCAAGGCCCGGGCGATGGACCTGATCCTGACCGGCCGAACGATCGACGCCGCCGAGGCCTTCGCCATCGGTCTGGTCAGCCGCGTCGTCCCCGCGGCGGAGACGCTCGATCAGGCGCTCGAGCTGGCCCGGATCATCGCCGCCCAGCCACCGGTCGCCGTCCTGGCCGCGAAAGAGGCGGTGAGGCTCGCAGACGACCTGCCGCTTGCCGCAGGATTGCGCCACGAGCGCCGCGCATTCTTCGGCCTGTTCGCGACCGAGGACCAGACCGAGGGGATGGCCGCGTTCGTCGAGAAGCGACGGCCGACATGGAGGGGACGCTGATGGAATTCGAGCGGCCGGACGCGCCCGCGATCGAGCCCGAGCCCGCCACCGAGCCGGAACCGGAGCTCCGCGATCTCGCGGACGACTCGCCGGGGCTGCTCCGCGATACGGCGCCGGACGTCCTCGCCCCGATCGACGAGTCGTCGCCGGTGTCCGGCCACCAGCCGCCGCCGGCCGCGACCGGGTCCATCGCATCGTCCCCGGAGCACGATTGGGACACGGCTTCGAGCCTCCTGTTCCCGCTCCTCCGGCCGGCGGGGACACAGGGCCTCCCCCTCGCCGAGATCGACGCGGCCGTGCTTGCCGCGGACGCCGCCCGAAACCACTCGCAGCCGCTCGTCGATGAGGGGCCGGAAGGCCTTTCGGTCGTCTATGCCCTCACCGCCGGCTCGTACGACATCATCGTCAATGCCGATCACCTCCTGTCCTGGGGTGTGATGCCGGAGGCGATCCAGGAGGCCGCGATGCGGAACCTCGCCGCCTGGTCCGCGACGGCGCCGTGGACCGACGAGGTTTCGGGCGAGCGGCGGCTGATCTCGAGCGACACCGGCGACGGCTGGGACGCTTCTCGCGTGCTGCTCCCCGAGGTGACCGAGAAGCTCGCCGCCGAGCTCGGCTCGACGGGCCGGATCCTCATCGGTCTTCCGGAGCGGCATCTGCTCGTCGCCGGCGCGCTGCGGGACGACGATCCGGAATTCGCGGCCCTCTTCGCCGACTTCGTCGTCGAGAGCTCCGGTGGCGCGGACGAGCCGATCGATCGGCGGATCTTCGAGATCGTGGACGGCCGGCTCGTCGAGGCGAGCGTCGCTCCCGCTCCGGCCTGACCGCGAGTTCGCACCCACGTGGGTGACCTTCGCGTCGAGCAGGCCGATGGCGTCGCGACGCTGACGCTGGACCGACCCGCCGCGCTCAACGCCCTGACCGTCGGGCTGAAGGAAACCCTTCGATCGACGCTGGAGGAGCTCGGCCGGGACGACTCCGTCCGGGCGATCATCCTCACCGGCGCCGGCCGCGCGTTCTGCGCCGGTCAGGACCTGCGCGAGCGACTGGAGCCGGTGGCGCTGCCCATCGCCGACGAGATTCGCGCTCGATACAACCCGCTCGGGCTGGCGATGCTGCGCCTGCCGAAACCGATCATCGGGGCGATCAACGGGGTGGCCGCCGGCGCCGGTGTCTCACTCGCACTGGCATGTGACGTGCGCATCGCGACCGAGTCTGCGTCGTTCGCCCTCGCATTCGGACGGATCGGGCTGCTGCCCGACACGGGCGCGACCTGGCTCCTGCCTCGGCTCGTGGGATCGGCCAGGGCGATGGAGCTCGCGTTGCTCGACGAGCCACTGACGGCCGAGGCAGCGGCGGCGATCGGCCTTGTCGCGCGCGTCGTCCCGGCTGACCAGCTGGCCGGCGAGGCGATGTCCCTCGCCCAACGACTGGCGGCCGCGGCGCCACGCGCGATCGCCGCGACGAAAGCGGCGCTCCTCGCGTCGTGGGACGTCGATCTCGAGACCCAGCTCGAGACGGAGGCACGGCTGCAGGGGGAGCTCGGCGAGACGGCCGATCACCAAGAGGGGATCGCGGCGTTCCTGGAGCGTCGTCCCCCGCGCTTCACGCGTCGCTGACGAGGCCCGCTCGCGCCCGCAACCGCCAACGTTCGGGAGCACGTGGCGGCGCCCCGGTCAGCCCCCGGACGCCGCCCGTGGCACTTGATCCTCCGCCAGCGCGGCGGTGCCGTTCCCGATGTGCTCGACGTCGTGCGGTCGCGGCCGCCGCGCGTCGTCCTCGGAGGCGACCGGCTCGGCCTCGGCGAATCCGGGCGTGTCCTCGATCTCGCTGAGCGTCAGGATCGCGGAGCGGATGATGTCCGCGCGCTCCGCGGAGTCACGCTCGCGTTCGTCGAAGCGCTCGGTCGTCTGCGTCGCTCCCCGCTTCCGGGCCGTGACCGCGAGCCGTCGGGCGAGGCTTGCCTTCTCCTCGAGCGATCGGATCGCCGCCCAGAGCGCAGCCTCCAGCCGCGCGTCCTGGCCGTGGTACAGGGACTCCGGCGAGTAGTTGTGGCCGACGCGACAGTGGAACCGGAAGACGCCGTTCTCCTCGAACTGCCGGAGCGCGCCGCCGCACTCGGGACAGACCAGATCGGTCGGGACGGATCGGGGAGCCTGCCGAGCCGGCGGTCGCAGACCCGCCGCATCGACGCGGACGAGGTCACCGAGCAGGTCGCCGATGTCGTCCGCGCTCACCACGTAGTCGACGGTCGTGTTCTCGATGGCGCTCTGGGGCATCGCCGGGCAGATCGCGTCGGCCGGATCCTGGGCGATCGTCACGCCGCCCGCGGCGTGGACCGCCGCCATCCCGGCGGTGCCGTCGTCGAGGGTTCCGGACAACAGGACACCGATGACACCGTCACCGAACGTCCGCGCGGCGGAGCGGAACAGCGGGTCGATGGCCGGGCGGACGCCATTTTCCTTCGGCCCTTCGACGAGCTTCAGCGCGTGGTCCGTGGCGATGACGTGCCGGTCCGGCGGCGCGGCGTAGATCGTGCCCGTCGCCAGGCGACGACCGTCGATCACCGGCTGCGCCGGCAGGGTTCCTGCGCGGGTGAGGATCTCCGGAAGCCGGCTCCGCGCCGTCGCCGAGAGGTGCAGGACGACGACGATCGGCGCCGGAAACGAGCTCGGGATGGTGCGGACGAGCCGCTGGAGCGCCTCGACACCGCCCGCCGACGCGCCCACCACCACGATCCGATCCGTCGTGGCGGGCAGCCGCTGCTCCTCCTCGGTTCCGTTCATTCGCGGCTACGATAGGAGGCGCCCGGCGGGGATCGGCGTGCCGCTCGGAACGCTCGGATTGCGGCCGCGCGACAAACCGGGTGTTCACAGGGGGCCGGCGCCGCTCCCGCCCGCGAGCGTGACGAGAAGGAGCATGGCGAGGACCGACGAACGCGTTTCGCAGCTCGTCATCATCGGCTCGTCGGCGGGCGGGATCGATGCGTTGTCCGAGGTCGTCCGGACGCTGCCGCCGGAGATGCCGGCGCCGGTTCTGATCGCCCAGCACCTGGATCCCAGCCGACCGAGCCATCTGACCGAGATCCTCCGGCGGCAGAGCCGACTCCGGGTGGAGACCGTCGGCGACCGGGCGCGTCTCGAGCCCAACACAATCCTCGTCCTGCCGCCCGGCCAGCACGCGGAAGTCACCGATCATGAGGTCCGGCTGACCGGCGTCTCGGAGGACTCGCCGCGACCGTCGATCGACGCCCTGTTCTCCTCGGCGTCGCAGGTCTTCGGCGACGGATTGATCGGTGTCATCCTCACCGGCACGGGCCATGACGGAGCCGCCGGGGCGCGGGACATCAAGACGATGGGCGGGACGGTCGTCGTCCAGAACCCGGCCACGGCGTCGTATTCCGGAATGCCCCTGTCCATCGACCAGTCCTCGATCGACATCGTCGCGGAGCTCGAGGCGATCGGCCCCCTCCTGTACGAGCTGGTGTCCGGGACGAGCGAGCCGAGCCGGCCGGACGAGGAGCGGCTCCTGCGAGGGTTCCTGGATCAGCTCCGGGAACGGACCGGCATCGATTTCGCGAGCTACAAGCGGGCCACGATCATGCGGCGGCTGCAACGGCGGATGGTTGCCACCGGGTCGCCGACGCTGCGCGATTACATCCGGTATGTCCAGGCGAATCCGGACGAATCGCAACGCCTGACGGGCAGCTTCCTGATCAAGGTGACCGAGTTCTTCCGAGACCGGGACCTGTTCGAGCACCTCCGCGACACGGTCATCCCGGCCCTGATCAAGGAGGCGCGCGAGAACGACAACGAGCTCCGGATCTGGTCGGCGGGGTGTGCGACCGGTGAGGAGGCCTACAGCCTCGCAATCCTCATCGTCGACGCCCTCGGGGACGAGCTGGGTTCGTTCCACGTCCGGATCTTCGCGACGGACGTGGATGCCGAGGCGATTGCCGTCGCGCGGCGTGGCGTCTACCCCGAATCCGCCGTGGCGGGTCTGCCCCGGGAGCTCGTGGAGCGCCATTTCAACGCGGGTCCGGACGGGTACGAGGTCCGGAAGACGATCCGCGGGATCACGGTCTTCGGCCAGCACGACCTCGGCTCGCGGGCGCCGTTCCCGCGGGTCGACCTCGCACTGTGCCGGAACGTCCTCATCTATTTCACGACGGACCTGCAGCGACGCGCCCTGCAGCTGTTCGCCTTCGCCCTCCGCGATGGCGGCTACCTCGTCCTTGGCAAGGCCGAGTCGACGACCCCGCTCGCCGAGTATTTCGTGCTCGCCCATCCGCGGCTCAAGGTCTACCGGCGCCAGGGTGAGCGCGTCCTGATCCCGCCGACCCGGATCCGCGACCTGCCACCGACGGCTGCCCCGGCGCGGCCCGGCCGGCGGGCGGGCTGGATCGATTCGACCCTCGCCCGCTCACGCGAGGCTGGCCGACCGTCCGGTGGCGCGGACTACGCCGAGAACCTCCTGCTCCGCCTGCCGATCGGCGTCGTCGTCGTCGACCGCAAGTACGACATCCAGTCGATCAACGCGCAGGCGCGGCGGCTGCTCGCGATCCACGGCGCCGCGATCGGCAACGATCTCGTCCATCTGGTCCCGGCGGCCGCCTCCGAGGCGTGCCGGACCATCATCGATGCGACGTTCCGCGGCGAGGTGGCGGACGGGATGCTGACCGTTCCGGTCGTCCTCCCGACGGGGACCGAGTTGCGATCCGTGCGCGTGACGGGTCATCCGCTCCGTCCGGAGACCGCCGGCCCGGTTGCGGCCGCCACACTCCTCGTCGAGGACGTGACGCAGCGCGCTGCCCAGGAGCGCGGGCTCGAGGACGAGCTCGCCCGGGAGCGGGCCGAGCGCGTCGACATGATGGAACGCGGCGAGCAGATCGCGGCCGCGCACGCGGGCCTCATCGAGGCGAACACGGAGCTCACGACGGACAACGCGGTGCTCCGCAGCGCGAACGAGGAGCTGCTCGTCGCGAACGAGGAGGTCCAGGCGGCGACCGAGGAGGTCGAGACGCTGAACGAGGAGCTCCAGGCGACGAACGAGGAGCTCGAGACGCTCAACGAGGAGCTCCAGGCGACCGTCGAGGAGCTGAACACGACGAACGACGACCTCCAGGCGCGAAGCATGGAGGCGTTCGCCGACACGGACCTCGGCTCGCGCGGGATGCGCGTCCTGCTCTCGATGACCCGCCGCGTCCTCGAGGAGGACCGACCCGTCGGCATCCTCTCGCCCGATCCCGAGATGGACGTCAGCAATCGGTCCTTCCGCACCCTGTTCGACGGCACGACGATCACGACCGCGGCCGGCGAGGCCATCCCCGAGAAGGATCAGCCGCTGGCGAGGGCGCGGCGCGGCGAGCGATTCGAGACAGAGGTGACGGTCCGTCGTGGGCGGCGGGTCGTCGGCCGGTTCAAGCTTGCGTCGTCACCGCTCGCGTCCGCCGGGCGCGGCCCCGTCA
Source organism: Chloroflexota bacterium (assembly GCA_042408445.1). Classification (GTDB taxonomy): domain Bacteria; phylum Chloroflexota; class Limnocylindria; order Limnocylindrales; family CSP1-4; genus CF-46. The sequence continues at coordinate 15,294 of JBHORC010000002.1, forward strand.
TGCTCGAGGCCACCGAGCTGACCTGATCTGGTCAGGTACCGGCGGAATCCGGCCCGTCGTCGTCGCTCTCGGCTAGCGGGTTCGCGGGTTCGCGGGTTCGCGGGTTCGTCGTCGCGCAGGATGGCCCGGTATCCCGCGACCCGCGCCGCCCCGAGCGAGCGCTCGAGCGCTCGCTGCGTAGAGCGAGTGGTCTCGCGGGCGTCGGCGAGGACCGCGTAGAGCCGCTCGCGGAGCTCGTTCGGGGACCGGACCCGTCCGTCGCGATAGACGTACCAGACCGCGGTCGGGTCGTCGTCGTAGCCACCCAGCGAGTCCCGAAGATGGATCTGGATGTTCCGGTAGACGCGGCGGAGGCGGCGCTCCACGAGCGTCACCGTGGCCCGGGCCTCCGGTGGCCCCTCGACATCGCGCAGCGCCGCCTCGACGTCACGCCGAAGCGTCACGTCGGAGCGAGGAAAGACGACGATGCCGAGGGTCGGTCGATCAGTCATCCCGTGCGTCCTGGGGACACAAGACGGTAGCGGTCTCCTCGCATCTGCACAAGCGATGAGGCATCGCGAACACGGCCGGAGCGATCGCAACGGCCGATCGATTTGGGGGCCGACCGCCCGGCTGGATCGCTGCCACGGAACCGCAACGTCGCCGCTCTCCCGGATGGAGCGGCCGGCCGAGCGTCCTGTCGACACTCGGGTTCCGGGCTTCGCTTCGACGGGCCCACGCTGGAAGGAGCACGACATGACCGATCAGAACGACCGGATGCAGGACGACCAGTCGGCCCAGGGCGGCAACGAGACCGGTGGCTCCGGCTCGGGCACCGGCGACGACAGCGGGATGGGCGGCAGCGCGGCGACGCGCGGCGCGGGCTCGGACTGGCTGCAGGGCCAGGGCCAGGGCGAGTCGCAGGGCTCCGAGACGTTCGGTGGCGCCGGCGACATCGACACGGCCAGCACCGGGACCGGCGGTATGGGCTCCGGCATGGGCTCCGGCATGGGCTCGCCCGACATGACCTCGGGCGGCGCGAGCACGGGCTCCGGAATGGGCTCGGGCATGGGCGATGTCGGCGGCTCCGATCTCGGCAGCGAGAGCGACTCCGGCGGCAGCGGCTCGGGCTACGGCAGTGGCGTCAACCAGAGCCCGCTCGGCGGCGACGGCAGCACTTCCGGGATGACCGGCGGGGCCGAGGGCAGCGGCGGCAATCGCAGCGGCTCCGGGTCCGGCGGGCAGGGCGAGTTCGGACATGGACAGCGGCATCGGGACGCTGGACGACGAGACCTCGACCCGGGGCACCAACGGCTGACGACCGACGCAGGAACCGGGACCGGCGGCCGTCTGCCGCCGGTCCCGCCATGTTCGAGCCCGGCATGGCGAACGCCCTGAGCGAGTCGGGCGCCGCGGCGGTGCGGCCGTTCGAGGGCGACCTCTACTGCCACGCCCCGGCCGATCGCCCCTTCGATGTCGAGGCCCTCGCCCGCGAGGACGACGGCGAGGACCGCTGGAGCGCGCCGGGGACCTCGACGATCTATCTCGCCGGCGACCGGCTCGTGGCCGCAGCCGAATACGCCCGCCACGGACCACGCGACGACCGCGGCGACCAGCGCCGCCTGGTGAAGCTTCGGGTGCGCGGGGTCCGGCTGCTCGACGTCCGGGATCCCGCCGTCCAGACGGGACTCGGCGACGAGGACGACCCGATCGCCTGGCTCGACCCCGACCGCGCGCGCGACGCTGGCCGCCGGATTCGCGAGGCCGGCATCTGCGACGGATTGATCGTCCCGTCGATGGCATTCGTCGACCGCGCCGACGTCTTCAACGTGGTCCTGTTCCGGGAGGCGATCGCGGGACCGCTCACCGCCACGCTGGGCGAGCCTCGCGACGTCGGCCGGATCGAGCTGTCAGCCGAGCACGACGAGCCGGACACCGAACGATCCCACGGCGACTAGTTCGACCGCGCGCCCCCCGTCGCGCCGGCCGGCCGCGTGACCGTCAGGAGCACGATCGCGTCCGTCGTCGCGGCGAGGCGCCACGGGACGCCGCCCGGGACGGCGACGAGGCCGCCCTCCGGCAGCCTCGCACCCGATTCGTTCACCGCGATCTCCGCCTCGCCCTGCAGGGCCTGGATCGTCATCGCCTCGTCCGGGTCGTCGTTGTGGAGCGTTGCGCCGGCGTGCAGCGCCGTCACCACGACCCGCAGCAGCGACGTCTGGAGCACGGACACGGACGAGCGGTCCTCGTTCGCCCATTCGGGGCTCGCGAGCAGGCCGTCGATCACGGCGGGAAGGTCCACGCCGGGCGCCGCAGCGTTCGCCGATGCGGCAACGGGCCGGCCAGCGTCGGCCGCCGATGAGGGCGATGGAGACCCCGTCGCCGACGCCGGCCCTGCCTCGGCGCCGTCGCCCACGCCAGCATCCATTCCGTTCGAACGTCGCGTGTCGTCGGTCATCCCGTCACCCCTTGCTGCCAGTCGTGGCGATGCCGTCGATGAACGACCGCTGCGCCAGGAAGAAGATCACGATCATCGGGATGGTCGCGATCACGCTCGCCGCCAGGACGATGTCCCAGCGCATCTCGCCGCCGTTGCCGAACTGGTCGAGGATCGACTTCAGCCCGATCGGCAGCGTGTACTGGCCGATGTCGCGCAGGAAGATCAGCGGCTTCATCAGATCCGTCCATGACGCCTTGAGCTCGAAGACGAACACGACGATCAGGGCCGGCCGAACGAGCGGCAGGGCGAGGTTCCAGAAGAGGCGGAGCGGGTTCGCGCCGTCGACCTTGCCGGCCTCGAACAGCTCGCGGGGGATCGTCAGGAAGAACTGCCGGAGCAGGAAGATGTAGAAGGCCGAACCGAAGAGGTTGCCGGCCCACAGCGGGACGAGCGTGTTCGTCCAGCCGAGCCAGTCCCAGATGAGGAACTGCGGGATCATCGTCACCGCGAACGGCAGCATCATCGTCGCGAGGACGACGCCGAACAGGAGGTTCCGGCCCCGGAACCGGAAGTAGGCGAAGCCGAAGGCGACGAGCGCCGAGCTGACCACGACCGTCGTCGCGGCGAGGACGGCCACGATCACGCTGTTCCACAGCCACGTCGGCATGGCCGAGACCTGCCAGACCCGGACGTAGCTGTCGATCGTCGCCGGGTCCGGGATGAGGTTCGTGTCGAAGACCGCCGACCGCGTCTTCAGTGACGCGCTGACGAGCCACACGAACGGGGTCGTGAACAGGACGGAGGCACCGAGGAGCAGGGCGATGGTGATCGCCCGACGGACGAGCCATCCCCGCTCGCGGAGGCGACGCGCCGTCGCGGCCTGGGCGGCGGCCGCCGCGGAGACGCTGAGCTGACGGGGCTGGGTCGCCATCAGCGGCCGCCCTCGTAGTAGACCCACCGCCGCGACAGGACGACCTGGATCGCAGTCAGCCCCAGGATCACGACGAACAGCAGCCAGGCCATCGCCGACGCGTAGCCCATGTGCAGGAACTGGAAGGCCTGCTGGAACAGGTAGATCACGTAGAACAGCGCGGCCCGCTCGCCCGCGCCGCCGCCCTGGTTGCCGAAGTACATCGTCCAGACCTCGGCGAAGATCTGGAGCGACGCGATGAGGTTGACGATCAGGGTGAAGAACAGGGTGGAGCTGATCATCGGCAGGGTCACGTTCCGGAAGCGGGCCCACGCGCCGGCCCCGTCGATGTCGGCCGCCTCGTAGAGCGTCACGGGCACGTTCTTGAGCGCAGCCAGGTAGATCACGACGGTCGTGCCGAGGCTCCACAGGCTCATCAGGACGATCCCGGGCTTGATCCAGCCCGGATCCGTGGTGAACGACGGGCTCTGGATCCCGACGGCGCCCAGCGCCTTGCCGAGCAGCCCGACCTGCGGGTTGAGGAGGAGCAGGAACAGGATCCCGACGGCGACCGGCGGCGTGATCGCGGGCAGATAGAAGATCGTCCGGAAGATCCCTGCCGACCGGCCGCCGACCCGGGAGAGGAGGAGCGCCAGCCCGAGCGACACGATCATCATCAACGGCACGTGGAGCGCGGTGAAGAAGACCGAGTTGCCGAGGGCCAGGGCCGCGGAACGGTCGGTCAGCAGTCGCTCGTAGTTGGCGAGCCCGATGAACGTCGGTGCGTTGATCACGTCGTAGCGGGTCAGCGACAGCACGAGGCTCGCGACCATCGGCCCGGCCGTGAACACGACGAACCCGATGAGCCACGGCGCGAGGAAGAACAGGATCCAGCGGCCCTCACCGCGCGCCGCGCCGGGCGACCGACCGGCCGCGACGACGCCGAGTCGCGTCCGGGCTGCCTGCTGGATGGACATCAGGGCTGGGCGGCCTGGTCGAGCGCGTTCTGGGCGTCCTGGTCCGCCTCGGCGAGGGACTGCGTCGGATCGACACCCTCCTTGAGGGTTCGATCGACCGCATCGCGCCACGCCTTGTCGAACTCCGCCGCGGCCGGCGAGGCGGGCAGTGCGAACGCGTGCTCCTGGAGGTCGAGGACGGTCCGAACCCCGTCATCGAACGCCTGGTTTCCGCTCGGCTTGTAGATCGACCCGAAGATCTTCTGATCGGCCGCGATGTTGCCGGTGAACGTTCCCGTGTAGGGCTTCTTGTCCTTCGCCCGGGCGTCGGCCCGAGCCTGGGCGGCCGCGACCCACGTGTCGGTGCTCGTCATCGTCGCGACGAACGCGCAGGCGGCGGTCGGGTTCTTCGCGCCCTTCGGGATCGCCCAGGCGTTGCCGTCCGCGAACGTGAGCGGCGTGCCGTCGCGGGCGAGGAACGGCTGGAAGGCGACGGTTGCGTCCGGCGAGTTCTCGGCGAGGACGTTGATGTACCACTGCTCCATCGGCATCGCGCCGAGCTGGTCCTTCGCGTACTGGTTCTTCGCGCCGAAGAAGTCCCAGCTCTGCGAGAACGAATCGACCGCGGCCTTGCCGCCGTCCGCGTCGTAGAGCTGCTTCGCGAACGTCAGCGCCTCGGCGATCTTCGGGTCGTCGAGCAGGGACTCCTTGCCGTCGTCGGACATCATCGAGACGCCGTTGGCCTTCGCCCAGAGCGGGAGGAAATCCGGCACCTTGGGATCGAAGCCGATGCGCGTCAGCTTCGTGCCCGACTTCTTCGTCATCGCCTGGTTCGCCTGGAGCAGCGCCGTCCAGTCGCTCGTCTTCAGCTGGTCGAGCGTGAGGCCGGCGTCCTTCACGGCCGTCTCGTTGACGATCATCAGCCGGGTGTTGAAGAACTCCGGGATCGCGAAGACGGTGCCGTTCAGGGTCGACTGGGCGGCGGCCGACGGACGAAAGCCCTGCATGTCGATCCCGGCCTGAGCGACGCAATCGGTCATGGGCTGGATCGCGCCGCGGGCGGCGTACGTGCCGACCTTCGTCCGATCCAGATAGACAAGGTCCGGCGCGTCGCCGGAGGCGACGCTGGAGAGGAACGCCTGCTCGTCGAAGCCGCCTTCGTCGAACGTCAGCTTGACGTCCGGGTTTGCCTTCTTGAACAGGTTGACGCGGGTCTTGGCGATCTCGTCACCGGTCTCGTAGCCGAACGCCATCACGGACAGCGCGCCGGTTGCGTGGAGGGCGGTGCCGCCGGATCCCGCCGCCGTACCGGTTGATCCGCCCGGTGCCGTCGATGCCGTCGTGCCACCGGACGCTCCTGCGCCTGCACCGGCTCCGGCTCCGGCGGAGGCCGCGGCTCCCGCGCCGTTCGCGGTGTTGCTGTTGTTCCGCGCCGGATTGCAGCCGCCGAGGATCGCGACGACGAGCAGCGAAGCGAGCATGGCTGCACTGCGCTGCGGGATGGGCCGGGTCATTCGCTCTCCTCCACGTCGGGCTCTGGGCACCCGAGATTCGAAGCGTTGGAGAGCGGCACTGTGAGAATCCCGGGAGCGCTCGACCGCTCCTAACACCGGTGTGCCAAGGCGAAACGCGTGGGAGGCGTGAAACCCGCTCGGGACCGCGAGCCCGGTCCGAGCCGGGACGGGGACCGGGCGGGGACGGGGCCCGGCGGCGGTGCCGGGGGAGGGACCCGGCCGTCCGGCTCAGCCGTCGGCGACCGGCAGCTGGAAGGCGACGTCGGCACCGCCGTCGGGCCGGTTCGCCGCCCAGATGCGACCGCCCATCATCTCGACGATCGCCCGCGCAACGAACAGGCCGATCCCGGTGCCGTGGCGTTCCGCGGCCTCGTCGGCCACGCCGCGCTGGAACAGCCCGAAGATGTCGCCGGCACTCGCCGGGACGCCCGGCCCCTCGTCGAGGACGTGGACCTCGGCGACCGTCTCCGACCCCGAGACGACGAGCGTCACGTGGCCCGCGGTCCCGGCGTACTTCGCCGCGTTGTCGAGCAGGATCGTCAGCACTTCACCGATGAATCCCTCGTCCCCCGCCGCCGGCGGGACGCGGCCGTCAGAGACGACCTCGATGCGCAGCCGGGGAAAGCGGGTGCGTTCGCGCTGCGCCGCGCGGCGAGCCGCGTGGACGAGGTGGACCGGCTCCGCGACCGACCCGCGTCGCTCGAGCGTTGCCAGGCGGATCAGCTGGTCGACGAGGCGGTTCAGGCGGTCAGCCTCGTCGGAGAGCGACGCAGCGACCTCGCGCCGGATCTCCGGGTCGAGGCCGTCGTTCTGGAGGAGTTCGGATCCGCCGACGATGGAGGTGATCGGCGTGCGGAGCTCATGGCCGAGGATCCCGAGAAACGCATCACGCAGCCGCTCGGCGTCGTGGATGCCCGTCTCGTCCGTCAGGAGCGCGATCGTTCCGATGGGCCGCCCATCACTGTCGACGAGCAGCCGGCTCTCGGCGCGAACGACGCCGGTCGTGCCGTCGCCTCGGTCCAGGCGATAGCGGCCGGGCATGATCGTGAAGCCCGCCTCGCCGACGAGCGGGTGCCGCGGCTCGTCGTCCGCTCCGACCGGCTGGTCCGTCGTGACGCTCGCGCGTCGCGGGTCGGCGAGCGGCGTGAGGCTGCGGGCGACGGTGGCACGGTCGAGCGGCTCGGTCTCCGCGCGCCGCCAGATGTGATGCAGCTCGTGGTTTGCCCACAGGCCGTCCTCGCTGTCGACGAGGACGCCGACAGGCAGCGCCTCCAGCGCGAGACGGGCCAGGAGCTCGAGACTGGATGCCCGTTCGCCAGCGTTGTCGGTGGCTCGGGCGACCATCAGCCGCCGCCGACCGGGGCGGGCCTCCCGCCGTCGATGGCTTCCTCTCCCGGAGCGACGTGTGCGGAGCCCGCCATGGCCTCCGTGCCGGTCCGCGCCGCATCGTCGCGCGCGAGGTCGGCGCCGTCGCTGCCGTCGGTGCCGTCGGTCGGGTTCGAGGGGTCGGATCCGTCCCGGCTGTCGCGTGGCCGCCGCGGTCGCCCCACCGGGATCTCGTTCGCGGAGTCATAGGCGTAGCCCACGCCGTGCACCGTCCGGATCGGACCCTCGCTCCACGGCGGGATTCCGAGGCCACGACGCAGGCGTCGGACCTGCTCCTGGAGGTAGCCGCTGTCGCCGCGGTAGTCGGGCCCGAACGCTGCGTCCAGGAGCTCGTCGCGATACAGGATTCGACCCTCGTTGACGAGGAACGCCTCGAGCAGGCGCCAGCCGCCCCGGCCGATCGAACGGCCGACGGACGGCGGGACCGAATCGTCGACGGGGGTGATCGTCCGCGCGTCGAGGTCGACGAGACACGCGCCGACGCGGTAGGCGCTCCGACGCGACCGGTGACGGCGGCGGAGAACCGCCCGGACGCGGGCAGCGAGCTCGCTCGGCGCGAACGGCTTCGTCAGGTAGTCGTCGGCGCCGCGGTCGAGGCCGCGCTTCACCGATTCGGTGGTTCGGGCGCCGGTCACGACGACGACCGGCATGTTCGTCCGCTCGCGAAGCTCGCTGAGGACCTCGAGTCCGTCCATCCCCGGCAGCCCGAGATCGAGCACGACCGCGTCGGGATGGATCTCGGCGGCGACGTCGAGCGCGTCCTCGCCATTCGCCGCGGTGTGGACCTCGAAGCCTTCGCGTGCGAGGGACAGGGTGATGAGCCGGGCGAATCCGGGCTCGTCCTCCACGACCAGCAGGCTGGGCTTCTGCATCGGGACTCCTCTATGCCGCCGTGCCGGCGACCACTCTCCGATCAGCGTGAATCGTCGGCGGCCGGCGGGTGCACCCGGCACAGCGCCTTCGCGGTCGGCGTAACTCCGGCGTTGCAGAGTCGCCAACCCACGGGCGGGTCGGCGCTCGGGTCACGGGGCGGGTGGCCCGAGCCGCGAGGAGTCCGGGCGCGTTCGCCCGGTCAGCTCCGATCGGTTCGCGGACGAAGCGCGAGCGGCGTCTGACCTCGCGACGCCCCGCCGCTGTGGATCCGCGACCACGCGAGCGAACGGCGCGGCGCCATCCGCTCCGCCGGGGACCGACGCTCCAGGCGGACGCGCCGGAGCACCTCGCCCGCGACCGCGATGACCACGACCCCGGCGAACAGGCTCAGCGCCTTGTCGGCGGTTGCCGCGGCGCCGAGCGCGACGAGCAGTGTCGTCGCCGCGGCCGGCGGGTGATTGGCGCGCGCGAGCGAGGACAGCAGCAGGGTGAGGACGACCGCGATCGTCGCTGCCACGACGCGCGCGAGGGGCAGCTCGCCCTGGAGGATCGGCGACGGCGCCGCGGCCGCGCCGGCGATCGCGATGCCGGCGAAGCCGGCGAGGATCCCGATGAGATGGCCGATGAGCGTGTTCCACGCCCGAGCGGTCGGGTGCGCCGGGCTCAGCGCGACGAGGAACGCCGACGGGCCCAGGCTCGGCAGCAGCCACGGCTTCCCGACCGCGACGCCGATCAGCCCGACGAGGAGGATCAGTCCGCCGGCCACGAGCGGGCCCCACGCGACGTCCGGGATCGAGGCGATCGCCTCCGGCCGCTTCGGCAGGGAAGCGGCCAGCTGCCCGGACCAGTCCGGAACCACCGCGATCGCGTCCGGCGCCTCGTGCTTGACGGTCGTCCGGAGCCAGGCGAGCTGCCGCTTGCTGTGGTCGAGCGCGCGGGACGCAACGTCGACGAGATCGTTGTCGCCGAGCTCACGGCCGCCCTGGAGGAGGATCGTCCACGTCAGCTCGGCCTTCTGGACGAGTGCGGCAAGGTCGACGATGTCGGCGAGCTCGCCGACGACGCCGACGCGCGCGCCGCTGAGCAGCGACGCCCGCAGCAGCTCGGCCGATTCGCTCGGCAGCCGACCGTACCGCTCGCCGAGCGGGGCGAGGCTCTCCAGATGCTCTGCCGACCAGACGGCGAGCACCGTTGCCCCGCGGGCGATCTCGTAGTTGCGCTCGTGTCGTTCGGCGACGAGGACGAGCGCGTCGCGGAGCTGCTCCTCGGTCGCGGCGACCACCCCGAGGTAGTGGGCGACCTGCGTCTTCGCGCCCGATGGGATGTCCGGCCGCGGCTCGGCGGAGCGAGACGGAGCGGCGATGCTCGCCGGCGCGGAGGTTCTGCGGTCCGAAGGGTTCATCGCTGCTTCTCCCCGGGAGCGACAGGCTCCCGGACCTCGTCCGGCAGGCCGGTCCGGCCGCGGATCCGACCCGTTCGGGAACCCGCCAGGGCCGTCGGCCCGGCGGCGCGCGCCCGATCACCGACGGGCGCGACCGGTCGGATCGAGACGGCGGCGTACTTGAAGTGCGGTTGCTTGCTCACCGGATCCCAGCCACTCATCGTGAGCCGGTTCGCGGCGGTCGGCGGGGTGCCGGACTCGTCGCCCTCGTCGCCGTAGTGGAACGGGATGAAGACCACGCCCGGCTCCACGCCGGTGAGATGCGCGGGGACGACGACGTGGCCGCGCCGCGAGCGGACCTCGACGAGCTCGCCGTCCACGATCCCGAGCCGTTCCGCGTCGGCCCTGGCCATCTCCACGAAGGCGCGCGGCGCCGCGGCGTTCAGCTCCGGCGAGCGGCCCGTCTTCGTCCTGGTGTGGAAGTGATGGACGACGCGGCCGGTCGTCAGGAGCAGCGGGTATGCGGCGTCGGGCTCCTCCGGCGGCGGGAAGTATTCCGCGCCCTTGATGACGGCCCGGCCCTTCGGATCCCGCGCCGCGTATTGCTCGGCATCGATGGCGGCGCCGGTCGCGAGGTCGTGGCCATAGGTCTCGCAGTACTCGGCGGAGGTGTTGAAGACGCCGTCCTCGTACTGCCGCTCCTTGCCGAGCGGGTACTTCGCGTTGCACGGCCACTGGATCGGGCCGTGGAGGCGCAGCAGCTCGTGGCTCATCCCCGAGTAGTCGCACGGCCGGCCTTCGCTGCACTGCCGCCACGACTCGAACGCGCCGGCGGCGTCGGTCCACTTCACGAGCGGGCCGCCATCCTTGTCCCGGAAGTCCATCCGTCGGGCGTAGTCGATCAGAATGTCGAGGTCCGACCGCGCCTCGCCCGGCGGTTCGATCGCCTGCTCCGAGCGGTGGACGGTCCGGTCGGCATTCGTCGTGCAGCCGGTCTTCTCGCCCCAGATCGCGGCCGGCAGGACGACGTCCGCGAGCTGAGCCGTCTCCGTGAGGAACGCGTCCGAGACGATGACGAAGAGCTCGTCCTTCGAGAGGGTGTGGCGGATCCGGGCGAGCTCCGGCAGCGAGACCGCGGGGTTCGTCGCCATGATCCAGAGGAGGCGGATCGAGCCGGTCTCCGCCAGATGGAAGATCTGCATCGCGTGGGTCGGCGGCGTCCAGCTCGGCAGGCGCGACGCCTCGACGTTCCACACCTCGGCCGTCTGCCGCAGATGCTCCGGGTTCTGCCAGTTGCGGAAGGCGATGAACTCGCCGTTCGCCCCGCATTCGCGCGTGTTCTGGGCGGTCGGCTGGCCGTTCATCTGGAAGACGGTCGCGCCGGGCTTGCCGATCAGGCCCCGGATGAGGTGGAGGTTGTTCACCTGCACCGCGGTCGCGGTCGCCTGGAGCGATTGGTATACGCCCTGGAGGCACGTCGAGACGAGGGTCCGCGAGGTGCCGAGGATCTCGGCCGCCGCGAGCAGCCGGTCCGCCGGGACGGCGGTGACTGCCTCGACCCGTTCCGGCGTCCACGGCGACGTCGCCTCTACCAGGGTCTCGAAGTCAACGGTGTGGTCGCGGATGAAGTCCGAGTCGATCCAGCCGCGCTCGATCAGGATTCGGAGGGTCCCGTTCATCAGGGGCAGGTTCGTGCCGGGTCGCGGCGCGAGGTGGACATCGGCGCGGCGGGCCGCCTGGGTCCGTCGCGGGTCGACGACCACGAGCTTCGGCGGGCGGGGACCGTCGAGGCGGTCCAGGACCCGCGCCCAGAGCACCGTCTGGGTGGAGGGCATGTTGTGGCCGACCATGAAGATCGCGTCGGTCACGTCGAAATCCGTGTAGGACCCCGGCGCGCCGTCCGTCCCGAACGACTCGATCAATGCGGTCGCGGCCGTCGCGGTGCAGAGCCGGGTGTTGCCGTCCAGGTGGTTCGTCCGGACGCCGGCGTCGGCGACGATGGCCAGCGTGTAGTACTCCTCGAGGAAGAGCTGGCCCGAGTTGTAGAAGGCATGGGAGCCGGGGCCGTACCGCTCGATGTCCGCCCTGGACCGGCGGACAATCAGGTCCATCGCCTCGTCCCAGGTCGTCGGGACGAGGCGTCCATCGCGCCGGACGAGCGGCATCGTCAGGCGGTCGCCGCTCGCATTGGCCTGCCAGCCGTGCATCCCCTTCGGACCCAGACGGCCGTGGTTGACGCGGTCCTCGGCCCGTCCGCGGACGCCGACGATCCGGCCGTTCGCGACACCCACGTCCATTCCGCAGCCCAGGGAGCACAGCACGCAGACGGACTGGACCCAGCGTTCGGGCTGGGCGTGGGTCCGCTCGTCGACGCGCTCCGGCCACGTGCCGACGTGCGGTGTTCGCGGCCCCCAGATGTCGTCGATGCTGTTGCGGGTCTCGGTCACCTCACGCCCCCTTCCGCTGGGGCTGCCGCCCGCCGTCGAGCTCGTCCAGCCGGGACTCGATTCGGGCGAGGGTTGCCTTGATCTCGTCCTCGCCGTCCTTCGACTCGTGGCTGCCGCGATGGACCAGGTACGCGGTTGCGACGATGAGCACGAGGACCTCGAGGAATTCGGACTGCCAGTTCTGGAACGTCCACTCCCCGAAGTAGATGACGTAGCCGTCCCAGCCCCAGAGCGTCGGGTTCTGGCCGTTCGACGCCTGGTCGGCCGCGTACTGCCACCAGCCGAAGATCATGTGGAGGACGAAGCTGCCGAGGAACAGCGAGCCGACGACGATGCTGAGGCTGTAGTCGCGCCAGAGGCGCCTGAGGGACATCGGGGGGTCGCTCCGCACAGGTATGGCCGCCGCAGCGTCCGCCGTCGGACGTGGCGTTTGGACACGTCGAACGTCGAACGCGCTTGCGCGCGGGTTGCAGCAGCGGCGTGGCGCCCCGGAGCGCTGTTCGGAGCCCGAAACGTGCGTCCCGATCGGCGCCGAGCGGCCGCAACTGCGACGTCCGACGCTGGGCCCGGACACCTCGCCCTCCTCGCGCGATGTCCGGCCGGCTCCGCTGCAATCCCGTCTGGAGGCTCCCGATGCCCGAGCGCGAACGAATCGATCTGCCGTCGAACAGCCGCTATGCCCGACGCGACGCGCGCGGGCGCTTCACCGCCGACCAGGTCGACGTCGGCCGGTCCCTCTCGGCAGACCGGCGGCAGCACGCCAGTCGCGAGGTCCCGAAGGGCCAGGGCGATCGCGGCGACCAGCGCCAGCAGCCGAACCGTTGAGGAGCGGGCCGTCGGAGGCGAGCGCATGACACGGATCCAGCTCCAGCCCCTCGAGCGTCAGGTCGTCGTCCTCGTCGGCGCGACCAGCGGAATCGGTCGCGAGACGGCGCGTCGGCTCGCCGCCCGCGGCGCGACCCTCGCGATCTCGGCCCGCGATGCGACGGACGTCGCGACGATCGAGCGGGAGCTGATGGAGGCCGGCGCGGCCGACGTTCTCTCGACGGCAACGGACGTCGCGGATCCCGCCGCCGTCGCGCGGCTCGCGGACGAGACGGTGACGCGCTTCGGCCGGATCGACAGCTGGGTCCACGTCGCGGGCGTCGACCTGTTCGCTCCGTTCGAGGAGACGCGACCCGACGAGTTCCGCCGCGTCATCGAGATCAACCTCCTCGGCGTTGCGTACGGCCTGATGGCTGCCGTCCCGGCGATCCGGGCGACGGGCGCGGGCGCGGTGATCGTCGTGTCGTCGCTCGAGGCGTCCGTCCCGAGCCCGGATCAGACCGCGTATGCGGCGTCGAAGCACGGGGTCGACGGCCTGCTTCGATCGCTCCGGATGGAGCTCGAGTCGGAGGGCGTGCCGATCGCGGTGACCCAGGTCCAGCCCGCGAGCATCGACACGCCGCTCTTCCGCGTCGCCCGGACGCGGCTCGGCGTGGAGCCGCGGCCACTCGGCCCGGTCTACGACCCGGTCGTCGTCGCGGACCTGATCGTCCACGCCACGGAGCACCCGTCCCGCGAGCTCTTTGCCGGCGGCGCGGGCTGGGCGATGGACATGGCCCAGCGGTTGACGCCGCGCCTCAACGAGGCGGTCATGTCGCGGATGAACCGCTGGATGCTCCGGAGCGACGAGCCGAAGAGCGCGGCGGCGGCGAACAACCTCGACTCGCCGGTCGACGGGGTCACCGCGATCCGCGGCGGATACGGTGGTCGCCGCTTCTCCGTGCTGAACCCGCTCCAGACGTTGCCGACCGCGGCCCGGCTCGGGATCGTCGTTGCCCTGGGCGGGCTCATGCTGGCGGCGCGTCGCCGACGGTAGGCGCGGAGGTCGCCCCCGGGCGACCCTCGGATCCTCAGGCGGCGCGCTTCGGCGACCCCTCGCTCGCGGCCGGGTCGAACAACGCCCGATCCTGCCGTCGCCACCACCCCACGGGGATGCTCCGATGCGGCGGCGCGGTGGTGGCCAGGCCGCCGCGAGCCGCGTCGGCCGTCGCGCGGACCGCGTTCGCGAGCTCGGTCGGCTGTGGCTCGCCGTTCGCGTCCAGCGCGAAGGCGCCCGCCTCGTAGGTTCCGCGCGGGTCGCGCAGGACGGACGACCAGTCGAAGGCACCGAACGCCGACCACGCGGTCACGGCCGCGACGGGGATTCCGGATGCCGCGGCCGCGGTCGCCTCTGCCCAGGCCTCGAGCCACCAGCCGACCTGGTCGCGGGGCTCGCCGGCGAGCTGGACCTCCGTCAGGGCGACGGGCCGGCGGTAGCGCTCCCACGTGTCGGCGAGCGCCCGCTCGAAGCCGTCGACGGGGTAGCCGGCGACCCGGACCAGCTCGACGTCGGCGTACCGCATGCCCCCGTCCTCGGCGTGCCGCGAGGCGGGATAGCGCTCGATTCGGTCGTCGAGAAACCGGTCGCTCGTCACGTAGTGGTCCACGCCGAGGATGTCCGGCGGCTCGGCCTCGTTCTGGAGGCGGTCCAGAGCGGCTCGCGCCCGGCGGTCCACGGCGAGCGCAGACCAGAACGGGTGGCCCGGCACGACTCGGCCGGTCAACAGGTCGAAGGTGAGCCAGCGACGCTCGTTGTGGAGGTCAATCGTCGGCTGGAGCGTCTCCGTGCCGAACGTGCGCCCGACGTCCTCGTTGATCACGAAACGGGCGTCCGGCCGCGTGGAGCGGATGGCTCGGACGGCATGGAGCCAGCCGAGGGCCTGGGCCAGGACGAGCCGGGCGAACGCCGAGCGGTCGCGGGCGTACGGCGGCCACCATCCGTAGAGCCCACCGAACCGGGCCGTCGTGAGCGGCTCGTTGATCGGCAGGAACGTCCGGACCGCCGGAAACCGCGCGGCGACCTCCCCGGCAAAGCGACCGAACGCCTCCGGCCACTCGGGGTCGAACGGATCGGCGCCGGCGGGCCCGAACCCGTGGTGGAGCAGGGCGACGACCGGCTCCACACCGACGGCCGCCAGCCGTTCGAGCCGCTCGGCAGCCCACGCCCAGTCCGTCGCCTCGCCGGTGCCGCGGTCACGACCCCAGAGGATCGGATAGCGCACCGCGCTGATGCCGAGCGAGGCCAGCTGATCGATGTCGTCGAGACGGCGGTCGTGGCCGGTCAGGCTGAGCTGGTCGCAGACCCGGTCACCGACCGCAAGGAACGAGCACTCCGGGCCGGCCCAGACGGCGGGCACGGGGCAGGCGCGCGGCGCGGACACGACCGCGACTCAGGCGGCGGTCCGCTGGGCGCCGCCGACCTTTCGGAACCAGGCGAGGGCCTGCCCGACGACCTGATCCATGTTGTAGTACTTGTACGTCCCCAGCCGGCCGACGAAATGGACGTCCGGCGTCGCGGCCGCGAGCCCGAGATACCGCTCGTAGAGCGCCCGGTTCTCCGGCCGCGGGATCGGGTAGTACGGATCGCCGGTCGCCTGCGGATACTCGCGGACGATCGTCGTCGCGTCGCCGGACTGGCCGGTGAGATGCTTGAACTCGCTGATGCGCGTGTAGGGCACGTGCTCGTCCGGGTAGTTCACCGTCCCGGTCGGCTGGTACTGCGCCACCGGCAGCGTCTCGAACTCGAACCGCAGTGAGCGGTAGGGCAATGCCCCGAACCGCTGGCCGAAGTACGCGTCGATCGGGCCGGTGTAGACCAGCTGGCCGAAGTCGAGGTCGTCGCGGACGTCGTGGAAGTCGACACCGGTCCGGACCTCGATCCGGGGATGCGACAGGAGCCGCTCGAACAGCTTCGTGTAGCCCTCGGACGGCATCGCCTGGAACTTGTCCGTGAAGTAGCGGTCGTCCTCGTTCGTCCGCGCGGGAACGCGGGCCGTGACCGAGGAATCGAGCTGGCTCGGGTCCAGGCCCCACTGCTTCCGGGTGTAGCCGCGGAAGAACAGCTCGTAGAGCTCGCGCCCCACACCCTGCACGACGACGTCCTCGGACGTCCGCGGCGTGGGACCCGGCTCCGCGCGGCCGTCGAAGAACGCCTGGACGTCGGCATCGGTCCGGAGGCCGAGGCCGAACAGGCGGTTCACCGTCGTCCGGTTGATCGGGATCGGGACGAGCTGCCCGCGGACGCACGCGAGGACGCGGTGCTCGTACGGTCGCCAGTCCGTGAACTCCGACAGGTAGTCGAAGATCTCCGCGGAGTTCGTGTGGAAGATGTGCGGCCCGTAGCGATGGACGAGGATCCCCGTCTCGTCGGGCTCGTCATAGGCGTTGCCGCCAATGTGCGACCGGCGGTCCAGCACGAGGACGCGCTTCCCCGCCTGGCTCGCGAGCCGCTCGGCGATGACGCTGCCGGCGAACCCCGCGCCGACGACGACGACGTCGTGACCCATGTCAGTCCGCCCCAGCGCCGCGCGGCGTCGTCACGGCGGTGCGGATGGACGTCGAAGCGGATGCATTGACGCCCGCGCCGCGCGTCGAGGCAGACGCGGAACGCGCGTCCGTCGGCGTGCCGAGCGTGTGCGACGACGCGCCCGCGCTGGTGGTGGCGACGCGTCGGAGGCCGGCTCCCGCGACGCCGGACCAGGCCGGACGTCCACGCGACGGCACCATCGCCGCAACGCGGGACGGTGCAGCCAGCCGCTCGTCGATCAGCGATGCCATCGCTGCCCAGGTGCGATCCCAGGATCGGCGCGAGAGGAACGCGTCGACCGCGCGGAGCTCCGGGACCGCGCCGGCGAGGGCTGCGTCCACCGCGGCCACGGTGTCCTGGACCGTGTCGGCGATCGCGACGAGGCCGTTCCGCGCGTACGGGTCCACGACGTCGTGGATCGACGTGGAGACGACGGGCAGGCCCGCGGCGAGGTACTCCGGCGTCTTTGTCGGGCTGATATAGCGGGTGGCGTCGTTCCGGGCGAACGGCATCCAGCCGACGTCCCAGCCGCCCAGATAGGCAGGCAGCTCGTCGTACGGCTTCAGGCCGAGGAGATGGATGTTGGGGTGATTCGGGATTGTCGCCGGATCGATCTTCGTGACCGGTCCCACGAGCACGATCTCGACCTCGGGGCGAGCCGTCGCGACGCCATCGATGAGCTCGAGGTCGACGCGCTCGTCGATCACACCGGCGTAGCCGAGCCGCGGTCGGGCGATCGGGGCGAGGTCCGCCGGCTCGGGGCGACCTTGGCGGGCCGTTCGGAAGTGGGCGACGTCCACGCTGCTGGGGAAGCAGTGACTGTCTGCGTGCAGCGTCCGCATCCGCTGATGGAGGCTCGCCCCGCCGCAGAACACGAGATCCGCCCGGTCGAGCAGCTCGCGCTCGAGCTGGAGCAGCTCTGGCGGCGCCCCGAGGAAGCCGGCGAGGAAGTCCATCGAGTCGTAGACGACGGCACCGGCCCGGGCCGCGAGGTGGCGCGTCCATGGCAACGCCATCGGCGTGTAGAACCAGAGGATTGGCCGAACGATGTGCTCCGTCCGGAGCAGGTCGTCGACGAGACCCCGGACGAGGTCGCGCGTCTGCTCCTCGCCCAGGCCTTCCGGGACGACCGGCGTGACGACCGTCACGCGGCCACGGCGCGCCATCCGGAGACGCGGTTCCGGGACGGCTTCGGAGAGGGGCTCCTCGACGAAGAAGACCCGTCGATCCTGTGCTGCCCTGGCCATCAGGTGGTTGGGACGCTGGTAGACGAAATCCCAACGCAGATGGGAAAAGCAGACGAGATCTCGGGACACAGTTCCTCCAGGGGCTGACGGTCAAGGGGGCCCGTGAGCGGATCGTCGCGGGCCACCCGTTCTCCCCACCTGCGCCGGCCCCGTGCGAACCGTTGCAGGGTCATTGCACGGGCCTTCGCGGCACCGCCAGGGCGCCGCGAGTTGGGGGTTCCGCTGGCCCGAACGGGTCATCGACGGCCATCGATCCGCCACCCAGCATTCGGCCCGTCGTCGCTCTCCGTCACGGGTGGCGCAACGGAGGGTCATGCCATGCCGTTCGTCGTCGCCACCGGGCTCGAGTGCTCGGCGCCGATCATCCAGGGCGGCGTTCGCCGCGATGAGCTCCTCCTGACGGACCACTGGAACCGGGTCGAGCAGGATCTGGACCTCGTCGTCGCCCTCGGGATCACCCACCTCCGGTACGGCGTGCCGTTCCACATCGTCGCCGCGGACCCGAACCGCTTCGATTGGGCCTGGACCGATGGGGCGATGGCGGCGCTCCGCGACCGACCGATCGAGCCGATCGTCGACCTCCTCCATTTCGGGGTCCCCGACGATCTCGCCGGGATCGGCGACCCGCGGCTGCCGGATCGATACGAGGCGTACGTCCGGGCCTTCGTCGAGCGCTATCCGTGGGTCCGCTGGTACACGCCGGTCAACGAACCGTCGATCACCGCCCTGTTCTCGGCCCACAAGGGCTGGTGGAACGAGCAGGCCCGGAGCGACGCCGCGTTCGTCGCGGCGCTTGCCAACGTCGTGACCTGCGCGATCCGCGCCACCGAGATCGTCCGGGAGGTGCAGCCCGACGCGGTGTTCCTCCAGAGCGACGCCTGCGAGTCGTTCCGGCCGAGCGAGCCGCGCGCGGTCGCGCTCGCCGAGCACCTCCAGGACCGCGGCTTCCTCGGCTTCGACCTCACCTACGGCCGAACGCCGTCCCCGAGGATGATCGCGTGGCTCCTCGACAACGGGCTGCACCGCTCACGGCTCGACTGGTTCCTCGGTCACGGCTCGACGGAGGGGGCCATCGTCGGTCTCGACTACTACCAGCTCAATGAGCGGCTGGTCACGCCGGCGGGCGACGAGCCGCAGGATGAGCGCCGCGGCTTCGGCGCCGTTGCCCGGCTGTTCCACGAGCGCTACGGCCTGCCGATGATGCTTGCCGAGACGAACATGCGGACGGAGATTGCGACGGACTGGCTCCGCCAGACCTGGAACGAGGCGGTGGCGCTCGTCGACGACGGCATCCCGGTCGTCGGCTACTGCTGGTACAGCCTCACGGACCAGGTCGACTGGGACACCTGCCTCCGCGAGGCGAACGGCAGGATCAACACGGTCGGACTGGTCGACCTCCAGCGCGAGCGGCGGCCCGTCTCCTTCCTGTACGAGGACCTGGCCCGCGCGACGGCGTTGACGGGGATCCCGCCGTACGCCGTCGACGTGGACGTCGAGGCGGCGTGACCCCGGCCCAGGCGCGGGGTTGAGGGGTCCCGGGAGGAGGGGCGGCCCCGGCGAGCCGGCGCCGCGCCGCGAACGGGCTTCAGCCCTCGCCGAAGACGTACGTGTCCAGGAAGGCGTTGCTGAACCGTCGCTCCGGGTCCAGCGAGCGGGCGAGCTCCACGAACGCGGCGCGCTTCGGATAGGCGTCGCGGACGCGCTCCGGTCGCACGGTGAAGAGCTTGCCCCAGTGCGGCCGGAGCTCGAACGGCTGGAGGCGCTGCTCGATTGCCGGAAGGACATCCCGCACGGTCGGCCAGTCCGGCCGCCAGGTGAAGTGGAACGCGATCGAGTCGCGGCCGAACGCCGGGCTGAGCCACTGCTCGTCCGCCGCGATCGAGCGGATCTCGGTGGCCAGCGTGAGCGGGGCGAGGTCGCGATGGAGCGCGATGAGGGCCTGGAGGGCCGCCGGCCCGTCCTCCCGACGAACGATGAACTCGCTCTGGAGCTCGTCGCCGGCGCTCGGCTGATGGTCCAGCCGGAAGTGCGGGAGCCGCTCGTGCCACGGCCCCACGACGCCCAGCTGCGGCGTGCACGAGACGGCCGACATGCCCCGGATCGGGTGCCGCTCGGTGGTGGCGGGCGTCGTCTCCGCGAGTGCGGCCGGCCGAAGGTCGACCGCGTCGCGATCCTCATCGCCGGCCTGGACGCGGCGCTTCACCCACACCTGGTGGAACGCGGGCTCCGACCAGTCCGTGAAGAGGCTGACGGCGTCGGCGCTCGACAGGATCTCGTCCAGTCGGTCGATCGCCGTCGAGAACGGCAGGCCCTCGTACACGTCCTGGCGCATCCGGAAGGCCGGCTCGACCGCCAGCGTGAGGGCGGTCACGATGCCGAGCGCGCCCAGGCCGACGACCGCGCCCGGCAGCCGGTCGTCGCCGTCAGCGACCCGTTCGATCTCGCCATCGGAACGGACGAGCTCGACGCCAACCGCGGCCGACGCGAGGCTGCGATTCCGAACGCCGGAGCCATGGGTCGCGGTCGCGCAGGCGCCGGCGACCGAGATGTGGGGCAGCGACGCGAGGTTGTGGAGCGCCCAGCCGGCGTCATCCAGGGCACCGCCGATGTCGCCGTACGTGGCGCCGCCGTCGATGGTGAGCTGCCGTCGCTCGGCGTCCAGCTCGAACCGACGCGGCAAACGCCGGAGCGAGAGCAGGTCGCCAGGCGTGTCGACGAGGTCGTTGAACGCGTGGCGCGTCCCGAGCGCGCGCACCCGCCCGCCTTCACGGACCATCGCCTCGAGCTCCGCCACGGACCCCGGCTCGCGGACGCGAGCCGCCTCGTAGACGTGATTGCCGGCCCAGTTCCGCACTCAGGGGCTCCGGACTGCGGGCACGCCGACGGGTGGCTCATCCATCGGGCTGATCCTCGCGGAGCGAGGGGCGCCGTCGCCGGACACGTGCTCGTGTGTCGTCAATTCGGGACGACATCGCTTGATCGGCTGTTGCAAGGCAGGACGCCAGGCGACCGTGAGGCCGGCGCAGAGGGGATGGAGACTCACGGAACGGTGGCCCTGCCGCGTCCGAGGCGGCGAGACGGCACGCCACGGTTGTGGGAGCAGGACGATGGAGAGCCGACTCAAGGTGCTGGGGCATCCCGTGCATCCGATGTTGATCGTGTTTCCGCTGGGATTGTTGTCCACAGCGGTCGTATTCGACGTGCTCTACGTGTTCCTCGACAACCCGGACCTCGCGATGTTCTCGTTCTGGGGGCTGGTCGCCGGCCTGATCGGTGGATTGGCGGCAGCGATCTTCGGCCTCCTCGACTGGACGAAGATCCCGGCGGGGACGCGGGCGAAGCGTGTCGGGGCGGCGCACGGCATCGGCAACATCGTCGTGATGGTGCTGTTCGGGGCGAGCCTGGCGACCCGATGGTCCACGCCGGCGTACCTGCCGGACACCCTTCCGGCGATCCTCGGCGTGCTCGGCGCGGGCGTGGCGCTGATCACGGCCTGGCTCGGCGGGGAGCTCGTGTACCGGCTCGGGATCGGCGTGGACGAGGACGCCGGCGTCGACGCGACGAGCTCCCTCGCGCGCGACGGCGTGGTGGACGCGAACGCCTGAGGCGAGGCCGACAGACGAGTCGATGCTCGCCGCGGAGATGGCCCTTCCCGCCACGACAGCCCGCGCCTGATCGAATCGGGGACGGGATCTTCGACCGGTATCCGGCGTCGATCCCGTCCCCCGACGGTGCGGCCTGATCCCTTCTGGGAGACCCGGCCGAGGTCCCGATCGTCGATCGAGTCGACGGCGAGCCACGGCGAGTGTGCGGTGGGCGTTCCTCGGTGGGAGCCGGCGCGATCCGGCGTGCGCGTTGCAGCGGCATCTCAGCGGAAGGGCGACGGCGGGCCGCGTCGCGGGTGTCGCGGGGCCCTGAACGTGACGAGGGGCGGGGGCTACCCCAGCCGCAGCTTCGCCCGCTCGAGCGTCGACCGCGAGGACTCGATCCGCGACTGCGACGTCTCGAGGGCGATCCCGCTCGACTCGATCGTCGACGTGAGCCGGTGGTAGAGGTCGCGAAGCGACACCACCTCCGCCTCGACCAGCGGGCGGTCCGGCGCGTCCTGCGGCAGCTGCTCCAGGA
The DNA here is from genome assembly GCA_042408445.1 of Chloroflexota bacterium. Taxonomy (GTDB): domain Bacteria; phylum Chloroflexota; class Limnocylindria; order Limnocylindrales; family CSP1-4; genus CF-46. The sequence goes on from JBHORC010000002.1 coordinate 36,942, forward strand.
TGCGCTCGCCCTCACGCCAGAGCGCGAGCACTTCCTCCATCGGGACGGACATCGGTGACGGGTGTTCCTGTCTTGGCGGCGGGTCCACCGCGACAATTGCACACCACCGGACGACGCGCAACCACTCGTGGCCGAGCGCGCTGGGATGCCGAACCGTCGGGCGAGCCCGGTCCGCGCCCGAGAGGCGCCGTGCCGGTCAGGACACGCGGCGAAGGCGATGCCCGTCGAGGACCGCCGACGGCTGTCCGTCCTCCGCGGTGAGGCTCATCTCGTCGCCCCGGACGCGGAGTCGCTCCACGTGGATCGAGCGCCAGCCGTCGGGCAGGACGACAGATCGCTCGCACCAGGTCTGCGGATCGCCCGCACCGAGCCGGAGCCCGGGATAACCGTAGAGGAGCGTGGTCAGGAACCCGCCGATGTTGGCGAACATCGGCCCGCACCGCGGCTTGTCGGGCTGGTTCCGCGGGAACTCGTCGATCTCCATCCACGGCTCGTTGATGAACGTCTCGTAGCCCGACTCGAGGAGCTCCGCGGAGCGGGCGCGGTCGCCGGCTCGGGCGGCGTAGTACGCGAGGAACGCCGACAGCATCGGCGTTCCGACGTAGCTCGGTGCCTGCTCGTTCGCCGCGAACCGGAACGTCCGGCGTTCGACGTCCGGCTCGACCGGGTACCCGACCGGAAAGATCCCGGCCGCCGCCTCGGGCGTCCCGCCCTGCTCCTCGTTCAGCCGATAGCCGTCGTGGTTGGCCAGCACGCCGCGGGTCGAGCGAGGCACGACCAGGCCGTCGGCGATCGCCGACCAGCGCCGATGCGGCGGAATGCCGAGCTGGTCCGAGAACGCCGTGGCCTCCCGAAGCAATTGGGCCGCCGCCATGTTCACGAAGGCGTTGTTGTCGACCGTCGGCTCGGTCTCGGCCGGGCCGGTCACGTCGCGGATCTCGTAGCCCCGGGGAGACGCGGCGACGCGGCTCTCGACCCATTCGGCGACCGCCTGGATCACCGGCCACGCCGACCGCCGCAGGTAGTCCACGTCGCCGGTCGCATGGACGTACTGGGCGAAGGCGAGCGCTACGTCGATCGTGGCGTGGCCCTTCGTGGGAGCGGTCGCACCGGGCGTGCACTCCTCGCCGTGGAGCGGGCAGCTCTCCCACGGGTACAGCGCGCCGGCATGGCCGTTCGTGCGGGCGTTCGCGATCGCCGCGTCGAGGTGCCGGAGCCGGTAGTCGAGGATGCTTCGCGCGGCCGCGGGCTCCGTGAGGAGGAGTGGCGGCAGGGCGAACGTCTCGATGTCCCACATCACGTGGCCGCGGTAGTAGTGATAGTTCGGCCAGTACGCGAGGCCGAACAGGGAGGTGCTCGCGATCGAGGCGGGATGGACCGAGGTGAGGAGGTAGAAGAGGCTGGCATCGGTGATCGCCTGCCAGCGGCGGTCCGCGCCGCCGAGCTCGATCCGCGCTCGCCACATCTCGGCCCATGCGGCCTCATGGTCCTCGCGCATCCGATCCCAGCCGATCCGCGTCGCGCCGGCGAGGAGCGACGAGGCCTGATCACCCGGGTGAGGGTGGGCGAGCTCGGGGACGAGCGACGTCGTGAGCCGGAGCCGATACGAGCGGGCTCGTCGCGCCCGGAAGCGGTAGCTCGTCGCCATCATGCCGCCCTGGTCGAAGCGGATCGCCGATCGCTGGGCGTCCGTCGCTCCGAGCAGCTCGGTGCGGTACGCGATCCCGCACCTGGCGATGTCGCCGGGGCTCGTCCAGATCAGCAGGGCGTCCGGTGGTGTCGGCGTCTCCCGCCCGACGGGGCTGTCCGCGTAGGTCGGTGAGCCGGAGACACCGGTCGGGTCGATCCCGGCCGACAGCGCGATGTCCGCGGCCGCATCGACGGCCACGCGGAGCTCCATGGCGACCACCGTCGGCTGGGTGTGGCTGCAGAGCTGCAGGACCTCGATCCGGGCCGTGATGTCGTGGACGCGGAACTCGAGCTCGGTGGTCAGCTCGGCCCGGCCGAAGTCGTATCGCTGCTCGACGAACCGGACGAGATGGGTCGCATTCGTCAGCCACACGCCATCGAGCTCGATGTCGGCGCCGAGCGGGAAGGGCACGCGGGCGAAGCCCTCGACGCCATCGTTGACGTCGATCCCGGCGAAGCCGTTGACGATCGCCACACCGCGATGGAACGGGATGCGCGGCGCGCGCAGGCCGACGAGGCCGTTCGAGATGTAGGCCGGGATGTACTCCGGTCGGTAGTCGCGCAGCGGCGGTGGGCTCAGCGGTTCGGACATCGGGCCTTGCTCCTCCTCTCAGCGCTCGTCAGTGCCGGACGAGCGTCGTCTCGCGGGCGAGCTGCGGCAGGATCTCGCGCTCGTAGAAGCGGAAGAAGCCTTCCTGATCCGAGCCCACCTGGTAGACGTGGATGTGGTCGTAGCCCGCTTCGTAGCCGGCTCGGATCTTCGCGAGATGCCGCTCGGCATCCGGACCGCACGTGATGACCTCGGCGACGGCGTCCTCGTCCACCATGCCGATCGCCTGCTCGAAGTGGCTCGTCGTCGGCAGCTCCACGTTCAGGTTTCCCTTCAGCGCCACCGTGGGGCAGAGGCGCGCCGCCGTTCGCCGGGCCTCGGCCTCGTCTTCCGCCCAGCAGACGTTCACCTGGAGGTACCGCGGCCGCCGGCCTCCGTTCACTGCCGGGCGCCGGTCGCGGTTGCCGGCCTGCTCGAACGCCTCGACCACGGATGGATCGGCCGAGAAGTTGATGAGCCCGTCGCCGATCCGGCCGGCGAGCTCTGCGGCCTGCGGGCCCGCGGCCCCGACGATGATCGGTGGCGGCTCGTCCGGCCGCGTGTAGAGCCGGGCGTTCTCGACCGTGAAGTGGCGACCGTGATGGTCGACGTTCTCACCGGTCCAGAGGGCGCGGATGACGTCGACGGCCTCCTCGAGCATCTCGGCACGGACGTCGTACGGCGGCCAGCGCGTGCCGACGACGTGCTCGTTGAGCTGCTCGCCGGTGCCGACGCCGAGGAAGAACCGGCCCGGGAGCATGACGGCGGCGGTCGCGGCGGCCTGGGCGATGATCGCCGGGTGGTAGCGGATCGTCGGGCAGGTGACGCCGGTGCCGATGACGAGCTTCTCGGTGACGGCCGCGAGCCCGCCGAGGACGGTCCACACGAACGGGCTGTTGCCCTGTTCGGAGATCCACGGGTGGAAGTGGTCCGAGATCGACGCGTAGACGAAGCCGGCCTCCTCGGCCCGTCGGGCGTGGTCGAGGAGGTCGTTCGGCCCGTGCTCCTCCGTGGAGAGCGAGTAGCCGAGGTGGAGCGGCTGGTCGGCGTGGTCCCGACCGTTGCCCGTGGCCGTCGTCATCGGTTGCCTCCGGTGTGATGCCCGCGGATCTCCCGGGGACGGACGCGTCGAGCGTCGCTCCGGGCCCGTGACAGGGGCGCGGAGTCGGGCTGCCCGGGGCGTGAGTCGGCATTGCAGGGCAGGAGCCGGCGAGCGAGGGTGCCGACGGGCACGCGGCGGACCGTCGTCGCGGGTCGAGCTCCCGCGCAGCGCCTCCGCGTGCGCCCGGACCGCGAGGCGCGGCCGCGCCGTGCTCGACCTCGCGACCTACTCTGTCCCCTGTGATCGAGCGCGTCCGTTCATCCGCTCTCGTCGATCGTCTCGGCTTGCGAGCTCCCGAGCCGCGTCCCGCGCGCGACCTCATCCGACTGGCGATGGCCGTGGTCGTCGTCGTCGTCGCCGCGACCGTCGTCGTCGCCGTGCTGGAGTCGGCCGCCGTCGGACTCACCGACGCCTCGCCGGTCTACTTCGTCGCCGTCGTGATCGCCGGGTCGCTGCTCGGCACGTGGTCCGCGATCTGGACGGCGATCGCGGCGTTCCTCGTCTACGACCTCCTGTTCACGGAGCCGCGCCTGACGCTTGTCGTGAGCGATCCACGCGAGTGGCTGGACCTCGTCCTGTTTCTCGTCCTTGCGGTCATCGTCGGTCGGCTCTCGGCGCTGGGTCGTGAGCGGGCGGAGGAGGCGTCGCGGCGAGCCGCCGAATCGACGGCCCTGTTCGCGATCGGCCGGATCCTCGCCACGGAGACCGACGTGGAGAGCGCGGCGCCGCTCGTCGCCGCGCGCCTGGTCGCCGACGGCCGTCTCGAGCGCGTCTGGATCGTCCGCGAGCGGGCGGGCGCCGGCGGCCGGACGATCGCCGACACCGCGCCCGGGACGCCGATTCCGGACTCGTCGTTCGTGACCGCCCTCATCCGAACGCCTGGCGACGCGCCGGCACGCTGGGTCGTGGCCCACGAGCCCGGCCCGCGGCCCGCCGACCGGGGCTCGTCCCGACCCACGGGCCAGCGCGACACGGTGCTCCGGGTCCGGATGGAGGCCGATGGCGTGCTCGTCGGCACGCTCAAGGCAACGCCGGCAGGTCAGACGCGGGAGCCCGACCGCGTGACGACGCGGCTCCTCGCCCTCGCGGCGGACCAGCTGGCGCTCGCGATCCGTCGCGACGACCTGCGCCGCGAGGCGACGGAGCTGGAGATCGCCCGCCGGGCCGACGCGCTGAAGAGCGCCCTGCTCGACGCGGTGTCGCACGACCTGCGAACCCCGCTGGCGAGCATCCGCGCCGCCGCGGGCTCGCTCGCCGATCCCGAGGTCGAGGTGGACGAAGCCTCTGCCCGAACGACGGCCGCCGCGATCGACGTCGAGGCGGACCGACTCGACCGGCTCGTCCGCGAGGTCCTGGACCTGAGCCGGGTGGAGGCTGGCGCCCTGCGCGTCGATCTCGAGCCGCTCGTCCTGGCCGACGCGGTGGGTGCGGTGATCGAGCGTCTGCGGCCGCTCCTCGACGACCGGCCGATCCGCCTCGATCTGCCCGACGAGCTGCCGCCGGTTCGCGCGGACGCGGTCCTGCTCGATGCCGTCGTGACGAACCTCGTCGAGAACGTGGCCCGCCACACCCCGCCGCCGGCGCCGCTCGACATCGCGGCCGCGGAGGAGGGCGAGGTTGTCCGCCTGACGATCGATGACGGAGGGCCGGGCGTGCCCGCCGCCGAACGCGCCCGCCTCTTCGCCAAGTTCCAGCGATTGCCGTCGGCGCGGACCGGGTCGCGCCCCGGGCTGGGACTCGGGCTCGCGATCGTTCGCGGCATGATCGATGCGATCGGTGGGTCCGTGGCGGCCTCGGAGAGTCCGCTCGGCGGGCTGCGGATCACCGTCCGCCTGCCCGCGGCGACCCGCCAACCGATCGAAGCCGGGGAGGCGGCGGGGGTCCCGGCGGGGACGACGTCGGCGGCTTCGCGCACGGCGGGGGCGACCTCCCCTGCACACGCTCCGGGTCGGAGGTGACCACTCGCGAGCCGGTTCGCCCACGAGACGGGGCGGCTTCCCCGCCACCGACCGAGCTCGGCGGCGCGCACCTCCTCCTCGTCGAGGACGACGTGACCGTCCGCGAGGCGGTCGCCGGGAACCTTGCGGCGCACGGGTACCGGATCGTGCAGGCGGCCGATGCAGCGGAGGCGGTGCGCCGCTGGGACGCCGAGCGGCCCGACGTGATCCTCCTGGACCTGGGCCTGCCCGACGCCGACGGGACGACGATCATCCGCCGGGTCCGACGCGAGGCGACGACGCCGATCCTCGTGCTGTCAGCCCGCGGCTCCGAGCCGGACAAGGTGGCCGCCCTCGAGGCCGGCGCCGACGACTACGTGACGAAACCGTTCGGGCTTGCCGAGCTGCGGGCGAGGGTCGCGGCGCTCCTCCGCCGAACGGCGGGGCCGGCTGCAGACCCGACGGGCACCGTCCGGCACGGTTCATTGCGGATCGACGTCACCCGCCGCATCGCGACGGTCGACGGGGTGGCCCTGGACCTGACCCCGCGCGAGTACGAGCTCCTGCGGACGATGGTCTCGCAGCCCGGCCGGCTGCTGACAAAGGCCCGGCTGCTGCGTGCGGTCTGGGGAACGGCCTACGCCGACGAAGCCCACTACCTGCACGTGTATGTGTCGAGGCTCCGCCGGAAGCTGGCGGCGGCCGATCGCGACGGCTCGATCCGGGACCTGATCGTGGCGGAGCCGGGCGTCGGCTACCGGATCGCCGAGGCGCCGGACGCGGGGTCCTCGCTCGACTGAGCGCTGCCCCGTCGGGCCGGAGCGGCCAGCCGCGCGCGCTCGGCCGCGCCCGACGGGCCGGCGCCCACGCTCCAGCCGCCTCCGTGCCCTGACGCCGTTGGCCACGCCGGTCGCGCCACGCCCGTCACGCCGTTGGTCCGCCTCACGGGCCAAGTGACGGCTGGACCGCCGGCCAGGCCATTTCCGCCCTCTGGCACGAGCCGTCAGCCGACGATTGCTCCACGTGGCGGACCGTTCAGCGGCTGAGCGCCCATTTCGTGGCTCGCGGCGACCGGGCCCGGCGGCCCGCCGGTCACTTGCTCCGCCTCACGGACCAACCCCGAGGTTGGAGCGCCCCTGGCCCCGTCGGCGCACCTAGCCCCAGATCGGCGCCTCGCCACCGTGGCGGGCTCCCACCAGCCACCCGACCTGATGGTGGAAGTGGCATCACGAACGGCACCGTTTTCGCGTGACGCCCCACGCGTTGCGCCGCACGCCGACCAGCCGCCACGGGACGCCGGGCCGAGGCAGCCGAGCCGCGAACAGCCCCGGGTTGAGCGCTTGTTGAGCGTCCACCACCCCCACCGGGCCGTCCCCCTCTTGGGCCGCTTCGTACGTTGAGGACGTGGATCGCGCGACCGTCATCACCTTTCCGCGTCTCGACGCGGACCCCGCCAGCCTCGAGGAGGCCGGCGCCGCCGCACTCGCGGAGATCAACGCGGCGATCGCCCTCGTCACCGCCCGCGTCGCGCGACGCGTTCAGCTGACCGCCCTGCCATTCGTCGAGGCGGCAGCCGCCGTTGGTCTCGCCAACGCCCAGGCCGCCGGAATCGCCTTCCGCTTCGACCGTGCCGAGCGCGAGGGAGTCGCGACCGTGACGATCGGACCGCTCGACCCCGTCGCCCTCGATCAGATCGCGCGAGACGGACACGAGACGGGCGACGCTCCGCCGCGATGACCACCGAGGACGGTCCAGCCTCGCATTCGTCGCGGGCGTCGTCGACCGGCGACGCCCGAGGGCTGCCGGGTCGCCACGCAGCCGATCGACGCATCCGCGCAGAGCGCCGGACGTCGCCGTACTTCCGCCACGCCGGGCCCGGGCTCGTCGTGGCCCGCGCCGCCGCCGTCGAGCCCGTTCGACCGTTCGAGCGCCTCGCCTGGCAGGTCCGCCGCACCCTGTTCGGCCGCCTGCTCGCCACCGAGGAGGAGATCGAGGAGCGCCTCTCGAAGGTGAAGGCGCTCGCCACGTTCTCGAGCGACAACCTGAGCTCCGTCGCGTATGCGACCGAGCTGATCATGTTCAGCCTGTTGTCGGCCGGCGCCGCCGCCTTCTCGCTCGTCCTGCCGATCTCCGGGCTGATCGTGGCGATCTTCCTGATCATCGTCGTGTCCTATCGGCAGACGATCCGGGCCTACCCGGGCGGCGGTGGCAGCTACATCGTCGCGAAGGACAACCTCGGCCAGGGCGCGGGTCTCATCGCGGCGGCCGCGCTCCTCACGGACTACGTGCTGACCGTCTCGGTCAGCGTGGCTGCCGGAATCGCCGCGATCCTGTCCGCATTCCCGGGCGCGTTCGACGACCTTCGGGTCCCGCTCAGCGTCGTCGCGATCCTCGTCGTGATGACGATCAATCTCCGCGGCCTTCGCGAGAGCGGCTCGATCTTCGCGATCCCGACGTACCTTTTCCTCATCACCACGCTCGGCGTGATCGGCATCGGCGTGGCTCGCGTCATCCTCGGCGTGCCACCGCACGTCGAAGGCGTCGTCGCAGCGACCGTCCCGATCGAGTCCCTCGGCGTCCTCGTCCTCATCCGCGCCTTCGCCGATGGCTGCAGCGCCATCACGGGCGTCGAGGCCGTCTCGAACGGCGTGCCCGCCTTCAAGCCGCCGGAATGGCGGAACGCCCGGACGACCCTCACCGTGATGGGGATCCTCGTCGCGACGATGTTCCTCGGGCTCTCGTACCTCGCCGGCGTCGTCGGCGCGATGCCGGCCGCGAACGGCGAGACGGTGATCTCCCAGATCGGCCGGTCGATCTATGGCACGGGCCCGATCTACTACCTGTTCCAGCTGGCGACGACGGGCGTCCTCATCCTCGCCGCGAACACGAGCTTCGCCGACTTCCCGCGGCTCTCGTCGATCCTCGCCCGGGACGGCTTCATGCCGAGCCGCTTCGCGTTCCGGGGCGAGCGCCTCGCGTTCAGCGCCGGGATCGTCGTGCTCGCGCTCATCGCGATCGTCGTCCTCATCGCGTTCGGCGGTCGAGTCGAGCTCCTGATCCCGCTCTACGCGATCGGCGTGTTCACCTCGATCACGCTCTCGCAGGCGGGCATGGTCCGCCACTGGCTGCGCGAGCGCGGCGGCGGCTGGCGGACGAGCGCGACCATCAACGGCTTCGGGGCGATCGCGACGGGGATCGTGACGGTCGTGTTCGCGATCGCCAAGTTCGCGCTCGGCGCCTGGCTGATCGTCCTGATCATCCCGATCCTCGTCCTGGCGATGCTGCTGATCCACCGGCAGTACGCGCGCCGTCGGCTGGAGGCGCACGTCCGACCGGACATCGTGATCGGCCCGCCGACCCGGCATCAGCGGGTCATCGTCCCAGTGCCGGACATCTCGCGCGACGTCGTCAATGCGCTGAAGTTCGCCCGAACGATGTCCGACTCGGTGTCCGCGGTGCACATCACGGACGACGTCGCCGAGGGCGAGCGACTCCGGAAACGCTTTCACGAGCAGCTGCCCGGCGTGCCGCTCGTGATCGTCGAGTCACCGTATCGCCAGCTCGTCCGACCGTTCGTCCGCTACCTCGAGGACGCGGCCGGCCGCGCCGGCGACGACGTCCTGGTCGTCCTCCTTCCGGAGTACGTTGCGCGGCACTGGTGGGAGCGCTTCCTCTACAACCAGAACGCTCGGCGGATCCAGTCCGCGCTGCTCGGGCGGCCGAACATCCTCGTCGCCGCCGTGCCGTACCGCCGCGACGTCCGGCCGAGCCCACCCGCCGCCGCGAGCTGACGTCGCCCCGCGGCTACCGGACCAGCCGCTCGAACAGGTGGTCCAGCTCCTCGGCCGGATCGTCGCAGAGACCGGTGTGGACCTCCGACGGCTGGATCACGGTCGACGACGGCGCAACGAGCCAGTGAAACCGCTCGCCGAATGTGAGCCCGGCGATCGGCCCGGCGTCCGATTCCCCGGCCGCGACCCGCTCGATCAGGTGGAGGTGGCTCTCGATCGTCGCCGGATCGACATCCGGCGCAAGCGCCCGAAGGCGATGCCGGTCCAGCCCGGTGCGCGCCGCGAGGAAGCGTTTCGGACGGCACAGGAGGATGACGCCCGCGTTCAGCGACTCACCGCGCTCCACCCGTGGGACGACGCGGACCACGGCGTACTGGAACGGGTGGCGGCCGTTCGCGGTCACGCGGCCGCCTCCGATCGCAGCTGCTCTGCGGGAGCGACGAATGGCCGCGGAGACTCGAGGCGTGCCGCGACGTAGTCGACATAGGCCCGCCGCTGGGCGTCGGCGTCCCCGACGAGCGAATCCGGCGCGAGCCAGTCGTCGGGGATTGCCGCGACGAGCTCGGTCACGAGCGCGGCGGTGACCAGCGGCGCGAGTCGCTCGTCCGCGGCCGCGATCGACGACGCGTAGGGCAGCAGGACGTGATCCGCCAGCCGCTCGGTGTGCGGCCGCCGGGCGTGTGCCGCCGGATCGCGCCACGTGTGGTGGATGTACAGCGCGGCGCCGTGGTCGATCAGCCACGTCCGCCCGTGCCAGGTGAGCAGGTTGGGGTTCCGGGGCGAACGGTCCGGGTTCGTGATCAGGCCGTCGAGCCAGACGACCGAGGCCGCCCAGTCGGCGTCCGTCACCGCGTCGACCACCGGGTTGAACGTCAGCGACCCGGGCAGGAAGTCCAGGCCGATGTTCCGTCCGACGCTCGCGACGAGGAGGTCGTGGATCTCCTCGTGCGGCTCGCTGTCGGCGATCGCCCGGTCCAGGTCGACCGCCACGAGCTCCGGGACGAGGAGCCCGAGCGCGCGGGCAATCTCGCCGGCGAGCCACTCCGCGACGAGGACGCGCGGGCCCTGCCCGGCGCCACGGAACTTCACGACGTACAGGCCGTCGTCGTCGGCCTCGACGAGGCCTGGCAGCGAGCCGCCCTCACGGAACGCCGTCACGTAGCGGGTCGCGCGGACGCCGCGGAGCGCTCGCGCGGATCCAGCCGTGGCGTCCGTCACGCTCAGCGCGCCCCGAGCCCGATCGATTCGATCGCCGCCGCCGCCCGTCCAACGCCGTCGCGTGCCCGGATCTCCGCCCCGATCCCGGCCATCCGCGTCCGCAGCTCCTGGTTCGCGAGGAGCGCATCGAGCGCGTCGCGCAGCTCGTCGTCCGTGAAGGCGTACGTCGCCATCCGTCGGCCGTATCCGGTCTCGTCGACCCGCTGGGCGTTGTCGTACTGGTCCCAGAACAGTGGCAGCACGACCATCGGCTTGCCGAAGTGGAACGCCTCGGTCGTCGTGTTGTTGCCGCCATGGGTGACGACGAGGTCGACGAGCGGGATGATCGAGGTCTGGGGCACGAACTCGGCGCCCCACATGTTCGGTGCCAGCTCGTACTGGTCGTGTTGCGGTCCCTTCGAGACGATGTATCGATGCGGCGTGTCCGCGAGGACCGCGACGAGCCGCCGCATGAGGTCGACGTCGGCGCTCCCGAGCGACCCCAGCGAGACGTAGATCAGCGCCGAGCCCGTCGGCCGCGAGGCGAGCTCCTCGGGCAAGGCGAACGCCGCGTCCGTCGCTCGCACCGACGAGTCCAGCCGCCGCCAGAGCCGCGGGTCGAGCGGCCGGCGGCTCGAGTAGTCGGCAACCTCCGGATACACGTACAGGTTCAGGTCGGGCGAGGCGTGGATGAACTCGAGGTCGGGGAGGGGACGCGTGCCCTGCTCGCGACACCAGGCGTCGAAGTCCTGCCACGTCGGCCGGTGGGTCCGGTCGTACTCCTCGTGGAACGCCTCCCATTCCGTCGAGTCGTCGGCCGGCAGCCCGGAGTAGGCGGGCGGGATGTCGCGGGACTGATCCGGATCGCCGCGAATCTCGAGCGGGTTGCACGACACGATCCGGACGAACGGCTTGCCCGCGGTCTGGAGCGCGGGGAACGAGACGACGTTGTCCTCGACGATCACGTCCGGCTGCTGGCGGCCGATGATCTCGCGGAGCTGCGGCTCGCAGTACCGCGCGCCGTCGATCAGGGCCTGCCAGGTCGGGACCATGAACGTCTCGAGCTGGCGGATCGTCGGCTTCCGGAACTCCGGCGCGGTGTCGCGGATGAAGTCCTTCCAGAACTGGCCCGCGTCCGGCGCGACGCCGTCCGGGTCCGGCTCCGGCGGCGGCGCCAGGTCGACCAGGTCCTCGACGAAGCCGAGCGGCTCGAGCCGGCCCTGCCACGACGCCTCGGCGGCGAACGCGACGCGGTGGCCGCGGCGCCGAAGGACGTCGCCGATCCCGATGCAGTTGTTCGTCGGACCGTAGGCCGACTCCGGCATGAACAGGACGGTCAGCGGCTCCGCCATCATCTCCTCGTGTCCGACGATCTGGTGGCCGCATCGTACGAAACCGACACGCACCTTCTGGCCGAGTTCCGGGAGTCGTGGCCGCCGGGGCCGTCGCCGCTCGCCGGCGCGGCGGGCGCGGGAGCGGCCACCACCAGCGAACCCGGCGTCGCCGTCGATCGCGGCTACCTCGCCGCCGACCTGGCGGACCGGCCGCCGAGCGCGGCGATCCGGCTCGGTGCCCGCTTCGGCGTCGCGTTCGTGGCGGACGCCGACGCCTGGCTCTCCGTGCCGATGGCGGGCTTCGGCGGCCGGTGGTGGCGGGCCGCAGCCGGGGACGGTTTGTCCGCATTCGTCGCGGGTGCTCCCGCTGCGTCCGAGCGGAGCCTGGGCGTCGACCAGACCAATGCCTCGGTCGTAGTTGGGGAGCGGGCGATCATCAAGTGGTTCTGCCGGATCGGACCCGGGCCGGCGCGCGCCGCCACGCTCCTTGCCCATCTCGACGCTGTCGGCTTCGAGGCGATGCCACGACCGCTCGGCGTCGTCACCTGGCACAGTCCCGCCGGCGGCGATCTGACCGTCGCCCAGGGCGATGCCTTCCTGCCCGGCGCCCGCGACGGCTGGGACTGGGCGGTGGAGCGGCTCGAGGTCGGCGAGCCAAACGCCGGGACGACGGGTCGCCAGCTCGGTGGCCTCGCCGCCGCACTCCATCGCGCCCTCGCCACGGCGTCGCCGATCGTCCCGGACCCGGTTCGGGTCGCGCCGTCGGGGGCGCCGGTCGCCTGGGCGGCGGCCGCGGCGGCGACCCTCGACGAGGCCCTCGCGCTGACGGACGCCGCCGACGGCGAGACATTGCATCGGCTCGAACCGGCGATCCGCGGCGATCTCGAGGGCATCGCGGGAGACGCGCCGGTGCCGATCCAGCCGATCCACGGCGACCTCCACGTGGGTCAGGTCCTCGAGTGGTCCGGTGGGCTTGCCGTGATCGACTTCGACGGGAACCCGGCACTGCCCGATGCCGGCACCCAGCTTCGTCAGCCCGTCGAGCGGGACCTCGCCCAGCTGCTCACGAGCCTCGACCACGTCGGACGGATCGTGGAGCGCCGCCACGACACGGCCGGCGATCCAACGATCGCCGCCTGGATCGCGGCGGCGCGCGACGCCGCTCTCGACGCCTACGGTCCGTGCGACCGATCGCTCCTCGCCGCGTTCGAGGTGGAGCAGGAGTGCCGCGAGCTCGTGTACGCCGCCCGGTTCCTCCCTCGCTGGCGATACGCACCGCTGACGACGCTCCGGGCGCGCTACGAGCGATGAGCGCGCCACGAACGCGGAGCGCGCCACGAGCGATGAACGCGCCACGAGGGATCAGCGTGCCCGTGCGACGATCCGGCACGTGAACGCGACGGACTTCCTCGCCGACCTCGAGGCGAGGCCGACCGTCCTGGAGGCGCTGGCGACCGCGTTCGAGTCCCGTGACCCGTTCGCGGACGTGCCGAGGGACGTCGACCGGGTGCTGTTCCTCGGCATGGGCTCGTCGCGCTTCGCGGCCCTCGACGCGGCCGTGGACCTGCGGTCGGCAGGCATCGCGGCGATCGCCGAGTACGCCTCGGTCGAGACGTCGTTCCCGCCGGACCGACGAACGCTTGTCGTCGCGATCTCGGCGACCGGCGAGAGCGCCGAGACGCTCGCCGCGGTCGAGCGCTATCGCGGCGTCTCGCCGATCCTCGCGATCACGAACGAGACCACCTCGTCGCTGGGACGATCGGGCGGCATCGTGATCGAGATGCTCGCCGGCGAGGAGCGGGGCGGCGTCGCCTCCCAGACCTTCCTCCACACCTCGCTGCTGCTCCGGGCGCTCCGCGTGCGCCTCCTCGGGATCACGGAGGACATGGCGGGCCTCACGCGGAACGTGGCAGCCGCGTCGGCGCGGCTCCTCGACAGCCGCGACGCGTGGCTCCCCGAGGTGACAGCCGCGATCGACGGCGCCGCACCCATCTTCCTGATCGGTCCGGCTGCCCGGCTGGGCACGATCGAGCAGGGCGCGCTCATGGTCCGCGAGGGTCCACGCCGCCCGGCGTTCGCGTCGGAGACCGGCGACTGGGCCCACGTCGACGTGTACCTCACCACGACCGTCGACTACCGGGCGGTGCTGTTCACGGGCTCCCGGTGGGACGGCCTGGCGCTCGACTGGCTGACGCGGCGCAACGCGACGGTCGTCGCTGTCGGCCGGCCTGTTGACGGTGCTCGGGTCACCGTTGCCCTTCCAGACGATCCGTTGCTCGCCCGTTTCACCGGGATCCTCGTGCCGGAGCTCGTCGCGGCCCGCTGGTGGCTCGGCTGAGCTGACAACCGCCGCGGCCGGCGGTCTGGCGGAGGGTCAGCGCTTCACGCGGTAGTCGATGAACGTCGCGAACGGCGACTGGCGGACGCCCAGATGCTCGAGCTCGATCCGATCCTCGAAGCCGTCGAAGAGACGCTTCCCACCGCCGAGCACGATTGGCGCGACGATGATCGTGAGCTCGTCGACGACTCCGGCCGCCAGCGCCTGGCGAATCGTCTCTGCGCCGCCCATCACGTTGACGTCCTTGTCGCCGGCCGCGACCCGAGCCTGCGAGATCGCCTCATCGAGGCTCCCGACGAACCGGAACTCGTCCCCGGCCGGCTGCTCCTCGGGGCGGTGGGTCAGGATGTAGACGGGCAGGCCCCACGGGTTGCGGTCGCCCCAATGCTCCGCCGACTCGTATGTCCAGCGGCCGGCGATCACCGCGCCGAGGCCGCTCATCGCCTGGTCGAGCCACGCCTTGTCCTCGCCGGTCGCCTCGCCCTTCGGCTCCTCGTCGTAATCCCACGGCCCGCCGAAGACCCACGAATGGAGGGCGGTTCCGCCCTCGCCGAGCCCTCGACCAGGTCCGTCGTTCGGTCCGACGATGTAGCCGTCGACCGAGGTCGTGATTCCGGCGGTGATCTTGCCCATCGTGTCGCCTCCTGTTCATCCGTTGCCAGTCAGACGACCGGTCACCCGCCAACTCATCGGTCCGGAGCTCGTTCCGTCGTCCGTCGAGGGTCGAACGCACGCAAGGGACATGACCGCGCACGCACCGGACTTGACCTAACGATCGTTCGGTCGGATCATGCGCGGATGATCGAGACCGGGACACGACGTCGCGAGATCGACGAGGTCGCCAGCGAGCTGTTCCACGCGAACGGCTACGCGGCCACGAGCGTCCGCGACATCGCCAAGGCGCTGGATATCCAGGCCGCCAGCATGTACGCCCATGTCGCCTCCAAGGAGGACGTCCTCTGGTCGATCGTCGACCGGGCCGCCCGCACGTTCGAGACGGCGGCGACATCGGCGATCGCCGACTCGAGCAGCGTCGATCCCGTCGATCGTCTTGCCGCCCTCGTCGAGGCCCACGTCGAGGTCGTCACCGCCGATCCGCGGCGATCGAGCGTGTTCGTGACCGAGTGGCGCCACCTGTCCGCCGCGCGGCGCGACGAGATCGCCGACCGTCGCGACGCCTACGAAGCGCGTTTCCGCGACACGATTCGGGAGGGCATCGCGGTCGGGGCGTTTCGGGCGACGGATCCCGCCCTCGCCGCGACGTTCATCCTCACCGCGCTCAACGGGATCGCCACCTGGTACCGGCCCGACGGCCGCCTCTCCGCGGATCGGATCGCCGACCACTACGTCGAGCTCGCCCTGCGCTCCCTGTCGGAGGACCACCGATGACCGACCCGCTCGCCCTCGACCCGGTGCTCCCCGCCCGGGAACGGAGCCAGCTCCCGTTCAACGACGACGCCCTCGACCACGACGAGCGCTACCGGGCGTTCGAGGAGCACGTCGTCGGTGGCGGCAAGGTCGAGGCGACCGACTGGATGCCGGACGAGTACCGGACGCAGGTCCTGCGATTCGTCGAGATGCACGCGAACAGCGAGCTGATGGGCGTGCTTCCCGAGCGCGAGTGGATCATGCGGGCCCCGACGCTCCGCCGGAAGCTGGCGCTGACCGCCAAGGTCCAGGACGAGGTCGGTCATGCGCAGCTGCTCTACCGGGTCGCGGAGGATCTCGGCAAGCCCCGCGAGGCGATGATCCAGGACCTGCTCGCGGGCACGACGAAGTTCCACAACGTCTTCCACTACCCGACGAAGAGCTGGGCCGACATCGGGATCATCGCCTGGCTCGTCGACGCGGCCGCGATCGTCGCCCAGCAGGCCCTCCGCGACTCCAGCTACGCGCCGTACGCCCGGACGATGCGGAAGATCTGCTGGGAGGAGAGCGTCCACATCATGCACGGGCGCGACGTCGTGGTGACGATGGCGACCGGGACCGCGAGCCAGCGGGCGGCGATCCAGGAGGCGCTGGATCGGTGGTGGGGGCCGCTCATGCAGATGCACGGGCCGCGCAGCGACCGGTCGAAGGATCGCGACATCCACTGGCGGATCAAGGCGAAGACGAGCGAGGAGCTGCGCCAGGAGTTCCTCGGGATCTACGTCCCGCGGATCCGCGAGCTGGGGCTCGTGATCCCGGACCCGGAGCTCCATCACGACTCGGCCGCGGGCGCCTGGCGGTACGCCGAACCGGACTGGAACGAGCTGCGAACGGTCGTCACGAACCACGGCCCGAAATCCGAGGAGCGGCTCCAGTTCCGGCGCGACCACTGGGCGGCAACCCAATGGGTCCGGGACGCGATCCTCGGGGCGCCGAGGGCGGTCGCGTGACGACACCCGCCGCGGACGCCGTCGGAGGCACCGTCCTCGAGCCGTGGGAGGTGTTCCGTCGCGAGAAGGACGGCGACCCGATGCGTCACGGCGGCTCGGTGATGGCACCGGACGCGACCCTCGCGCTTCACTACGCCCGGGAGATGTTCAGCCGGCGCCAGGAGAGCGTCCACCTCTGGGTCGTTCGGCGGGCCGACATCCACGACCTCGCGGATCCGGATCTCCTCCAGCCGCCGCTCGACCGGTCGTTCAAGAAGCCCGGCGGGTACGTGATGCGCGACAAGCTCGCGGCGGCTCGCGAGGTGAGCGGCCAGGCGAAGCCGCGTGCCAACGCCGGCGACCGATGACGGCATTCGACGGCATCGAGCCGATCGCGATGGACTTCACGGGCGGCGGTGACGGCCGGGTCCGCGCCCTGTCGCTGCTCCTGCTGTCCATGGCCGACGACGAGTTCGTGATCGGCTTCAGCGACTCGGAGTGGACCGGGATCGGCCCGATCCTCGAGGAGGACGTCGCGATCAGCTCGCTCGCCCAGGACGAGCTGGGTCACGCCCAGGCGCTGTACCGACTGTTCGTCGAGGTCGCTCCCGACACGGGCTCGGCGACGACGGAGTCGCCGACGTTCGCCGACGCGGACGCCGTCGCGTACGACCGCCCGCCGGAGGGCTATTACCACGCGCGGCTGCTCGATCATCCACGCGGCGACTGGGCGATGACGATCGCCCGTCGCTGGCTGTACGAAACCGCAGACGCGGCGCGTCTCGAGGCGCTCGCGGAGTCGTCGCACGAGCCGCTCCGCGAGCTCGTCGGCAAGCTCCGCCGGGAGGAGCGCTATCACCGGATGCACATCGACGCCTGGCTCGATCGGCTCGCGAACGGCGGCGCCGACGCGCGCGGCCGGCTCGCCGCGGCGCTCGAGGAGCTGGCGCCGGATGCCGGGACGGTCCTCGCGCCACTCCCCGGGGAGGCGGCACTCGTCCGCCACGCGATCCTCGCTGAGCCGTTCGCAGCGATCGAGGCCCGATGGCGAGCCGCGGCGGACGAGACGCTCGACGGTCTCCGGCTCGCCCCGCTCCCGCCGACCGCCGATCCGGATGCTGCGCGGACCAACCACTCGGCGGCATTCCGCGCCCTCCACGACGAGTTCACGTCCGTGCGGCGTTCCGAGGCCGGGGCGACGTGGTGATCCGCTCGTCGATGCCGCCCCTCGGCCTCGTCCCGGCGGCGCCGGTCGTCTCGGAGGCGGCCGTCCGCGCGTCCCTCGCCCGCGTCGTCGACCCCGAGATTCCGACCGTCTCGATCGTCGACCTCGGTCTCGTGCACGAGGTGGCCGTCGACGGGCGCAGCATCCGCGTCCGACTGCTTCCGACCTTTGTCGCGTGCCCTGCGCTCGAGGTGATCCGCGGTGAGGTCGAGCGAGCGCTCGCTCGCTTCGGTCGCCCCGTCGTTGTCGACTTCACGTTCGAGGTCCCGTGGACCACCGAGCGGCTGACCGACGCCGGCCGCCGTGGACTTCGCGCCGCGGGGATCGCTTCACCCGGCGATCCCGCGAGCGTCCGCTGCCCCTACTGCGACTCGCCCCGGGTCGCGATGGACAGCGCCTTCGGCCCGACGCTCTGTCGATCGCTCTACTACTGCCGCGGCTGTCGGCAGCCCTTCGAGGCGTTCAAGCCCGTCTGACGGCGCAGTTCGGTGCGGGCTGTCACCGTCGGCCCCGTTGATAGGTCCATTCAATGATTCGGGTGGGTGCGCGGGCGCTCCCGGGGTCACCGACCGGTTTCGCTGTGCCCGCGTGCCAGGCGTGCGCCGGGCAGGACGATTGCCTGGTGCCTATCCGCGACGCTTCGGACGCGGTACCTTTTGGCTGACGTGCTATGTCGCGTCGCCATCATCTGCGCCGAATCAGGCGCGCGAACCGGGTGGGACGAAAGGGAATGGTCCGATGAAGCGTCGGTTGCTCGCGGTGCCGTTGGGGCTCATGCTCGCCTTGTGGACGGTGGGTTCGGCCCTCGCCACGACACCCGAAGGTACGGTGACCGTCGACACCGACGGCTGCAACTTCACGGTGAACATCTCGCTCCCGGACAAGCCCGCGGTCGTGGGCTGGGTCGTGAAGGAGTTCCGGAACGGCAACTGGTTCAAGGGGGCGACCGTCCTCAGCGGATCCGGCACGGTTGACGCGAACGGCGACCTGACGGTCGGACCGAACACCCTTCCCGAGGGTCACTACACGGTCGCCGTCGACGACGAGACGCCGGTCGACCAGTCGGCGATCGTGACCGAGTTCACGCTCTCGTGCCCCGCCTCGTCCGAGTCGGTTCCGCCGAGCCAGTCGGTCGCGCCGAGTGACTCCGAGCTTCCGACGAGCGGGAGCCCCTCGCCGACCGGGAACACGCTCCCGGCCGAGGGCACCCCGGGCAATGTCACCCCGCCGCCGACCGATAGTGGCCCGATCAGCACCGGCTCTGACGACGCCGGGGCGCGCCTCGCGCTCATCGGCCTCGCCGGCCTGATCGTCGGCTCGCTGTTCGCCGCCCGGGCGGCTCGGCCGACCGCGCGGGTTCGCCGGCCCGACGACCGGTAACACGCCCCCCGATCGGGGCCGAGCCGAGCGCTTGGTCCCGGCCGGGTCGCCGGCTCCACCAGACGCCGCCTCGCGCCCACTCGCCCTGATCGGCGTGGTGGGCGCCGGCGTGATGGGCGCCGGAATCAGCCAGCTCGCCCTCGAGGCGGGTCACGAGGTCGTCCTCCACGACGTGGACGAGGCGGCACTCGGCCGCGCCCGGGATCGAATCGCCGATGGTCTTGGCCGGCGAGCGGCCCGGGTCGCCGCGGACGATCCTGGCGGCGCCGAAGCCTGGGTCGAGGCACGACTCGCTCGTTTGCGCGGCTCTGACGTCCTCGAGCAGCTGGCCGACGAGGCGGACGTCGTCATCGAGGCGGCGCAGGAGTCGCTGCCGCTCAAGCAGACGATCTTCCGGGCCCTCGATTCGGTCGCAGATCCCGCCGTGATCCTTGCGACGAACACCAGCGCCCTGTCGGTCGCCGCCATCGCGACCGCGACCCTGCATCCGGAGCGCGTTGTCGGCCTCCATTTCTTCAACCCAGCCCCTGTGATGCCGCTGGTCGAGGTCGTCGCGGCTCCAGGGACCTCTGAGCAGGTCGTCGCGGACGCAACCGCCCTGGTGTCGTCGTGGGGCCGGACCGCCGTCCGCTCCGCCGACGCGCCCGGGTTCATCGTGAACCGGGTGAACCGGCCGTTCACGATCGAGGCGCTCCGGATCCTCGAGGAGGGGAGCGCGACGGTCGAGGCCGTCGACGATGCGATGCGCGCGGCGGGGTTCCCGCTCGGGCCGTTCGAGCTGATGGACCTGACCGGGGTCGACGTGACGGCCGCGGCGGCAACCGGGATCTGGGAAGGCCTCGGACGGCCGGACCGGCTCCGGCCGTCACGGATCCAGACCGAGCTCGCGGAGGCGGGCCGTCTCGGCCGGAAGACCGGCGAGGGGTTCTACCGGTACGCCGGGGGGCGTCGAGGCGAGGTCGCAGCGCGGTTCGCCGCCCGGGGGGTCACGGCCGGCGCCGGCGGCCCGGATGCGAGCCACGGCGCCGATGCCTCAGGAGCCATGGACGCGGCCGCGATCCAGCGGCGCATCCTCGACGCGATCGATGCCGAGGCGCGGCTCGCGGCCGCCGACGACGTTGCCTCACCGGCAGACATCGACCTCGCCCTCCGGCTCGGCGCCAGCCATCCCCAGGGACCGTTCGAGCGGATGGCGGCCGCCGCCCGCGATCGCGGCTAGGCGATCTCCGTCTCCGAATACGTCGCTCGGGCGAGCCGGACCCCGCGGTCGATCATGAATGCGATGATCGCAGGCCGCGTCACCGGCTGCGTGCAATGGACCGGCAACGCAGCATGTCTAGACTGACCTCGACTCGCCGCGGCTCGACGCGGCGGCTGCCTCTCGGAGGGTCCTCCATGCGTCGAATTGCTGCGGCCGCGCTCGTCGGCCTCGTTGTCGTGCTCTGGGGTTGTGGGGCCGCCGCGACGCCGATCCCCGCGACCAGCGCCGCCGCGTCGATTGCGCCTTCGACCGCCCCCTCGACGGCTGAGTCCACGGGCTCCTCCTCCGAGCCGTCGACGGCCGAGGCGAGCGCGGAGGCGTCGGCCGCCGAACCGTCCACGGCGGAAGCGAGCTTCGCGATCCCGAGCTTCGTCCTGCCGAGCGCTGCCAAGGATCTCGAGGCGCTGTTGCCGAACACGATCTGTGGCGCGCAGGCGATCAAGGGGAGCATGACCGGCGCCCAGTTCATGACGGCCGGGACGGCCGAATTCCAGCGGGTCCTCACCGCGCTCGGGAAGCAGCCGTCGGACGTCGCGTTCGCGATCGCCGGGTCGACCGGCGGGTGCACCGCGGGCATCTTCCGGATCAAGGGCGTCGACTCGGCCGTCCTGGAAGCGGCGTTCCTGTCCGAGGAGCAGAAGCAGGGCAAGGCCTACACGAAGTCGACGGTCGGGGGCAAGAGCGTCTACAGCGAAACCGCGACCGGGGCAACCGTGATGTACGTGTACTTCGCCGGAGACGCAGCGATCTTCGTCCAGGCGAAGGACGCGGCGAGCGCAGCCCAGATCCTGCAGCAGTTGCCCTGACCCGTCCGCGGGGCGGCGACTCGGCGGGGTCGCAAGACGCGGGGCGCGGCGGGCCGACGGCCCGCATCGCGGCCGCCCATACAATCGGGCGATGACCCGAGACCTTCAGCGGCGGCTGCGCGAGCCGTGGGTGATCGCCGCCGTCCGGACGCCGATCGGCCGCTACGGCGGCGCGCTCGCCTCCGTTCGACCCGATGACCTCGCTGCGGCCGCGATCCGCGCCGTCGTCGACCGGTCCGGCGTCGACCCGAGCGCCATCGAGGACGTGATCCTCGGCTGCGCGAACCAGGCCGGCGAGGACAACCGGGACGTCGCGCGAATGGCGCTGCTGCTCGCCGGACTGCCGGTGGAGATCGGTGGCCTCACCGTGAATCGCCTGTGCGGCTCCGGTCTCCAGGCGGTCAATTCGGCCGCCCACGCGATTGCCGTCGGGGACGGCGACGTGTTCATCGGCGGCGGGGTCGAGTCGATGACCCGCGCGCCGTACGTCATGGCGAAGCCGGCGGGTGCCTGGGATCGCGGCCCGCGCGAGCTCGAGGACACGACGCTCGGCTGGCGCTTCCTGAACCCGAAGCTTGCCGAGCTCCACTACCCCTACTCGATGGGCGAGACCGCCGAGAACGTCGCCGAACGCTGGTCGGTCGATCGGGAGCGGCAGGACGCCTTCGCGCTCGCGTCCCATCGGAAGGCCGTCGCGGCGATCGACGAGGGCCGGTTCGACGACCAGATCGTGCCGATCACGATCCCGTCGAAGCGCGGCGAGTCGGTCGTCGTTGCCCGCGACGAGCATCCGCGGGCGGACACCTCCGTCGAGGCGCTCGCGAAGCTCCGGCCCGCGTTCCGTGACGGCGGGACCGTGACCGCCGGCAACAGCTCCGGGATCAACGATGGCGCGTCGGCCGTGCTCCTCGCTGAGGCCGCGCGGGCCCGCGACCTCGGGCTGCGGCCGATGACCCGGATCGTCTCGACCGCCGTCGCCGGCGTCGACCCCGCGATCATGGGCTACGGACCCGTCCCGGCGTCGCGCAAGGCGCTCGAGCGCGCCGGCATCACGGCCGACGATCTCGACCTCGTCGAGCTGAACGAGGCGTTCGCGTCGCAGTCGGTCGTGTGCATCGACGAGCTCGGCCTCGATCCCGACAAGGTGAACGTCAATGGCGGGGCGATCGCCCTCGGCCACCCGCTCGGGATGAGCGGCGCGCGACTGATCACGATGCTGAGCCACGAGCTGTGCCGGACCGGCAAGCGCTGGGGACTCGCGACGATGTGCATCGGCGTCGGCCAGGGCATCGCGACGGTGATCGAGCGGGTCGACGCGTGAGCATTCGCGCCCGCCTCGGGGTGGCACCAACCCGCAACGGGAATGGCACGAACGTTCTGGCGCCACGCTTGTCGAAACTGGTTGCCGTGCGTACGATTGACCCATCGACGCGAACGACGCGTCCGGCGACGATCGTGCGCACGACCCGGAGGAACTGAACCACATGCTCGAAGTCCAGCCCACTGTCGTCAGCCTGACCGATGCAGCCGCGACCAAGCTCCGCGAGCTCACGGCCGAGGAGACGAACCCCGAGATCGGGCTGCGCGTGTACGTCTACTCCGGCGGCTGCTCCGGCTTCCGTTACGGAATGATGCTCGAGGACGCCCCCACGACCGAGGACCGGATCCTCGAGGCGAATGGCGTGAAGGTCTACGTCGACGGCAAGTCGGTGGACCTGCTCCAGGGCTCCCAGATCGACTACGTCGACACGCTCATGGGCGCCGGCTTCACCGTGAACAACCCGAACGCGGTCGCGGCCTGCGGCTGCGGCTCGAGCTTCCGGACCGCCGACGACGCGGGCACCGCTCGCTCCTGCGCCCACTGACCCGTCGCGGGCTGAAGCCCGCCTGACACACCGACGCAGCCGCCGGCCGGTCCGGCGGCTGTTCGATTCTCTAGACTTCGCGCGGCCGACGCACCGCTGCCCCTCGTCGCACGGATGACCGCACCTGTGGAACTTCCGCTCTTCCCGCTGAATACGGTCCTGTGCCCGGGCATCGCGCTGCCGCTCCACATCTTCGAGGAGCGCTACCGGGCGCTGGTCCGGCACTGCATCGAGACGACCTCGCCGTTCGGGATCGTCCTGATCCGCGAAGGCCGCGAGGTCGGGACGGGGGCGATCTCGTTCACCGGGATCGGCACGATCGCCGAGATCCGCGATGCCGGTCGTGACGACGACGGCCAGTTCGACCTGCTCGTCGTCGGGACGCGTCGGTTCGAGATCCGGCGCGTCCTGAGCGGCCGGCGGCCGTACCTCGTCGCAGAGGTCGACCTGCTCGACGAGACGATCGGCGACGAGTCCAATGCAGAACGATTGGCAATGAAGGCGACGCGGCGGTTCGTCTCGTATCTCGAGCTGCTCCAGCCGCGGCTCGGTGAGACGGCGGACGAGATCGACGTGCGCGTCGAGGTCGAGACCGAGGACGACGTCGAACCCGACGACGACCTCGACGAGGTCGACGCGGTCGAGGACGCCGAGCCGGGCGGCTTCGAGTCCGACTTCGACCCGGACGGCGTTGCCGGCGCGACGACCGAATGGATCGCGGCGATGGGCTCGCTGGACGACGAGCCGGTCGCGCCGCGGCGTCGGCGGGTGATGATCCCCGACGACCCGACGATCCTCTCGTATCTGCTCGCCGGGATCCTCCAGATCGAGGCGCCCCGTCGCCAGGCCCTGCTCGAGGCGGCGACGACCGAAGCCCGCCTCCGCGGCCTCCTCCGCCTGATCGACCGCGAGGTGTTCCTCCTCGAGCGCCGCCTCCGCTTCTTCCGGCCGGAGATCCGACTGATCGGCCCGCGCCGGAGCTGAGTCCGGCGCTTGGCCGCGGGAGTCGCGCGGCGCGGGCCGACGCATTCCCGGGGTCCGCCTGCGCGACGTTCGGCCTCGGCTCCGCGCCGCCCCGATTCGGCTCCCCGCCGAGGCGCGCCGCCCCGGCTCCGCGCCGAGC
>JBHORC010000003.1:0-31054 GCA_042408445.1 Chloroflexota bacterium
GCGTGCCCCGTCCCCGGCGCCCGCCGCACCCCGGGCGCCTGCCCCGTCCCCGGCGCCTGCCCCATCGGCCCCCGAGTCCGGCACCGCCGAGCCCGGTAGCGGCCACGTCCATGTCTTCAGCCGCCTGAGGAGGCGACGCCCGGTCAGGTCGAGGTGGATCGGCGTGATCGCGATCCGGCGATGGACGACGGCGTGAAAGTCCGTTCCCGGGACGGCCAGCCCGGACGGCGGCGGGCCACCGATCCAGAAGTAGGGGATCCCCCGCGGATCGAGCCGCTCCACCAGCTGATCCTGGTAGACGCGACGCCCGAGCCGCGTCACCTCGATGCCCTCGCACTCCTCGATCGACACGGCCGGCACGTTCACGTTGATCAGCTCGCCGCGCGACAGGCCGTGCTCGAGGATGTTCCGGGCAACGATCGTGGCGGCGGTTGCGGCCAGTGAGAAATCGGGGTGCTCGTAATACTCCTGGCTGATCGCGAACCCGGGACAGCCGTTGATCACCGCCTCCATCGCCGCGCTCACCGTCCCGGAGTAGGTGATGTCGTCACCGAGATTCGCGCCGTAGTTGATGCCGGACGCGACCAGGTCGAAGCCGTGGCCGAAGTAGCCGAGGAAGGCGATGCTCACGGCATCGGTCGGGCTGCCGTCCACCGAATAGGCGATCGAGCCATCCGCGAGCGTCCGCTCCCGGACGCGGAGTGGCCGCATCAGCGTCTTCTGGTGACCGACCGCACTCTGGTTCGTGTCCGGGGCGACGACCGTGGTGTCGCCCATCGGCTCGAGTGCCTGCTTCAGGGCGAGCAGTCCGCGGGACTCGACGCCGTCGTCGTTCGTGATCAGGATCTTCGGTCGGGTCGACCAATCCCGGAGCGGTCCGGCGGTCGGCCGCAGCGCGCGCGGGCCGCCACGAGCCGCGCCACCGGCGACCGGCTCGCCGCGCTCCTTGTCGAGATCGCGTCGCTCCGTTCGGGCGCGCTCCCGGGTCATGTCCGGCTGGTCGGCGTGGCCGTTCCGGTCGGTCTCGTCGGCGTGGGCGTCTCTGGCCGCCGCGCCGTCGGTGGGCTCCGGGCGCTGCCAGCGGGTCTTCGGGTCGTCGGACATGTCGGCTGGACCCTACGCCGTCACGTCCGGGTCGATGCCCGGCACCGGCTCGCTCGGGATGCGGACCTTCCGGCCCTCGCGCAGCTCGACCCGGCGGGCGGCACGTGCGGCCACCGGCGACGGCTCGCGGGTCAGGACGAGGAAGTGGAAGAAGAACGCCGAGATCACCGCCGCGATCGGGATGCCGAAGATCGCACCCGTCACGCCCGCGACTTTGCTCCCGATCAGGACGGAGCCGAGGACGACGATCGGATGGATCCCGACGGCCTCCTGCATGAGCCGCGGCTGGAGGACGTTCATCACGATGAGCCAGCCGAGGCCCATGAGGATCGCGCTGGCAAGCGTCGCGTTCGGAACGGCAAGGAGCGCGACGATGACCGGCGGCGCCCAGGCGACGAACGGCCCGAAGAACGGGATCGCCATCAGCACGCCCGCGGCCGCTGTCGTCACCGCGAGGTACGGCAGGCCGAGGACCGCGCTCGTCAGGGCGGCAACGGCCGCGTAGACGACGCCGAGGATCGCCTGGCCGCGGAGGAACCCGCCGAAGGACCGGGCGACGCTCGTCTCGAGGAGGCGCGCCTCCTCCTTCCAGGCCGGTGGGACGATCCGGAAGAAGAACGAGAGCATCGCGTCGCGGTCCACGACCATGTACAGCGACAGGATCAGGACGATGAGCAGGCTGCCGACCGCACCGACGCTGGCGACCGCAAGCTGCTGGATCGGGCCGGCCAGCTGGGCGGCGTACGTCGCCAGGTTGTCGAGGAACCCGGACGCCTGCGAGACGAGGTCCACCTGACCCAGGCCGAAGGCGTTCAGCCGCTCCTGCCAAGGGGCGACGATCTCGGGGAGGTGCTGGCGGAGGTCCGGGACGCCGGCGACGAACGCGCTGATCGACTGGGCGAGCGCACCCGCGACGAGGACGATCGCGCCGACGAGCGTCGCGTAGACGAGCACGACCGCACCGACACGGGGCAGGACCGGGATCAGCCGCACAAGCCCGGCCACGACCGGGCTCAGGATGAAGGCGAGGAGCCAGGCCAGGAAGAAGACCAGGATCACGTCGCCGAAGGCGAAGAACACCGTGGCGGCGAGGTCGACCGCGACCATGCCGAGCACGAGGACAGCCGTCAGCCAGCGTTGCTGACGATCGGTCAGGCTGAGCATCCTCGGGTGCCACCTCAGGCCGCGAAACCGGCGGAGCCGACGGAGGGGCGGCGCCCCTCCCCATGCGGCCATGGTAGACCGCGCCGCTCACGGGTCGCTTCGCCGGCGATCAACGGCTGGTGACTTCGCGCGACGGGGAGGGTGGGCAGCCGCGTCGGGCGACCCGTTTCCACCCCAGGGGTGCGCCCCTGTTTCCGCAAGGACTACAAGCGACGGCCGGGCTGCCGATCGGGTCCGTTCAGGGCACCGTCAGGCGCAGGATGGATCTCCAGCGGAGACATTCGACCCCTGAACGGCCCGAATCGCTGTCCCGGGGCGCCGCCCGACATCGCTTGTCGTCCCCCGTGAAACAGCCGCTCCGGTGGCTGGCGGGAGTCGCGCGAAACCAGTCCCGGGATGGTCCGCCAGGCGGGGCCGGGGCCGGGGCCAGAGGCAGACCCCGGCCAGGAACCTCTACCGAAGGCCCATCCGCGAGCGAACCTCGTCCATCGTCGCCTTCGCCTTTGGCGCGAGTCGGTCCGCGCCCGCCTCGAGGATCCCGTCGATCTCGGCCGGATGCGCCATCAGCTCGGCGTATCGCTCGCGGGCCGGCGCGTAGTGCCGGACGATCCGCTCGGCGAGCACCTTCTTCATGTCGACGCAGCCGGTCCGGGCCGTCCGCTCGCCCTCCCAGAGGTCCTCGTAGTCGTCGCCGAAGAAGCGCTGCAGCTGGCACACATTGCAGACCTCGGGTCGACCGGGATCCGTCCGCTTGATCCGCTGCGTGTCGGTCACCATCGACATGACCTGGCGGCGGATCAGGTCGGGTTCGCCCAGGATGTCGATCGTGTTGCCGAGCGATTTGCTCATCTTCCGCACGCCGTCGGTGCCGAGGACGGTCGGCGCCTCGGTGTAGACGGCCTGGGGCTCGGGAAACGTCTCGCCGTACCGACGGTTGAACGCCCGGACGATCTCCCGAGACAGCTCGAGGTGCGCGGCCTGATCGCGCCCGACGGGCACGAGCGACGCCTTGTAGATCACGATGTCGGCCGCCTGCAGGACGGGGTACGTCAGCAGGCCGTGGTTCACGTCGTCCGGCTGCTGGGAAACCTTTTCCTTGTACGTCGGCGTCCGCTCGAGCCAGCTGACCGGCGTCACGGTGCAGAGCAGCCACGCCAGCTCGGCGTGCTCCGGGCGGTGGCTCTGGACGAACAGCGTGCACTGATCGGGATCGAGCCCGAGCGCCAGCAGGCCCGCCGCCATCTCCCGCGTCCGCGCGCGCAGCAGGGCCGGGTCGTGCGTGCTCGTCAGCGCGTGGTAGTCGACGATGCAGTAGATCGCCTCGTACTGCGATTGCAGCGCCACGTAGTTCCGGATCGCGCCGAGATCGTTGCCGAGATGGACGATGCCGGACGGCTGGATGCCGGAGAACGTCCGAGGGCGCGGCGCACCGTCCGGGACGGGAGACGCGTGCGGCGCAGGGGCGAGGTCGATCGTCATGGCCGGCGAGTGTAGCCGAGGCCGCGCGCCGGGCGGGAACGCGGCCGAGGCAGGCCGCCCTCGTGGCCGGTGAGCGCGGCCAAGGCACGCCGCCCTCGTGGCCGGCGAACGCGGCCAAGGGACCCCGCGGTGGTCGGCCGCCCCCGATCGACCGCCGCCACCTCCGCATCCGCCTCGCCTCGCGGGCTACCATTCCGCGCCATGACGCCGCCGTCGCCCGCCCGCCGATGATTCCGTCACGGGCCGGCTCCCCGGCGCCGCGCGACGCCGGCTCCCCGGACGACGCCGGCTTCCCGGTTGACGCCGCCTCCCCGGACGACGCGTGAGCCGCCCGCCGCTGCGCGTGGCGCTGCTCGGCGCGGGGACCGTCGGCCGCGAGGTGGCCCGCGCGATCCTCGAGCGCCCCGACGACCTGGCCGCCCACGACGGCTTGCCGATCACGCTCGCCGGGATCGCCCTTCGTGACCTGGACCGTGCCCGGGCGGCCGGACTCCCCGCCGACCTCCTGACGGATGCGCCGGCCCATCTCGTCGCATCGCCGGACGTCGATGTCGTCGTCGAGCTGATGGGTGGCGACGAGCCGGCCAGAACGCTGATCGAGGCGGCGCTCGGTGCCGGAAAGCCGGTCGTCACCGCCAACAAGCACGTCCTGGCCCATCACGGTGCCGAGCTGGAGGCAACGTCCCGACGGACCGAGGCGCCGCTCCGCTTCGAGGCATCGGTTGGTGGCGGGATCCCCGTTCTCGGGCCGCTCGCGACGGACCTCGCCGCGAACCGCGTCACCGCGGTCCGCGGGATCGTGAACGGCACGACGAACTACATCCTCACCGCGATGACCGACGCCGGCCGCGACTACGCCGACGTCCTCGCCGAGGCACAGGCCGCCGGCTATGCCGAAGCCGATCCCACCGGTGACGTGGAAGGGCTCGACGCGGTGAACAAGCTCGTGATCCTCGCCCGCCTCGCGTTCGGTCGGTGGCTGTCGCCCGAAGCCGTCAGCCACGTTCCCCAGGACGGCCCGGGCGCCGGATCGCCGGGCATCACGGGGATCAGCGCCGCCGATATCGCGCGGGCGGCACAGCAGGGCGAGGTCATCAAGCTCCTCGCAACGGCCGAACGGGCGACGGACGGCGAGATCCGGGCGAGCGTCCTGCCGCGCAGCCTGCCGCACGACTCGGACCTCGCGCGGACCTCCGGTGTGCTCAACCGGATCGAGATCGACGCGGACCCGCTCGGGACGGTCGCGTTCAGCGGCCCGGGCGCCGGCGGGCCGGCGACGGCCAGCGCCGTCCTCGCGGACCTGATGGCGATCGCCCGAGGTCTCGGCAGCACATGGGCCGGCCTCCCGCCGGCGCGCGCGGTCGCGCTCGCAGGGGCCCGATGACGCCCGAGTCCACGGACCGACGGTCGCGGCCGACGCTCGTCGAGCGGTACCGCGCGTTCCTCCCAGTGACCGATGCGACGGCCGTCGTCAGCCTCGGCGAGGGCTTCACGCCGCTCGTCCACCTCCGCCGGCTCGGCGAGCGGATCGGCCTCGCGAACCTCCACGTCAAGGTCGAAGGCCAGAACCCGACGGGTTCGTTCAAGGACCGGGGCATGGTCGTGGCCGTCGCGAAGGCGGTCGAGGACGGCGCGCGGGCGATCATCTGCGCCTCGACCGGGAACACCTCCGCATCGGCTGCGGCGTACGGCGCCGCGCATGGCCTCGAGGTCGTCGTGATCCTGCCCGCCGGGAAGATCGCCGTCGGGAAGCTCCTCCAGGCGATCGTCGCCGGGGCGCGCGTGGTTGCCGTCGACGCGAACTTCGACACCGCGCTGAGGATCGTTCGGGCGCTCGCCGAGCAGGACGACCACCCCGTCACGCTCGTGAACTCGGTCAACCCGTTCCGGCTCGAGGGCCAGAAGACCGGGGCGTTCGAGATCTGCGACGACCTCGGCGACGCACCGGACGTCCTCGCGATCCCCGTCGGAAACGCCGGCAACATCAGCGCCTACTGGGCCGGGTTCCGGGAGTACGCGGCCGCCGGGCTTGCGTCCCGGACGCCGCGGATGCTCGGCTTCCAGGCCGCGGGCGCCGCGCCGCTCGTCCACGGCCGGCCGATCGAGAACCCCGACACGATCGCGACCGCGATCCGGATCGGCAACCCGGCCTCGTGGGACAAGGCAATTGCGGCCCGCGACGAGAGCGGCGGCCGGATCGAGGCGGTGACCGACGACGAGATCCTCGCCGCGTGGCGCGCCCTCGCCACGGAGGAGGGCATCTTCTGCGAGCCGTCGTCCGCGGCCAGCGTCGCCGGGATCACGCGCCTGGCCCAATCCGGCGAGATCGATCGCGATGCCGTGGTCGTCGCCATCCTCACCGGCACGGGGCTGAAGGATCCGACGACGGCCGAAGGGACGATCGGTGCCGGGACCATCGTCGAGTCGGCGGCGAGCGTCGGTGCCGTCAGCGTTGCGCTGGGGTGGTGATCTCGTCGATGGTGAACAGCGGATGGTGAACAACTGGCTCGCCGAGCTCGACGGTCGACGCGTGACCGTGGAGGTTCCGGCGACGAGCGCGAATCTCGGGGCGGGCTACGACTGCCTCGGCGTCGCGCTGGGGCTGACGAACCGGGTCGAGGTCGAGGTCCGCGGCTGGAGTCGCGGCGAGATCGAGCTGACAGTCGATGGCGAGGGCGTCGGCGAGCTGCCGCAGGATCGGACGAACCGGACGGTCCAGGGCATCGAGACGGCGCTCCGCGAGGTTCGCGGCGAGCTGCCGGAGGGTGTCGGCTGGCGGATCGAGATGCACAACGAGATCCCGCTGGCGCGCGGGCTCGGCTCCTCGGCCGCGGCGACGATTGCCGGCCTCGTCGCCGGTAACGTCCTCCTCGGCGAGCCGCTCACGCAACCGGATCTCCTGCGGCTCGCAACCGAGATCGAGGGCCATCCGGACAACGCGACGGCCGCGCTGCTCGGCGGCTTCACGGCGTGTGCCCTCGTGGACGGCAGCGTCGAGGCGGTCCGGTTCGATGCTCCCCGTGACCTGCGGGCGGTGCTCTTCGTGCCGGAGCTGCGCCTCCCGACGATCGACATGCGCTCGGCGCTGCCGCCGGAGGTCCCCCGCGAGGACGCGGTGGCGAACCTGACGCGGGTCGCGATCGGCGTCGCGGGGATGGCGACGGGGCGCTTCGACCTGCTCCGCGTCCTGACCGTCGACCGCCTGCACGAGCCGTACCGTGCAGCGGTCTATCCCCAGCTTCCGCAGCTCGTCGCGGCGGCGAGGAAGGCCGGCGCGATCGGCGCGTGCCTGTCCGGAGCCGGCTCGACGATCGTGGCCTTCTCGGACTCCGTTCGGACGATCACGAAGATCGAGGCCGCCTTCGGTGCGGCGGCGGCCGACACGGACCTGCCCGGTCACATCGTCGTCGTCTCACCGCGGAACACCGGCGCGCAGGTGCTGAAGCGCGGCTGACGGGATCGTTCGGCGGCGACTCGTCGGGGACCAGCCCAGGACGGCGTCTCCGGCCGGGCTCTGGCCGCGCTCTAGCCGGTCTCGTCCGCGTCGTCCGCCCGCTTCGGACCGCCCTGCGCGGGCGGCGTCCACGATCGATCGCTGTAGCGCTGCTGGCGGCGGACGAGGTCGGTCGTCCGGTCCTGCTCGAACCGCGCCAGCTCCAGCTCGTGCGCTCGCTCCTCG
This sequence comes from Chloroflexota bacterium, assembly GCA_042408445.1. Taxonomy (GTDB): domain Bacteria; phylum Chloroflexota; class Limnocylindria; order Limnocylindrales; family CSP1-4; genus CF-46. The sequence continues at coordinate 7,427 of JBHORC010000003.1, forward strand.
TCGTCCGCGGAGGCGACGACCGAGACGGCCGAGGAGACGCCCGAGACGGATCGGGTCGCGCCCCCGGGCTCCGGCGCGCCGGTGGAACCGTCGTCGTCCGCGCGACCGAGGAGCCGCCGCAGGAAGCCCATGAGCTCCGTTCAGCCGGCCTGGACGGGGCTCGGCGTGTGGCCGCGGATGAAGGTGAGCATCTCCGTCCAAGCGGCGGTGCTCGCCTCGCCGAATTCGTCTGCCTTCCGGTCGAAGAAGCTGTGCGGCGCGCCCTCGTAGGCGACCAGCCGGTGCTCGACCCCGGCCCGTGCGAGCGCGTCGTCGAACGCGGCAATGGACTCCGGAGGGATCGAGCCGTCGGCCCCGCCGAACAGCCCGAGGATCGGGTTCGTCATGTCCCCGGCGACGTCCGCGGGTGCCGGCGTGCCGGCGCGCCCAGCTCCGAGCGGGATTCCGTAGAAGCCGATCGTCCCGGCGAGGCGAAGGCCGAGCGTGGCCGTGAGGAAGGCCAGCCGGCCGCCGAAGCAGAAGCCGGTCGTGAACAGCGCCTCGACCCGCGCCTCGTCGTGCATCCGGAGATGGTCGACGGCGGCCCGGACGTCGGCCGCGACGCCGTCCCACGTCATCTGCCCGACGTGGGGCATGAACTCGAAGTCGTCGCCGCGCCGGCCGACGCCGGCCGTCCGCCCGAAATAGTCGATCGCGAGCGCGTCCACGCCGTTCTCCGCGAGCCGCAGCGCGAGCTCCTCGTAGTAGGGGTGGAGACCGCGAACGTCGGGAAGGATGACGATCCCCGCGCCGCTCGCCGTGCCTGCCCGGGCGAGGAATGCCCGGAAGGTGTTGCCGTCGTCGGCGTGGAGCACCAGCTCGGACGAGTCGAGCGCTCCGCCGGCGATCGGGACGACCGGCGGTCGGGAATCGGGATCGAAGCACATCTGGGGGCGGCCTCCTGCGATTGATGCGAAGGCTACTGCGGTCGTTCCGGAGGCGCCGGAACGGGCGGGTAGAATGCGGCGATGCCTGTCGCACCCCTCGTCGTCCAGAAGTTCGGGGGCTCGAGCCTCGCCGACGCCGACCGCATCCGGCGGGTCGCGCGGCGGATCGCGAGAGAGCGGATGAGCGGCTCGGATCTCGTCGTCATCGTGTCGGCGATGGGCGACACGACGGACGAGCTGCTCGGTCTCGCGGCCGCGATCACCGACACCCCGGACGAGCGCGAGCTGGACATGCTCCTCGCGACCGGCGAGCACCAGAGCGCGACGCTCGTCTCGATGGCGCTCCACGCCCTCGGCGTCGCCGCGATCAGCCTGAGCGGCCCGCAGGCCGGCATCACCACGGACGGCCGCTACGGTCAGGCGCGCATCGCGTCGATCGAGCCGGATCGCGTCCGCCGCGAGCTGGACCAGGGCAAGGTCGTGATCGTCGCCGGGTTCCAGGGCCGAGCCGGCGGCGCGGATGCCGGTGCCGCGGACATCACGACCCTGGGGCGGGGTGGCAGCGACACGACGGCCGTCGCGCTGGCGGCCCGCCTGAACGCCGCCCGCTGCCAGATCTTCACGGACGTGCGCGGGATCCACACCGCCGATCCCCGGATCGTGCCGAAGTCCCGGCAGCTCGACGTCATCGGCTACGAGGAGATGCTCGAGCTCGCCCACCAGGGTGCCCAGGTCATGCAGACGCGGGCCGTCGAGCTCGGCTGGGTCAACGACGTCGTCATCGAGGTCCTCAGCTCGTTCGAGGACGCGCCCGGAACGCTGATCAAGGAGGACCCGCTCGTGGAGCAGCGGAACAAGGTCCGTGGCCTCGCCCACGATCGGAACGTCGCGAAGATCACGCTTGTCGAGGTGCCCGATACTCCCGGCGTCGCCGCTCGCGTCTTCGGACCGCTGGCGGACGCGGGGATCAACGTCGACATGATCGTCCAGAACATCGGCCACGGCGGCTCGACGGACCTGAGCTTCACGATCCCGAGGGTCGAGCTGGCGAAGACGAAGCGGATCCTCGAGCCGGTCGCCCGGGAGCTCGGCTTCCGCGAGCTGACGACGGACTCGTCCGTGGCGAAGGTCTCGATCGTCGGCGCCGGCATCCAGAATGCGCCCGGCTACGCGGCGCGCATGTTCGGGACGCTCGCCGATGCCGGCGTGAACATCGAGATGATCTCGACGTCGGAGATCCGGATCACGACGATCATCGCCGAGGACGCGCTCGAGACGGCGGTCCGGGCGCTCCACGACGCGTTCGAGCTGGAGCGGCCGGACTCCGCGGTGCTCGCGGAGACCGCCGTCGCGCCCGCGGTCGGCGGCCAGGTCGCGACCGGCCGGTGACGGTGCAGGCCGAGGAGTCGCGTCCGGCTGGGGTGGCGACGGCGACGGCATCGCCTGCGGCCGTGCCACCACCCGGGATCCGGCGGCAGGAGCGATTCCGGAGCGTGGCGTCGACGAACGACGTCGTCGCCGATTGGCTCGCGGCGGGGGAGCCCGAGATCTGTGTGGCCGTCGCCGACGAGCAGACGGCCGGCCGCGGAAGGAATAGTCGTGCCTGGACGGCGCCGCCCGGTGCCGGCCTCCTGCTCTCGCTGGGCTTCCGGCCGACGTGGCTCGCGCCGGACCGCGTGTGGCGGCTGGCTGCGACCACCTCCCTTGCGATGGCCGACGCCGCGGAGGAGGTCGGCGGGCTACCGGATCGATCGATACGGCTGAAGTGGCCAAACGATCTCGCGGTCGTCGTCGACGCCGGCGGCCGGGGGGTCGACCCGATCGCGACCCGCGACGACGGCGTCGCCCCGGACTCCGTCCGGAAGCTGGCCGGCGTCCTGGGAGAGACGGCCGGGCTGGGATCCGAGGACCCGCGGGTCGTCGTCGGCATCGGGCTGAACGCCGACTGGCGAGCGACGGACTTCCCGGAGGACCTCGCCGCCACGATGACGTCGCTTCGTGCCGCGGCCGGCGATCGACCGGTGGACCTCGCCCTGCTCCTCGATGCGTTCCTGTCACGGCTCGAGACCCGGATCGAGGCGCTCCACGGCGGGCGCTTCGACGTCGCCGACTGGTTCGACCGCCAGCTCACCACCGGTCGCGAGGTGGATCTCGTCCTGCCCGACGGCAGCGTCGACCGAGTCGTGGCCCGCGGCGCCGATCCCGCAACCGGCGCCCTGGTCGTCTCGACGAACGCCTCGGACGACGCCGAACGGGCCGTCGTCGTCGGCGAGATCCGGCACGTTCGCCTGGCGGCGGTGTAACGCGATGGCGCGTGCGGGATTGGGAAGAGCGAAGGACGCCGCCGCGGCGTCCGGAACGGGCTCGGGGTCGCGTGGCCGCGTTGCCCATCTCGACCGTGATCGTGGCCTCGTCGAGGAGGCGCGCCGCGATCCGCTCCGGTTCGACGCCCTGTACCGCAGGTATCTCGCGCAGGTGTACAGCTACGCGTATCACGAGCTCGGCGACCATCACGACGCAGAGGACGCGACCGAGCGCACGTTCCTCGCCGCGCTCGCGGCGCTCCCGCGGTTCGAGGAGCGCGCCCGGCCGGCGGACGGCGATGGCGCATCGACGTTCCGCGTCTGGCTCTTCCAGATCGCCCGGAACGCCGTCGCTCGGCAGCGCCGCACGCGGCGTCGCCACCCGGTGACGACGCTGGACGCCGCGGCCGCGGTGGCCGATCCGCTCGACGTCGAGCGTTCCGCGGCCGTCCGCGACGAAGCCGCGTCTGCGTGGCGGGCCGTGCAGCGCCTGCCGGCCGATCGTCGTCAGGCGCTCGAGCTCCGGTTCGTCGAGGAGATGTCGACCGCGGAGATCGCCGGCGTGCTCGGTCGGTCCGAAGGCGCCGTCCGCGTCCTCGTGCATCGCGCCCTGCGCGCGGTCGCCCGGGACCTGGCCGGCCGTCGCGGCGGGACCGGAGCGTGACCGTGTTCGACGGCGACAGGACCGCAGCATGAGCCTGGTCGATCGCGACGCGGTCTCGACGGACGCGCTGCTGACGGATCTCTACCTCGATGCGCTCCTCGCCGGCGCTGTCCTCGACGAGGCGGCAGGACGCACGACGGGCGGGAACGGGGAGCTGCCCGCGACGCTCGATCCCGCGGCGCGCGTCGCCGCCCATCGCCTGCGCGACGACCTCGTCCGCGTCCATCCGTCGTTCCGTTTCGAGGAGCGGCTCGCCGCACGACTCGCGGAGGCGGCCGTCGCGATGCGGCTCCCCGCCGCCGCGGGTGCCGAGGGCCGGGTGATCCCGTTCCGCGCGCCCGTCCCGGACACGGATCTGATCGGACCGGACGACGACACCGCGTCCGGATCCCGGGACCTGGGTCGGCCGCTCCTGATCGGCGGCGCCCTCACCTCCGCCGCGCTGTCGATCGCCGGCGCGGCGTTCGTCGCCTGGCGCCGCGGCCGCCCGGGCCGGGCGACGCCGATGGTGAAGGCCGCGCGCCGAGCGCGCTCCGGCCGTTCGAGGCGGCAGACGTCTCTCGGCCCCCTCGCGATCGTCGTGGAGCGACCCCGCCGACGCGCCGCACGTAACGAGCGGCCGGACTGACATGCCGATCAAGATCCCCTCGTTCCGCCCGCGGCGCGACGCCTACCCGCCGGATCTCTGGACGAAATGCCCGTCCTGCGGGGAGATGCTGTTCAACAAGCAGCTCGACAAGGTCCTCCGGGTCTGCCCGTCGTGCGGGCATCACTTCCGGCTGTCGGCCCAGGCGCGGCTGGACCAGCTCCTGGACCACGGCTCGTTCCGCGAGCGGGATGCCGGCCTCGAGTCGGAGGACCCGCTCGGCTTCGTCGACCAGAAGTCGTATCCGGACCGAGTCGCCGCCGCGCAGCTCGCGACGGGGATGCGCGACGCGGCGGTCTGGGGCACCGGCCTCGTGGATGGCCGGCCGATCGCGATCTGCGTGATGGACTTCGCCTTCATGGGCGGGTCGATGGGCGCGGTCGTCGGCGAGAAGGTCACCCGCGCAGCCGAGCACGCACTCGCCGAGCGCATGCCCCTCATCATCGTCTCGTCGTCCGGCGGCGCCCGGATGCAGGAAGGGACCCTGTCCCTGATGCAGCTCGCGAAGACGGTCGCGGCGCTCGAGCGGCTGCGCGCCGCCGGCGTCCCGTTCCTCAGCATCCTGACGGACCCGACGACGGGCGGGGTGTTCGCGTCCTACGCGGTCCTCGGCGACGTCAACATCGCCGAGCCGAACGCGCTGATCGGCTTCGCCGGGGCGCGCGTCTCGGCGGGGACGATCTCGCAGGAGCTCCCGCCGGGCTTCCAACGCTCCGAGTTCCTCTTCGAGCACGGGTTCCTCGACCGGATCGTCCACCGCTCGGCGCTCCGCGACGAGGTCGTCGGGCTGCTCGCATTCCTCGTCCCGCGGCCCCTCGACGGCGTCGCCGTCGACGAGATCGAGACGTCGCCGCTGCCCGCGTTCCGGCCACTCTCGTTCCTCTCCAACCTCGCCGAGAAGGTGCTGCCGAGCGACCCGGAGCCGGTCGCGCCGTCGAACGGGCACGGCCCGACCGAGCCGTCGCCCGCGGCGTCGCGGCGAGCCGCGACCGGCGACGTGCCGCCCGCCACCCCGGCGGAGACGGAGCCGGCGCGCCGTGGTTGACCGGATCCTCCATCGCGGACGCGACGCCGCGGGTGCCGACCGCGACGGCGCGGCCGCATCGGGGCCGGCGGAGATCCTCGATCCCAAAGCCGCGACCTGGGCTCGTGTCCTGCTCGCCAGGAACCTGCGCCGGCCGCGGATCCTCGACCTGGTCGCGTTGATGGCCGAGGACTTCATCGAGCTCCACGGCGACCGGCTGTTCGGCGACGACGAGGCTGTCGTCACCGGCCTCGCCCGGATCGGCGAGCACCGTGTCGTCGTCGTCGGCCAGCAGAAGGGCGCCGACACCGAGGAGAACATCCGGCGCAACTTCGGGATGCCGCATCCGGAGGGCTACCGGAAGGCGATGCGGGCGATGGAGCTCGGCGAGCGCTTCGGCCTCCCGATCGTGACGTTCGTCGACGTGCCGGGCGCCCATCCCGGGCCGGAGTCCGAGGAGCGCGGCATCGCCGAATCGATCGCCCGCTCGATCGGGCTCATGACCCGGCTCCGCACGCCGATCGTCGTGGCGATCACCGGCGAGGGCGGCTCCGGCGGCGCGCTGGCGGTGGCCGTCGGGGACGTGGTGATCGCCCTCGAGAACGCCGTCTACTCCGTGATCAGCCCCGAGGGCTGCGCGTCGATTCTGTGGCGAACCGCGGACGAAGCCGCCACGGCGGCGCTCGCGATGCGGATGACCGCCGAGGAGCAGCGAGCCCTGGGCGTCGTCGACCTCGTCGTCGCGGAGCCGGGCGAGGGCGCCCACACGGATCACGCGGAGACGGCTCGGCGCCTCCGCGCGGTGATCGTCGAGCAGCTCGACGGCCTCGCGGCCGTTCCGCTCGACGATCTCGTCGAGGCACGCTACCGTCGCTTCCGGCGCCTCGGCTCGTTCCGCGAGGTCGAGGCGGTGCCACCGCCGCCACCCGAGCGACCGGGTCTCGCCGATCGCTTCCGCAACCTCCTCGACCCGGGCCGCTGGTCCGGCATTCCGTCGATCCCCGCCGGTCGCGCCGACCCCCGCGACCTTCCCGCCCGTGACGAGGTCTGAGCCGAGTGACCGTCGACCGTCGATCCTCCCGTCGCGCCGATCCGTCGGCGCCGACGCCGGATGAGCAGCGCGCCGCCGATCACGCCGCGATCGACCGCCTTGCCGACGACCTCGTCCCGGCGCTCATCGCGAAGCTCTCGGCGACCGGCCTGGGCGAGATCGAGATCGGCGAGGACGACTGGACGGTCCGGGTCCGGCGACCATCCGACGGCGCCGCGGCTCGCAACCGCCGGGCGACGGATCGAGGTTCGCGCGCGCAGCCGGGACACGCCGGCCATAGCCACGGACCTGCCGGATTCGAGGGGCATCGAAGCAGCCCGGGTGGCCGCGCGCCCGGCGCGATCGTCACCGGCGCGGGCTCGAACGGCTCGGGTCCGGGCGTGGTCGGCGGCCCGATGGATGGCGCCGCGTCGCCGACGCCGGACCGGGTCGGCGTCCATCGAGCCGTCGCGACGTCGCCCGCGGTCGGCATCTACCAGCCACGGAACGAGGCCCGGGCGGGGACCCGGGTGCGGGCCGGTGACCGGATCGGCTCCGTCGACATGCTCGGCGTGCCGCAGGATGTCGTCGCACCGGCCGACGGGATCGTCGGCGCGAGCCTTGCCGAGGCGGGCGAGGCGGTCGAGTACGGCCAGGAGCTCGTCGTGATCGAGCTGTCATCGCGGGCAGCAGAGCGGAGCGAGGCCTGATGTTCCGCAAGATCCTCATCGCGAACCGTGGCGAGATCGCCCTCCGCGTCCTCCGCGCGTGCCGGACGCTCGGCATCGAGGCCGTCGTCGCCTACAGCGAGGCGGATCGCGAGTCCCTGCCCGTCCAGCTCGCGGACGAGGCGATCTGCATCGGACCGGCCGACGCCCGGCGCTCGTATCTCTCCGCCCCGGCGGTCATCAGCGCCGCGGTCGTGACTGGCTGCGACGCGGTGCATCCCGGCTACGGCTTCCTGTCGGAGGACGAAGGCTTCGCCGAGGTCGTGCGCGCCCACGACCTCACGTTCATCGGGCCTCCCGCCAACGTCCTCGACCGGTTCTCGAACAAGGAGTCGACGCGTCGCCTGCTCGGCTCGCTCGGTCTGCCGACGATCCCGGGCTCGAACGGAATCCTTCGCGACGATGCCCATGCCCTCGAGGAGGGCGAGCGGATCGGCTACCCGGTGCTGATCAAGCCGGCGGCCGGCGGCGGCGGCAAGGGCATGCGGATGGTCCGCACGCCGCGCGAGCTGGAGGCGTCCCTGAACGTCTGCCGCTCGGAGGCGCGCGCCGCGTTCGGCGACGACTCGCTGTACCTCGAGCGCTGGCTCGACGAGACGCGCCATGTCGAGGTCCAGGTCGCGGTCGACCGCTACGGCCGCGGCGTCCATCTCGGTGAGCGCGACTGCAGCGTCCAGCGCCGCCACCAGAAGATCCTCGAGGAGGGCCCCACCCCGGCGCTCACGCTCGAGGCCCGCCTGGAGCTCTGCACCCGCGCGGTCCGTTCCGTCGTCTCGGCCGGCTACGAGAACGTCGGGACGCTGGAGTTCCTCGTCGACCGCGACGGCAACGCCTACTTCATCGAGATCAACTGCCGGATCCAGGTCGAGCATCCGGTCACGGAGATGCTCACCGGGATCGACCTCGTCACGACCCAGATCCGGATCGCCGCCGGCGAGCCGCTCGGCTTCAGCCAGTCGGACATCGTGACCCGCGGCCACGCGATCGAGTTCCGGATCAACGCCGAGGATCCCGAGCGCGAGTTCCGGCCGGCCGCGGGCGTCGTCGAGCGCTACCTCGCCCCCGGCGGCCCGGGCGTCCGGATGGACTCTCATCTCTTCGCCGGCTACGAGGTCCCGCCGTTCTACGACTCGCTCCTCGGCAAGCTGATCGTCTGGGCGCCGACCCGCGATGCCGCGATCGAGCGGGGACGCGTCGCGCTCGCGGAGCTCGTCGTCGACGGCCTCGTCACGAACGTCCCGATCCACCAGGCGCTCCTGACGAGCGAGGCCTTCGTCGAGGGCCGGATGACGACGAACATGCTGGACCGCGTCGGCTCCTCGGCGTTCCTCGCGGCCGCCGCCCGGGCGTGATCGCGGCCGGCCGCGGCGGCGCTCGTCCATGCGCACCTGCACGGAGATGCCAGCGCGGACGCCCATCCTCGGGCGACACTAGGACGAACACATCCCCACGGAGTCCTTCGTGACCGACACGCCCACCGCCGACACCCCGATCTCCGCGCCGTCAGCCGCGACGACCACGCTCGCCACGATCCACTCGACGCGCGAGATCGAGGCGCTGATCCCGCACCGATGGCCGATCCTGCTCGTCGACCGGATCGTCGAGTACGACGCGGCGGCGAAGCGGATCGTCGGGATCAAGGGCGTCACCGCGACGGAGTGGTTCTTCCAGGGCCACTTTCCCGGCCTGCCGGTGATGCCGGGCGTGTTCCAGGTCGAGGCGCTCGCCCAGACGATGGCCGTCTACGTGGCGAAGCAGCCGGGCTTCGGGAACCGGATCGGGCTCTTTGCCGGAATCGACGATTGCCGGTTCAAGCGCGTCGTCGTCCCGGGCGACGTGCTCCGCCTCGAGGTGACGATGGAGAAGCTCGGCTCGCGGTTCGGGCGGGGTCGGGCCGTCGCGAGCGTCGACGGCGAGGTCGCCTGCGAGGCGACGCTGAGCTTCGTGATCCCCGGTGAAGGGGTGCTTCGATGACCGCGCGCGTCGCCGTCCTCTCGGACGTCCACGGCAACCTCGAAGCGCTGAATGCCGTGCGGGCCGCCCTGAAGAAGGAGCGTCCGGACGCGGTCTTCATCGGCGGTGACCACGTCTTCCAGGGTCCGGATCCCGCCGGCGTCGTGGACGCGCTCCGCGAGATGGAGGCAAGCGGCGCGACGATCGTGCAGGGCAACACGGACGTTGCCGTCGCGGACTTCGACTACGCGGCAGCCTTCCCGTTCTACACCGATGGTGTGCCCGACACCGTCCGGGACGCGGCCGAGTGGGCCCACGACGCGCTCGGCGACGATCGCGTCGCCTGGCTCCGGCGTCTCCCGTCGGAGCGGCGGCTCATGCTCGACGACACCATGCTGCTCGCCTGTCACGCGTCGCCCGGCTCGCAGACCCAGGGCTTCGACACCCAGCTCGACCCGTCGGTTGTGCTCGAGCGGATCTCACGGACGGACGCCCGCGTGATCTGCTGCGGCCACACCCATCTCCCGGAGGTCCGCGACCTCGGCTGGAAGGTCATCGTGAACGACGGGTCCGCCGGCTACGTCTTCGACGGCGATCCCACCGCGTCCTGGGCGCTCGTCGAGATCGACGGAACCGAGGTCCGGGCCGAGATCCGCCGCGCGGAGTTCGACACGATGGCCGTGGCAAACGCGATCTCCGCGCGGGGACTCGCGGGCGATGTCTACCGGGCCGCCACCGTCCGGACCGGGAAGCTCGTCCGGTGACCTCGCGCCGCCCGAACCCGGACTGGCCTTCGTCGCCCCGACGCGTGGTCGTCACCGGCATGGGGATGCTCACCGCCCTCGGCAACGACGTCGCCTCGACGTGGCAGGGAATGGTGGCCGGCCGCTCCGGGATCGGGCCGATCACCGCCTTCGACGCCTCGCGGGTCCACGCCAGGATCGCCGGGGAGGTGAAGGACCTCGACGCGTCCGGCGTCCTCGATCGCAAGGAGATGCGGCGCACGGATCGCTACATCCAGTTCGGGCTCGTGGCCGCCCGGCAGGCGATGGACCAGGCCGGGTTGCCCGCGCGTCTCGAGGGCGAGGAGGCCGAGCGGACCGGCGTGATCCTCGGCACCGGGCTCGGCGGCGTCGGGACGCTCACCGACGGGATCTCGAACAACGCGACACGGGGCCCGGACCGGATCAGCCCGTTCTTCATCCCGATGGGCATTCCGAACGTGGGCGCCGGCCAGATCGCGATCAGCTTCGGGATGACGGGACCGAACTTCACGACCGTCTCCGCCTGCGCGACCGGTGGCCACGCGATCGGCGAGTCGTGGGAGACGATTCGCCGCGGCGACGCCGAGATGATGCTGGCGGGCGGCTCCGAGGCGGGGATCCACGAACCGCTCGTCGGCGGGTTCGACGCGATGCGTGCCCTCTCGCGTCGGAACGACGACCCGGAGCGCGCGTCGCGTCCGTTCGACCGCGACCGCGACGGGTTCGTCGCCGGCGAGGGCTGCGCCGTCCTGGTCCTCGAGGAGCTGGAGCATGCCCGGCAACGCGGCGTGCCGATCCTCGCCGAGATCATCGGCTACGGCGCGACCGCCGACGCGTCCCACATCACGCTGCCGGCGCCGGGCGGGATCGGCGCCGTCCGGGCAGCCCAGCGGGCGCTCCGCAAGGCCGGTCTCGAGCCGACGGACATCGCCCACGTGAACGCCCACGCGACCTCCACGCCGGAGGGCGACAAGTCCGAGCTGCTCGCGATCCGGACCGTCTTCGGCGATCACGCCCCGAACGTGACGATCACGGCGAACAAGTCGATGGTCGGTCACACGCTCGGGGCGGCGGGCGCGATCGAGGCGATCACGACGATTCTCACGATCCGCGAGGGGTGCGTGCCGCCGACCGCCAACCTCGAGAACCTCGACCCGGTCGGCGAGGGACTGGACGTCGTGTCGAAGACCGCCCGCCGACAGGATGTCCCGATCGCGCTCTCGAACTCGTTCGGGTTCGGGGGCCAGAACTCGGCGCTCATCTTCCGACGGTGGACCGAATGACCGACGGGGCGGACCTGCCCGCGACACCGCTCGACGGCGTCCCGGTTCCGGACGGCGGGACGGTCCCGCCGGACGCCGCGGCTGCGCTCGGCGGGGACGTTGCCGCCGCCGTCCCGCTGGACCCTGGCGACGCGTCCCTTCTCGCCCTCGTCGATCGGCTCGGTGCGCTCCTCGACCGGAGCGAGCTGTCGGAGCTGGCCGTCCAGGCCGGATCGACGCGACTCGTTCTCCGGAAGGCTGCCGCGCTGGCGCCGGTCGGACAGGTCGCGCCCGCACCCTCGACGAGTGCCGGCGGCGAGACCGATCCAGGCGGGCCGGCCCCGGATGGCGTCGCCAGCGGCGGAACGCCGACCGCCGTCGCGCCCGCGCGACCGGCCGTCATGGCGCCCCTGACGGGTGTCTGGTACGCCTCGCCGGCGCCGGGCTCCGCGCCGTTCGTCGCCGTCGGGCGGGAGGTGGCCGTGGGCCAGGTCATCGGCCTCATCGAGGCGATGAAGCTCTTCAACGAGATCAAGTCGGACCTCGCCGGCCGGGTGGTCAAGGTGATCCCCGAGAGCGGCGCACTGGTCAAGGCGAAGCAGCCGCTCATCGAGGTCGAACCGCTGTGAACGACGCAACCACTGCGGTCGCGGGTCACCGCGCCCACGTCACCGGCTGGGGTCGGTACGCGCCGGCCCATATCCTCACGAACGCCGACCTCGAGAAGATCGTCGACACGTCCGACGAATGGATCCGGTCGCGGACCGGGATCCGCGAGCGACGCGTCGCGGCCGCCAACGAGACGACGGCATCGATGGGTGCGGTCGCCGGTTTGCGTGCGATCCACACGGCCGGGATCCAGCCGGACGACGTCGACCTGATCCTGCTCGCAACGCTCACCCCGGACTACTGGATGCCGTCGACCGCCGCGCTCGTCAAGGAGGCGATCGGCAACACGCGGGCGACGGCGTTCGACGTCATGGCCGCCTGCTCCGGCTTTGTCTACGCGTTCGCGACGGCCCAGGCCTACATCCAGGCCGGGCTGGCGAAGCACGTCCTCGTCATCGGCTCGGAGCTGCTGACCCGCTTCCTGGACTACACGGATCGCAGCACCTGCATCCTCTTCGGCGACGGGGCCGGTGCGGTCGTGCTGAGCGCGAGCGACGAGCCGGGCGGCGCGCTCGGCGTCGAGATGACGACCGAACCCCAGGGCGCCTACATGATCTGGCTGCCGGCCGGCGGGTCGAAGGCGCCGCCGTCCTCGGAGACGGTCGCGCGCGGCGAGCACTTCGTCCGGATGGAGGGCAACCAGACGTACCGGTTCGCGACGAAGACGATGGCGACCACGGCGCTCGAATCGATCCGCCGATCCGGCCTCCAGCCGTCCGACATCGACCTGTTCATCCCCCACCAGGCGAACGTCCGGATCATCGAAGCGGTGGCAAAGGGCCTGGACCTGCCGATGGACAAGATGTTCGTCAACCTCGACAAGTACGGAAACACGTCCGCGGCGTCCGTGCCGATCGCCCTCTCCGAGGCCGTGAACGAGGGCCGGGTCGAGGTCGGCGACAACGTGACGATCGTCGCGTTCGGCGCCGGCTTCACGAGCGGTGCTGTCACGATCGAGTGGTCCGTGGATCCCGCCCGTGGCGCCACGGCCGACGACGCGATCCGACCGGAGGACGTCTCCGTCCGGCTGCCGGTCGACTGGGATTCCGTCGACCCGATCCCGGACGCGCTCGCCGAGCTGATGCGCCAGCCCGGCGTGGTCGACGTTCCGCTGGACGATGTCGCTCCGGGCGAGCCGGAGCACGCGCGGGTTGCCAGCCAGGTCGGCCGATGATCGACCTGTCCGGCAGGTCGGCCCTCATCACGGGCGGCTCGCGGGGGATCGGCCGCGCAATCGCCGTGCGACTCGCGACGCAGGGTGCGGACGTCGCCTTCACGTATCGCGGCAACGAGGCTGCCGCCCAGGCGACGTGCGGCGAGATCGAGGCGCTCGGCCGGCGCGCCGTTGCCATCCAGGCCAACGCCACGGACCCGGAAGCCGCCGAGACGGTGGTGAAGCAGGTCGTCGAGACGTTCGGTCGCGTCGACATCCTCGTGAACAACGCCGGCATCACCCGCGACGATCTGATCATGCGGATGTCCGTCGAGGCGTTCCGCGACGTGCTCGAGACGAACCTGTTCGGCGCCTTCTACATGACGAAGGCGGTGACCCGGCCGATGCTCAAGGCGCGGAGCGGCCGGATCGTCAACATCACCTCGGTCTCCGGGCAGGCAGGCCAGACGGGACAGGCGAACTACTCGGCGGCGAAGGCCGGGCTGATCGGGCTCACCAAGGCGACCGCCCGCGAGCTCGCCTCCCGCTCGATCACCTGCAATGCCGTTGCCCCCGGGTTCGTCCTCACCGAGCTCACCGAGAGCCTGCCCGAACCGCTGCAGGCCGAGATCACGTCGCGCACGCCGCTCGGACGGTTTGGCACGACGGACGAGATCGCGAATGCGGTCGCCTTCCTCGCGAGCGACGACGCCGCGTTCATCACCGGGCAGGTGCTGGCCGTCGACGGCGGCCTCGTCATGATGTGAGCGAGCGGTCATTCCCACGCCCGGCGTCGCCTTCGGCCTGACGGCCGGATCCCGGATCCGATGGTAGAGTCGGCGCCACCCGTGACCCGACCATCGAGCTTTTCGCCCGCCGCTTCATCCACCGCATCGGCCCGCTCCAGCGAGCCAGCCGATGCCGTCGCGAGGCTCTCCCGCACCTCCGTCACCGGACGGCGCTGAGCGTGCGCGTCGGGATCATCGGTGCCGGCTACGTCGGCATCGTCACCGGGATCTGGCTCGCGTCGACGGGCGACCATGAGGTCGTCTTCATCGAGCGCCGCGACGACCGCCGGGAGGCGATCGCAGCCGGGCGTCCACCGATCGTGGAGCGCGGTCTCGCAGAGGCGATGGCAGAGGCTCGTGGCCGGTACACCGCTGTCGCACGGCTCGCGGATGCCGGCCCGCTGGACCTCGCGCTCGTCGCCGTCGGCACGCCGATCGGGGAGGGCGGTCGGTCCGATCTCGGCCAGCTCGAGTCGGCGCTGGACGATCTTCTCGCGCTGCCGAACCTCGACGTCACGATCCGGAGCACGCTCCCGCCGGGCACGTCCGCGCGGCTGCCGGCGCTGATGGGCCGGCCGGATGGTCGCCGCCTCTCCACGAACCCGGAGTTCCTCCGCCAGGGCGCCGCGATGGAGGATGTCGCGCACCCGAGCCGGATCGTCATCGGCCGCTTCGCCGAGACGACCGACGATCATCTCCAGCGCGTCAGATCGCTCTACGCATCGATCGACGCGCCGCATCTCGCGGTCAGCGTCGCCGCCGCCGAGCTGATCAAGAACGTGGCCAACGCCTTCCTCGCCCTGAAGCTCAGCTTCGTGAACGAGGTCGCCTCGATGGCCGAGGAGTTCGACGTCGACGTCGACGAGATCATCAGCGGGATCGCCCTGGATCCGCGGATCGGCCGGGTCTACATGCGGCCGGGTCTGGGGTTCGGTGGGTCGTGCCTGCCGAAGGAGCTCGAGGTCCTCGCGACGTACGGCCGCCGGCGCGGCCTCGCGATGCACGTCGCGCGGGCGACCGCGACCGTCAACGCCGAGCAGCAGGACCGCTTCGCCCGCCGGATCCTCACCGAGCTCGGGCCCGGCGAGCGGTGCGTCGCGGTGCTCGGTCTCAGCTTCAAGGCCGGCACGGACGACCTCCGTGGCTCGCCGGCGATCGCGCTCGTGCGACACCTCCTCGACGAGGGCCTGGAGGTGACCGCGTTCGATCCCGCCGTGACCGAGCACGCGGCGCGGGCCGAGGTGGCCGCCCTGTCCATCGCGCCGGACGCGGCGACGGCCGTGGCCGGTGCGGACGCGGTCGTCATCGCCACGGAGTGGCCGGAGTTCCGCGAGCTGAACTGGCCGGCGCTCGCCGGATTGGTCCGGCGCCCGCTCCTCTACGACGGCCGAAACCTGCTCGACCGCGACACGGTCGTGGCGGCGGGCTTTGCCTACCGCGGCGTCGGCCGGCGATCCCGGGATCCTGAAGGGCCGGCCGCCGCCCCGCGCTCGGCGGTCGGGAGCGTCCGCGCCCGCGACTAGCCGCCGATTCGGCGGTGCTAGGCTCAGGGCGTGTTGATCCGCCCGTTCCGAATCGAGGGCCTCGGCCACCTTTCGACGCTGATCGCCGATGACGAGGCCGGGGTCGCGGCGGTCGTCGATCCGCGCCGGGACGTCGATGCCTATCTCGACGCCGCCCGCGAGGCCGACGTCCGGATCACCCACGTGATCGAGACACACCTCCACAACGACTACGTGTCCGGCGGCCGGGACCTCGCGACGCTCACCGGGGCGCGGCACGTCATCGGGGCGGGGGCGGAGCTTCGCCACGAGCACGCCCCCATCCGGGACGCCGAGACGTTCGACGTCGGGTCGCTCCGGTTCACCGCCCTCGACACGCCGGGCCACACCCCCGAGCACGTCGCGTACGCGGTCGCGGACACCGCGCGCGGCACGGACCCGGCGATCCTGTTCAGCGGCGGGTCGCTGCTCGTCGGCGCGGTCGGCCGGACGGACCTCCTCGGCGACGAGCACGCGGAGCCGTATGCCCGCGCGATGTACCGCTCGATCCATGAGGTCGTCCTCGCCCACGAGGATCACGTCGCCGTCCACCCGACCCACGGCGCGGGGTCGCTCTGTGCGACCGGGATCGCGTCGACGCCGACGACGACGATCGGCTACGAGCGGCGGCACAACCAGCTGCTCCACGCCAGCGACATCGAGGCGTTCGTCCGGCGGCTCACCCGCGGCCAGCCGGCGGTCCCCCGCTACTTCGCCCGGATGCGGCCGACGAACCAGGCGGGTCCGCCACTGCTGGGTGGCCGCGTGCCGGAGCCGCGGCCACTCTCCGTCGAGGAGACGCGGGCCGCGATCGCGGCCGGTGCCCTGCTCCTGGACCTTCGACCTGCCGCCGAGCACGCCGTCGCACACGCGCCCGGTTCGATGTCGATCCCGCTCGGTCCGTCGTTCGGGACGTGGCTGGGCTGGGTCGTCGATCCGGATCGCCCGCTCGTGCTCGTCCTGCACCGGCCGGGCGACTGGGACGAGGCCGTCCGCCAGGCGCTCCGGATCGGCGCCGAGGGGATGCTCCTCGGCCATCTCCGCGGCGGCTTCGGGGCGTGGGCTGACGCGGGCGGCGCGCTGGAGTCGAGCGGTCGGGTCTCGGTGCGGGAGCTCGCCGAGCGGCTCGATCGTCGCGGCTCGGACGCACCCCTCGTCATCGATGTCCGCCAGGCGAACGAGTACGCGGTCGGCCATATCCCGGGGAGCCTCCACATCACCGCCGGGTCGCTGCCGGACCGCCTCGCCGAGCTGCCCCGGGACCGCCCGATCGCCACGATCTGCGCCTCCGGTCTCCGGGCGAGCGTCGCAGCGTCCATCCTTCGGTCGAACGGCTTCGACGATGTCTCCTGGGTCGCGAGCGGCGTCCCGGCGTGGCGGGCAGCGGGATTCCCGACGGTTCGCGGCGAGCATCCGACGGCACAGCCGAGATCCGCGGACGACCGCGCCGGGCACGACGGGACCAGCGTCGACGAGGCGTCCCGCGTCCACGATCACGGCGAGCTGCCATCGGGGGCCGGATCCCGGAGCTGACCGGGGCCTGATCCCGGACCGGTACGTTCGCCCGAACGACGCGGTACCTCGGACCCGCTGAGACGCAACGCCGCGAGTGGGACCGTTCGGGAGTCATGCGCGCGCATCCGCCCAGTCGACCGTCGTCTCGGCGTGCCCCTCGATCCGCGCAACCCGGCGGCGCCGCTGGGAACGACGGCGCCGACGCAACCGCGGGGCTCTTCGCGCGCCAGCTGGAGGTGCTGCAGGCGGCGTCCGCCCGGCTGAGTCGCGCGGACGGCCCAGAGGCCGTCGGCCGCGCCGTCGTCGAGGAGACGGGCCGGATCATCGACTACCACAACGCCCGCGTGTACGTCCTCGAGGCGAGCGGCGACCTCGTCCCGATCGCGTTCGAGGGTCGCGTCGGCGCGTACGAGCAGGTCGATCTCGACCTTCTCCGGACGACGCTCGGTGTCGGCTTCACCGGCTGGGTGGGGCTGCACGGCGTGCCGCTGCTCGTTCACGACGCGAATGCCGATCCGCGCGGCGCGTCGATCCCGGGCACCGACGACGTCGACGAATCGATGCTCGTCGTGCCGATGCGCTACGACGACGCCGTCGTGGGGGTGATCACCCTCTCGAAGCTCGGCCTGCGCCAGTTCGGTGAGCACGACCTCCGACTGCTCTCGATCCTCGCCGATCAGGCCGCGACGGCCCTCGAATCCGCCCGGAACCTCGCCCGCAGCCAGGCGCTTGCCGGCGAGCTCCGGCTTCTCCTTGATGTGGGCACGGACCTCGCGGCGAGCCTCGACACGTTCCAGGTCGCGAACATCCTGTCGCGCCACCTGGCCACGGTCATGGGCGTCGACGAATGCGCGATCTCGTGGTGGGACCAGGCGAATGACCGGGTCGCGAGCCTCGGCTACTACCCGCCGATCCCCCGTGAGGAGCTGCAGCCCTACTTCGATATCAGCTCGTACCCGCTCACCAAACGGGTCCTGACCGAGCAGGTGACGGAGCGGGTCGACGTCGAGGAGGACGGCGCGGACCCGGCGGAGGCGAAGCTGCTGCGCGACGCCGGCAACCGGTCCCTCGTCATGCTGCCGCTGGTCGCCTCCGGCGGGGCGATCGGGCTCGTCGAGCTGTTCAGCCGGGGACCGATCCCGGTTGATGAGGAGCGGCTGAGCCTGGCCCGCACGATCGCGAACGAGGCGTCGATGGCGCTCGAGAACGCGCGCCTGTACGGCGAGGCCCGGGCCCTCGCGGATCGAGACCCGCTCACCGGCTTCTTCAACCACCGCTCGCTCCACGAGCGGTTCGGCCAGGAGGCCGTCCGGGCGCGCCGGAGCCGACGTCCGTTGAGCCTGTTGATGCTCGACCTCGACGACTTCAAGCTCGTGAACGACACGTTCGGCCACCTGCTCGGCGACGAGGTGCTGCGCTGGACGGCCGAGACGATCCGACGGACCCTGCGCGCGTCGGACATCCCCGCGCGATACGGCGGCGACGAGTTCGCCGTGCTGCTCCCGGAGGCCGGCCACGACGAGGCGACCCAGACAGCCGACCGGATCACGGCGGCGTTCGCGTCGACGACCTTCTGTCACGACGGCCGGCTCACCGTTCCGATCGGCGTCTCGATCGGCGTCGCGACGTTTCCGGCCGACGGACGTACCGCCGCCGAGCTGATCGCGGTCGCCGACGCGGGGCTGTACCGGGTGAAGCGAAGCCGCCGGGTCGAGGAGCCGCGGTCCGCCTGAGGCGTCGAGTGGCGCTCATCGCCGGGTCGCTGCCGGCCGCGCCATCATCAACCCTCACCTTCGATGGCTCTTCCACCATCACCGCCGCGCGAACCGTCCGGTGGTCCGCAGGGGCATCGCTGCGGTGCCGACAGCACCGCCCGTGCCCCCCGTCGATCCCGACGTCCGATGCCAGTTCCACCATCACGCCGACGCGACGCGGCCGGGTGATGGGCGCAGTGGCATCACCGGCGGGAGCGTGAATTCCGCGGCGGACGCACGATGCCGGCCGCCCGGACGACGAACGGAAGTACCAGGCGCATGCGGCCAGAAGTACCACCCCGCCGACTTGCGGGCGGCCACACCGGACCGCCATCCTCAGCTCCGAACGTGACCCCACCCACCGAGCTGCGTCCGCCCGGGGAAGCGGAGGATCCGCGGATCCGCCGTTCGTGGGTCGTCTTCTCCCTGACGTTCTTCGGCCTCGGGCTGATCGCGCTGATCCGGCTGCTCGAGGGCGGCCTGCGTCCCCTCGACATCGCGACGGCCGTGCTCGTGGTCGTCGTGGGCTTCGCCGCGGTCCGCCACCGCATTGCGGTGCAGGCGATGGAAGCGGGCCGCCGAGCCGAGGCGGAGAGCTTCGCCCGGATCCTGCAGGGTCTCTCCCGCTCCGTCTCGGCCGAAGCCGTTGTCGAGGCGATCGTCGAGGAGCTCGCCGCGGGCACGGGGGCCGACCACATCGTCATCGTCCGGCGGCGGCCCGAGAGCCGCGTGCTCGAGGCGACGCTCGTGAACGGCCTGGGTGGCGCGACGTCGTCCACGCTGTTCCCGATCGCCGACCTCGAGGAGCCGGTCCACCCCGATCGCGGCGGTCGCCGCCACGGGACGCGGGGCCGCGAAGACGGCCTGCAGCTGGATCGATCCGACGAGGATGCGGACGCGGTCGCGGTCCCGGTCGGCGCCGCCGTCGGCGCGCCGCAGGAGCGGCCGGACGATCCGGCGCCGGCACGGGTCCGCGGATCTGCGAGCTTCAATGCGGTACTCGACGACGTGCCCCGCGGGCGACGCAGTGGTCGCCGAACGCCGGACCTCCCCGTGCCGTCTGCCCCGCACCGGCTGATGCCGGCGGCGACGGGAATCGCTCGGACCGGCGGGAATCGACGACCGTCCGCGGACGCAACCAACCTCGTCGCGGAGCGGATCGAGCGGCGGGCGCAGGCGGTGTTCGGGCTCCGCAACACGCTCGTCGCACCGCTCTCGACGGACGACGGCCAGATCGGCGCGCTTGTCGTGTCGCGCCGGACGTCGTCGCCGTGGCCCGCGTCGGCGCAGCGAATCCTCGTCGGGGCCGCCGTCGAGGCGTCGACCGCCCTTGCTCGCGCTTATTCCCACCGCGCCGCGGAGGCGCGGGCCTCGACCGACGGGCTCACCGGATTGCCGAACCGCCGCTACTTCGACGAGTTCTGCTCGCTCCTCGCCCGACGTCGCCGAGCCGAGGACGACGTCGGGATCCTGATGATCGACATCGACCGCTTCAAGGCGCTCAACGACCGCCACGGCCACCAGGTGGGCGACGACGTCCTCCGCGAGGTTGCGTCCGCGATCGCCGCGGCCGTCCGCGAGGACGACGTGCCTGCGCGGTACGGCGGCGAGGAGTTCGTCGTGCTGCTCCGCAACCCGACGGCGACGATCGCGCTCGACGTGGGCGAGCGCGTCCGAGGCGCGGTCGCCGACCTCGACCTGCGGCCGCTCGGGGTCCCGCGCGTGTCGGTTTCGGTCGGGGCGGCGGTGGCTCACGAAGCCGGCGAGCCGATCGAGACGGTGATCCAGCGCGCGGATCGGGCGCTGTACCTGGCGAAGCGCCGCGGCCGCGACCGGGTCGTCGCCGCCTGAGGGAATGGGCCTGCGCCTGCCGCGGCGGTGACGACGACGCGCCCTCCGCCCGCCGCTTCGCGGCGACCCGCGACCCACCGCTACCATCGGCTCGATGGCCAATGACCAGAGCGATGATGCCGCACCCGCCCTGCCCCACGACGTGCCCGGGATCGAGGACGATGCGGAGCTCGCCGGCGCCCCGGCCGACGTCGCCGCCGACCTCGCCGCCGACCTGACGAACGGCGATCTCGCCCGGATCTTCCACGAGATCGGGGACATCCTCGAGGTCAAGGGCGAGCTCGTCTTCAAGACCGTCGCGTACCACCGGGCGGCGGACGCGATCGGCCGCAGCCCCGTCGACCTCGTCGCCGCGTATCGCAGCGGCACGCCGCCGAAGGTGACGGGCGTGGGCCAGGCGATCGCCGACAAGATCACGGAGCTCGTCACCACCGGCCGGATGGCGTTCCTCGAGCGGCTCCGGGGGGAGGTGCCGGCGAGTCTCGTCGAGCTGCTCCGGATCCCGGGGCTGGGGCCGAAGACGGTGAAGCAGCTTCACGACGAGCTCGGCGTGCTCACGATGGCCGACCTGGAGACCGCGGCGCGGGCGGGCCGCGTCCGCGACGTCCGCGGTCTGTCGGAGCGGACCGAGACGATGATCCTGGAGGGGATCGAGCGCCTGGCGTCCCGGCCCACGCGGATGCTCCTCCCCCAGGCCGAGCTCCAGATCGAGTCGCTCGTGACGCCGCTCAGCGCGGTTCCGGGCGTCATCTCGATCGAGCCGGCGGGGTCGTTCCGGAGACGGAAGGAGACGATCGGCGACATCGACCTGCTCGCCGAGACGACCGATCCCGACGGGCTGATGGCTGCGTTCACGGGGCTCGGTGCCGTCGAGGCCGTGATCGGCCGTGGCGGCCACAAGTCCGCGGTCCGGCTCCTGCGCGGGCCACAGGTCGACCTCATGGTCATGCCGCCCGGCAGCGCCGGCGCATACCGCCTCCACTTCACGGGGAGCAAGGAGCACAACGTCCGCCTCCGGGCGCGTGCGCGTGATCGCGGCTGGTCGCTGTCGGAATACGGGTTCCAGCGGATCGACGAGTTCGGTGAGGTGGTCACCGGCCCGGACGCCGAGCTGCGGACGTTCGCGAGCGAGGCCGAGGCCTATGCCTTCCTCGACCTGCCGTTCATCGAGCCGGAGCTGCGCGAGGACGAAGGCGAGATCGAGGCGGCGCTCGCGGGGTCATTGCCGCAGCTCATCACCCAGGCGGACCTCCGCGGCGACTGCCACACCCATAGCGAGTGGAGCGACGGAAGCCAGCCGATCGAGGTGATGGCCGAGGCGGCTCGTCGGCGCGGCTACGCGTTCCAGGTGCTCACGGACCACTCCCAATCGCTCGCGATCGCGAACGGGCTGACACCCGATCGCGTCGAGGAGGAGCGCGCGATCATCGCCGCGCTCAACGACCGGTTCGCGGCGGAGGAGGCGGCGGGGACCGCTCCGCCGGAGACGCCGGCGGAGGGATTTCGGCTGCTCCACGGTTGCGAGCTGGAGGTCCGGGCGGACGGCCAGCTCGACTACGAGGACGCGCTCCTCGCCCGGTTCGACATCGTCGTGGCCTCGGTCCATGTCGCGCGCCGCCAGTCGCGGGCCGACCTCACGCGGCGAACGCTGAACGCGATCCGCAGCCCCCACGTCGACATCGTCGCCCATCCGTCCGGCCGGATGATCCAGACCCGGGACGATCTCGACCTCGACTGGGAGCGCGTCTACGAGGCCGCCGCTGCGAACGGAACCGCGCTGGAGATGAACGGGTCGCCACATCGCCTGGACCTGTCCGTCGAGCGCGCCCGGCGCGCAGTCGCCGCCGGATGTGTCCTGACGATCGACTCCGACGCCCACCACACCCGGGAGCTCGACTATGTCCGCTGGGGCATCAGCCAGGCCCGTCGGGCGTGGGTCACCGCCGCGAACGTGATGAACGCGCGGCCCCGTGCCGAGATCCTCGCGTGGGCGGCGGCGAAGCCGGCTCGCGTCCAGGGCTGATCGACCTCCGCCGGATCGCCCATCGGGCTGACGTACCATCCCGCCGATGGCGCCGTCACGCCCACCAACCTCGTCACCGCTCGGTCCGAGCCGTCTGCCGCCGACCGGCCTAGGCCGGGCCGTGCGACGCCTGCCGCTGCCCGCGATCACGGGTCGAGCCGACCCGGACGAGGTCGGCGGCCGCCGGGAGCTGGCCGTGGTCGTCGCCACGGTCGCCACGATGGCAGCGCTCGTCTCCGGGCCGATCGTTGCCGTCGTTGCCGGGCTGCTGTTCCTCGCGACAGCGTTCGCGACGCTGCGCCTCCTCGCCGACGTCGACGGCCCGAACGCGGACGGCGGCGTCCCGATCGAGTCCCTGATCGTCCCGGCCGTCGCGGCGCTCGGTGGCGCGCTCGCCATCCGGCTCCTGCCGCTCGGCGCGGCGATCGTGCCGGCCGTCGCCGGTGTGGCGTTCGTCGTCGACCGGGCCGTGGCGACCGAAGCCCGGATCATCGCCGCTCCGCAGGGGCCGGCCGACGACGACCGGACGCGAACGCTCGTCATGACGCTCGTCGCCTCCGTCGTTGCCTTCGCCGGTGTCGCGGCGGTGGTCCCCGGCGGCCTCGCGGGGATCGATCTCCCCGGCGCACCGACGACCGGCCTGCCGCTCCAGAACCTCGTCGTGCTGGCGGTCGCGGACGCGCTGATCGCCGGGCTCCTCGGCTACCGGGCGGTCGCGCTCCGCGTGGCTCGTGCCCGCGATGCGATCTGGGCGGCCGCGAGCTACGCCGTCGCGATCGCGATCGGCGCCGCGGCGATCCGGGCGATGGGCATCCCGCGACTCATCGGGCCGGCGCTCCTGATGTTCCTCTTCTATCTCTGGGACACCCTCCACGCCGCGCCGCCGTCCCGCCGGCGCGATCCCCGCTGGATCTGGGAGACGGCGATCCTCGCCGCGGCGGCCGTCGCCGTGGCCGCCTGGAACCTCCGCCTCAGCGCCTGACGACCGAGCGCGGCGCCCCGACGACGCGCCGACCGCCCGGCGGCCCCCGCCG
>JBHORC010000004.1:0-128575 GCA_042408445.1 Chloroflexota bacterium
CGGCGGGCTTGCAGGCGCCTCGATCGGAGGCGCGGTCGCGGGTCCTCCCGGCGCGGTCGTCTGCGGCGCCGTCGGCGCAGCGGGTGGCTCGGGCGCCGGCGATCAGGCCGAGGAGGAAACCGAGGAGTCGGACCTCGGCGATCGCGGCGAGGAGCGCCGCTGATCTGGGCCATCGTGCTGTCAGTGGAGTCCGTCCGCACGCGAGGCGATCGATGATCGCGCCGCTCCGCATCGCCCAGGTCGTCCCGCCACTCGAGCGGGTGCCACCACTGGCGTACGGCGGAACGGAACGCGTCGTGTTCGAGCTCGTCCGCGAGCTCGTCGGCCGTGGCCACGAGGTCACGACCTTCGCGAGCGGCGACTCCGAGGTTCCGGGGACGCTCGAGCCCACCGTGGCTCGAGCGCTCCGGCCCGATGGCTTCGGGGACGACCCGAGCGGGTACTTCCTCGCGACGATGCTCCAGGTCGAACGCCGCCAGACCGACTTCGACCTGGTCCACAGCCATCTCGAGTGGTATTCGGCCGCGCTGCGTGGATCGATCTCCCGACCGTTCGTGGCCACGTTCCACGGCAGGCTCGACCATCCATGGTCGCGGGACCTGCTCGCCGATCGCCCGGAGGGGTTCGTCGCGATCAGCAAGTCACAGGCATCGGTCCATCCCGAGGTTCCCTGGACGATCGTCCACAACGGGCTCACCCTCGATGACGCGCCGTTCGAGCGCCGCCGATCCGACGACCTGCTCTTCGTCGGTCGGGTCGCGCCCGAGAAGGGGATCGTCGAGGCGATCGAAGTCGCCCAGAAGGCGGACCGCCGCCTGACGATCGCGGCCAAGCTGGGGCCGACCCCAGCGGAGCAGGAATTCAACGCAGAGGTGTTCGAGCCCGCATTGAAGCGGGCCGGCTCGAGCGTGGAGTTCCTCGGCGAGGTGTCCGGAGCCGAGCGCGACGGCCTCTTCGCGCACTGCCACGCGGTGCTCATGCCGGGGTCCTGGCCCGAGCCCTTCGGTCTCGTCGCCATCGAGGCGCTGGCGTGTGGCGCGCCGATCCTTGCCCGGAACGTCGGGGCCCTCGGCGAGATCATCCGCGACGGTGTCGACGGCTTCTTCGGCGACGACGCGACGGAGATCGCCTTCCTCGTCGATCGCGTGGACGAGCTCGATCGAGGCGCGATCCGCGACTCGGTCATCGAGCGGTTCTCCGCCCGCCGGATGGCCGACGGCTACGAAGCCCTCTATGCCCGGATGCTGGGCGGGGACGACGGGCCGGATGGGGAGGTCATGCCCGAGCCCGCGACCCGCTCGGCGGGCTCACGCGAGGCTCGCGACCTCGATCTTCGCCGTCGCGGCGAGGCGTCCCGCAGATAGCGAGCTCCGGCGGCGGAGGCGTCGAGGCGTCCGCGCCGTGGCGTCCGCGCCGTCGGGACGACCGCCGCGTATCGCCGCTCAGGCTCTGGCCATCACCCGCCGGAGCAGCAGCCAGGCCAGCACGATGTAGACGCCGGCGAGCGCCGCCATCAGGCCGACCTGCCAGCCGACGACCGTGCCGCCGCGGAACATGAAGTCGCCGAGCAGGCGAATCCCGCTCGCGACTGGCAGGGCGTAGATGATCGAGCGGATCGGCTCGCTGAACTCGTTGATCGCGAGGACGAACCCGGAGAAGAACACCGAAGCCAGCAGCACGAGCAGCGACAGCTGGACGGTCTGCGGCTCGGAGTCCGACAGGGCCGCGACGAGCAGCCCGAGGCCCAGGGACGAAGCGATCAGCAGGAGGGCGACGAGCGCGATCCAGCCGGGATCGGCCAGCTCGGGCACGTGGAACCCGATGACGAGGAGCGCGATCGTGATCAGGGCGATCCCGCCGGCGAAGATGCCGTAGGCGATCAGCTTGCCGGTGACGAGCTCCGCCGTGGTGATCGGCGAGATCCGGAAGAGCTCGAACAGGCCACTCGTCTTCTCGCGGACGACGGACAGCGCGATCAGTGTCACCGCCATGTGCTGGAGGATCAAGGCGAGCACCGCCGGCCCGAAGTACTGCACGACCGTCGGCGACGACTGGGCGACGTTCACGAGGTTCGCCTGGGTCGGCGCCGCGATCACGTCCGGCGGGATCTTGCTCGCGCCCGTCGCCCCCTGGCTCACCGCGTAGCCCTCACTCTGGGCCGCTGCCTGCTCGATGATCTGGCGGTTGATCGCGGCCTCGAGGCCACGCGACAGGAACACGGCGTAGCTGCCCTCGACGGGATCCGTGATGTTCACCCGAACATCGACCTGGCTGCGCTGCCCGGCCTTGAACCGCTCCTGGACGTCCGGCGGCGCGACGACCACCACGTCGACCTGCTGGTGCGCCAGCCGGTCCATCGCCGACGCCTCGTCGGGCGTGACCTCGACGATGTTCAGGCCTTCGCCGGCGATCTTCCGATAGGTCTCGAGGTCGGCCGTGAGGCCCGTGCTCGTCGGCAGGACGACGATCGTGTCCAGCGGGCGGCGGTAGCCGTTGTACCCGATTCCGAACAGGGCCATGATCAGGAACGGCCCGAGGACCAGGCTGATCAGCGCGCCGGGTCGGCGGACGATCGAGACGAGCTCCTTGCCGACGACGGCGAGGACACGGGTGAGCGTCTTGAGGAAGCTCATGCCGCCGCCTCATCGCCACGACCGCGCGGATCGCGCTCGTCCGGTCCCCCCGACGCCCCGGAGCGTGGACCATTCGTCCCACTCGCTACGTCGGTCGCATTCCCGGCGTCCGCGGTCGCGTCGTAGCGGGCAACCAGGATCGCGAAGATCTCGTCGAACGACAGGCGGTGCTCGCGGGCCGACTCGATCTCCACGCCGGCGGCGCGGATCTGCTCGACGACGTTCGGGAGCGCGACGCCGGCGTCGTCGACCACCACGCGCAGGTGGCGCGGCCCGTCCTGGGTCACCTCGCCGACACCTTCGGTGCCGATGAGCTTCGTCGCGTCAAAGACGGATGCCGTCTCGATGTCGAGCAGGTCGCCGTTCGTCGCCATGCGGCGGAGCTCGTCCGGCGTTGCCAGGGCGATGATCGTGCCGCCGACGATCATCGCCACCGCGTCGCATTCCTCGGCCTCGCTCACGTGCTGGGTCGTCACGAGGAGGGTTCGGCCGCTGTCGCGGAGGCGATGGAGCTCGTCCCAGATCGTGCCGCGGAGGAGGGGATCGATCCCCGCGGTCGGCTCGTCGAGGATGATCAGGTCGGGTTCGTGGACGAGGGCGCAGGCCAGCTCGAGGCGCCGCTGCATGCCACCGGACAGGCGACCCGCACGTCGCTTCCGGGCGTCCCAGAGATCGACGACCTTCAGGACCTCCTTCACCCGCCGCCGGCGGCGTCGGAACAGCATCCCGAACAGGCTCGCGACGAAGTCGACGTTCTCGCCGGCCGTCAGGTCCTCGTACAGCGTGAAGAGCTGGGGCATGTAGCCGATCCGCTCGCGCTGCGACCGGCTGAACCGCTTCGGCTCGGCGCCCATCACCCGGATCCGGCCCCTGGTCGGCGCGATTGCGCCGGTCAGCATCCGGATCGTCGTCGTCTTGCCCGCCCCCGACGGGCCGATGATCCCGAGGATCGTGCCGCCCGGCACGGTGAGGTTGATGTCGTGGACGACGTCGCGATCCTCGAACCGCCTCGCGACGTCCTGCATCACCACGAGCTGATCGCGGGCCGGCACCTGCGCGGCGGTCCCGGCGTCGCTGTCTGCCTGGCCCTCCCCGCGCTCCGCGGGCGCATCGTCCCGCCGGTCGTCGCCACCTGGCGCGATCGAGGCGGGAAGCTCGGTTGCCGGAGCCGGCAGGGGCCGCGCGGTCGCAGCCGCGATCGTCGCAGCGTTGGCGCGGGCCGCCTGACCGTCATCGACGGCGTCGTCGGTCAGCGGGTCGGACGTGGCGGACGCGACGTCATCCCGCGTCGTCGCCGGGGCAACCGGGTCGGCGGCGCTCTCCGGGGCTGGCTCGACGGGATCGTTGCCCGACTCGAGCGGCGACCCGCCGCGTCGTGGATCAGCGGTCATGCGTCCTCCTGGGGGTCGAGCGGTCGGCGGCGACCGGACCGCCCGAGTCTCGCCGGGGCTCCATCCCGCCGGCGCGCGCCCGGTCTGCCGCTGCGCTACGAACACGTGACGACGCCTGCAACGTCGCTGGCATCGCCGCAGTCGTCCGCCGGACCTCCCTGCGAGGCGCCGTCCCCGACGCTCGACGGGTGACTGCCCGCCCCGCCACCCCGGTGACCGATGAGCTCGCGGCGCTCGATGGGCTGCGGGATTCGGGCGACGATCGACCGGGCATCACCCGGCGTCGAACGTCCCGTGGCTTCTCCTATCGAGGGCCGGACGGGAAGCCGATCCGCGACCCGGCGACCCTGGAACGGATCCGGAAGATCGTGATCCCGCCGGCCTGGACCGACGTCTGGATCTGCCCGTACCCGAACGGCTATCTCCAGGCGACGGGCCGCGACGCGCGCGGCCGCAAGCAGTACCGCTACCACGCCCAGTTCCGCGCGCGGCGCGACACCGCGAAGTTCGAGCGCCTGATCGCCTTCGCCCGCGTCCTGCCCACGATCCGCGAGCACGTTGACCGTGATCTCGCGCGACCGGGCCTCCCCCGCGAGAAGGTCCTCGCGGCCGTGGTCCGGCTCCTGGAGCTGACGCTGATCCGGGTGGGCAACGACGAATACGCCCGACTGAACAAGTCCTTCGGCCTGACGACGCTCCAGGATCAGCACGCGAAGATCGAGGGCTCGAAGGTGCTCTTCCGGTTCCGCGGCAAGTCCGGCCAGAAGCACGAGGTCGGGCTCCGCGATCGCCGGCTCGCATCGGTCGTCAAACGCTGCCGCGACCTCCCCGGCCGCGAGCTCTTCCAGTACGTCGACGACGACGGGGACCTCCGCGACGTCCGCTCCGAGGACGTCAACGGGTATCTCGCGGCGATCGCGCCGGGGTTCACCGCCAAGGACTTCCGGACGTGGGCCGGGACCGTCCTCGCCTTCCGGGCGCTCCGCGCGCTGGGTGACGCGGAGACCGAGCGGGAGAAGCAGAAGAACATCGCCGCGGCGATCAAGGCGACCGCCGCGAACCTCGGCAACACCGCCGCCGTCGCGCGCTCGGCCTACGTCCATCCCGCGGTCGTCGACGCGTACCTCGACGGGCGGATCCGTTCGGCGCTCGTCCAGGCGGCCGAGGACACCGACACAGCACCGGGTGCCACGGACCCCGACGAGGAGCGAGCCGTCGTCATGCTCCTCCGGTCGCGCCTCCGCGAGGATGCCGACCGGTCCCGCGGCCGCCGTCCCAGCCGCAAGCCGGTCCCGGTCGGGGCCGTCGCCTGACCGGCGGAGGCCGCCGCCTCATCTCGTGAGGGCGGCCCGTCAGGCCGGAAGATCGCGCGTCGTCCCACGGCCGCGCGCGACGCGTCGTCAGCGCCGGCGCTCGGGACCCTCGTCGAGCGGCAGGGCGAAGGCCATCTCGAGGCCGCCGTCCTCGCGATTCCGTGCCCAGGTCCGGCCGTTCATCGCGTCGACCGCGTGGCGGACCACGAACGGGCCCATGCCCATGCTCGCCAGACGACCCGTGGCAGAGGTCGATGGCAGCTCGAACGCCCGCTCGAGCTCGTCCGGGAGGAGCGACGCCCCGGAGTCGAGGACCCGGACCGCGACCTCGCGAGCCGGCTCGTCCACATCGACCCGCACCTCGATCGACTGGTCCGCTGCCCCGTCCGTCACCGTGATCGCGGCGAGCAGCAGATTGCGGATCGCCTGCTCCACGTAGGTGGCATCGCCGTGGACGGGCGCCGGCCGGCGGACGCCGGTCCGGACGATCGTGGCGGCCGGGAAGCGCTCGGCTAGCGTGCGCACCGCGGAGTCGACCGTCTGGCCGAGGTCGACCGGTTCGTCGAGTGGGTCGAGGATTCGTCGCTCCAGCCGGGCGATGACAAGGAGGTTCTCGACGAGGTCGTAGAGGCGCGCCGCCTCCGCGGAGATGTCGAGTGCGAGCGTCCGCGTCGCGGGCGGCGACAGGCGGGGCCGTTTGGCGAGCACCGAGGAGCCCGCGTAGATCGTCGTCAGTGGCGTCCGGAGCTCGTGGGACAGCACCGCAAGGAACGCCTCCCGCTCCGCCTGGAGATCGCCGGTGTCCGTGACGTCTCGAAGGAGATACACCGCGCCCGTCCCGTCGTCGGTCTCGTCCTGGCCGTCCTCGGGCCGGATCGACTGGAGCGGGACCCGATCGAGGGCAAACCAGGTGTTCGGCTGGTGACGCGGCCGAACCGTGAGGCGCCGGGCCGCTTCCTCGCCACCGAGCCGGCGCGGCGTGGCGCCGAGATCCTCGAACCGCGAGAGCAGGTCGACATCGTCGCGAACGGGCCGCTCCGCGAAGAGGCGGTCAGCGGCTGCGTTCGTCGCCCGGACCGCGCCGTCGGAATCGGTGATCAGGACGGCTTCGGGAAGCCGGTCGATGACCGGTTGCAGCCCCTCGATCGTTGCGGTCCCCGACGAGGCCGGGATCTGGGCGTCATGCGTCGGCCGCGGCGAGGACCTCGCCGCGGCCTGCCTCGCCGCAGCGCCGTCGTGTTCGAGCATGCTCAAAGGATCGGGGGTCCTGGTGGACGGGCGGCTTCCCGCGCCCGGCCGGTGCCTTGCGGCTCCATCGCAGGGATCTGGCGAGCGAGGTCCGCGCGTGCCTGGGCGTCGTGCCGAGTCGCCGCCTCGGGTGCA
This sequence comes from Chloroflexota bacterium, assembly GCA_042408445.1. GTDB lineage: Bacteria > Chloroflexota > Limnocylindria > Limnocylindrales > CSP1-4 > CF-46. The sequence continues at coordinate 6,721 of JBHORC010000004.1, forward strand.
ACGTCGGTGCCAGACGCACGCCGGATCGCTCCGAACGGCGCGGATGGCCGCGGTGGTTTGCTCTGCGCAACCGGGTGCCGTCCTCGCCCGTTCTTGGAGCCTTCGGACCGGCGAGGGACGCGCGCCCGCGCCAGGCCGGTCAACTGCTGTCGGTCATGCTCGCGAATCCCACCATCCAGCTCGCCGCCACGATCGCGATCGCGTTCCTCATCCTTGTCTGGCTCGCCACGGCGGTCTGGGTGTTCGTCGACGCGCGACGCCGCACGCGTCACGCGCTCGTGCCGTACCTCAGCGCAGCCGCGGTGGTCGTCGCCTCGCCGATCCTCTTTCCGCTCGCCGTGCTGGTCCACGCGATCGTCAGGCCGTCGACGACGGTCGCGGATCGACGGCTCGCGCGGCTCCGCGAAGTCGCGCTGCGGGTCGAGGCGGAGCGGGCGACCTGTCCCTCCTGCGCCGCACCGGTCGATACCGATTGGCTCGTCTGTCCGGTGTGCCGGACGTCTCTTCGACACCGCTGCGACGAATGCGGTCACGTCGTGGGGCTCGACTGGGACGCCTGCGCGTGGTGCGGCTCGACGTTCCTGCCGCCGTCCGGGGTGCTCCGCGCCGAGCGCTGAAGCGTGAGCGCGAGCGCGGGGGGAGCGCGCCGCTCGCCCCGGCGCAGCAGAACGCCCCCGCCGGCGAGCCGGACGGGGGCGTCGTGTACAACCGAGGGGAGCTAGAGCGGGCGATCACCCGAATTGTCGTCCGGATGGCTCGCGTTGCGATCCATCTCGTCGCCGGCGTTGCCGGCTGCATCGCGCATGTCGTCGCCGGCATTCGCGATCTTGTCGGAGAGGCTCTCCTCCCCGTCGGCCTTGCGCCACGCTTCCTTGCCCTTGTTGTTCACGTCGCGAAGGCCTTCCTTGGCGTCCGCCTTCAGGTCATCGAAGGACATCTCGTGCCTCCCGTTCGCGGATCGGGGGTCCGATCCGACTGCCTCGACCCTATCGGCGGGGGGGTTGCGCCCGCCTCCGACGGACCCGGGGAGGATGACAGCGCGCTTGCAGTGGGTCGGTCCCTCGCCCGTGGTTCGTGGCGCGCGGCTGTCACGTCGCTGCAATCGGGCCTCGTCCGGCACGCTCCCGGCTGCGCCGCTCGCGATCGTACGGTCGGGTCGTCGGGTCGCAGGCTCGACATCGAGTTGGAGGCTGACCATGACCACAAGCACCGCGTCGACCGAATCGAGCAACGGCGGTTCGACGGATCCGGCAACCACGGCACGAGCGATCGCGAGCGGGGTCGCGGATCGCGCGGCAGCCGCCGCAGCTCGCCTCCCCGACGCGGCGAGCGCCACCGGCGTGCAGCTCGGCCGGGCGAACGAGGTGATCCAGGGCGAGTCCGACGAGGTCCTTGCCGTCGGCACGTCGCTGTCCCTCGGTCTGGCGCTCGGCCTGCTGCTGGGCGGCGCGAACCGGATCCTCGTGTTCCTGGCGCTCATCCCGGCCACGGCGATGGGGTACACCCTGTTCGACCGTCACGGCGGCACGACGCCGGTCGGCTCGTCGAGGCGGACCGGGTCCGTCTAGGGGCCCGCCTCGCGCCGGAGCTGGCGACGGCGCGCGACGCCGAGCCCGGACAGCACGAAACCCGACCGGATCCCGGTCGGGTTTCTTCGTGTCCGCGGCGGTTCGCGGCGAGTCCCGCGAGTCCCGCGCGCGTGGCGACTGTTCCCGGTGCGCCCCTCGGGGCAGTCGGGCTGCCGGGCGCCCACCACTCACCTGGTCCCGGACGTGCGGAACGCCCGGAGGAGGGGGCTCCGGGCGTCCGCGGGATCGGGGTGAAGACGCCCCGTCACAAGCGTCCCCACGCGGGTGTGTTCGATTTCACGTCAACGTTGACCGTCGAGCGTGGGACGATCGTAGGGGTGGCGGCGCGTCGCGCATCTGCCGGGTCCGGGGGACGATCTTGCAACCGCATAACGTCGCCGACGACGGCCGAACCTGCCCCTACGCAAGCGCGGCGGTGGCACCCCGCGGGGCACAGGCTCGCCGGACGTGCGCCGCGGACGTGCCGGACCCTCCGGCCGTCGTGTCCCGACATCTGCTCACCTGATGAGCACTGACGTCGTCGCTGTCGACCAGATCCGCGGCCTGGCGGCGGCTGCACGCTCGGCACTCGAGCGGCGCACTGACCATTGCGCACTCACGAGGCAACTGCCAGGTCGGCGCCCGCCGGGAGCCGGCACATGGTCGCCCGCTGAGCAATTGACAGGAACAGGCTCGACTTCGGGTGTCGGCGCGCATGCGAGCCGCGTCCGGCTCACGTCGGGGACCGCATGGCCGAGACAACGCGCACGTCACGCGCAGGTGTCAGGGTCGGCGTCTGGAGCCGAGGCGCGGAGGCCGCGGGGGATGCGCCGAGAGAGACGCGCCGAGAGACGCGCCGGCCGACCTCGGCCGGAGAAGACTGCGGGCTCCCGGACCCCCAGTGGTCGGAAGCCCGCAGACCGAGTGTGGTTCGCGCTGGCTGTCGCGCACGTGAACCGCACCGGACGAGGGATTGCAGCGGCCTGTCCGAGGTCTTGCAGCGAGCCGACGTCGGGGCCGGCAGGGTCGGTGGACGGGGGAGGAGCAGAGCGGGCGGCCCGGCTCAGCTCATCACGTCGGCCGCGAGCACCTTCAGGACGGCGTCGCGGAGATCCCGTGCCGTCACGTCGCAGCGGGTCGGGCGGGTCGCGGTCTCGCGCGGGCCGATGAGCAACGTCCGCAGCCCGGGGCGCCGGTCCCCGCAGACCGCCGCGTCCGCGGTGATGTACCACGATCCCCGGGGAGGGTCCGCCGGCAGGACGTCGACCCGCTCAGTCCATTCCGCCAGTTCGGCCGCCGGGTGCTGGGCGTCCGCCACGAGCACGAGGCCGTGGCCCGCCTCCTTCAGATGGGCGAGCCGGGCCGCGGAGTCCGCGTCGAGCGCGGCGGACCCGTGGACGTAGATCAGCTGCATCGGCCCGACGGTACTGCGCGCCTGGGGCGAAACGGTCACGAGCGCGAGCGGGCCTCCTTGCAGGCGACTGGCAACGCGCGCCGGGCGAGGATCGACGATCGAGTCGGGCAGCCGGGAGACCCGAACCGCGGTTCCGGGCGGGCACATGCACCGGCCACGAACGGGTCGGGACCGGCCGCGAAACGAGCCGCACCGAGGCCGCCGCGTCGGTCCGCGAGATCTCACCGGACACGCAGACGCCGGCACCCGAGGGCGCCGGCGTCACGAGTCGCGCCCCAGTCGGGGCGCGACGACGGAACGGGGTCAGTTGCTCGTCTGGTTCACCTGACCGCGCCAGGCACCGGTCTCGGTGCCGCGCGACTCGATGAAGTCCTTGAACCGCTCCATGTCGCCCTTGACGCGTCGCTGGACGATGCCGAGCGCGTCGCCCACGGACTCGACCGGGCCCTCGGGCTCGACGTCGAGCTGGAGCGTCACGCGGCTCTTGCCCTCATCGAGGCGATGGAACGTGACCACGCCCGCGTTGTGGGCGCCATCGACGGCGGTCCAGGCGATCCGCTCGTCCGGCTGCTGCTCGGTGATCTTCGCTTCCCAGCTCTTCTCGCGGCCGCCGACCTCGGCGACCCACTCGAGCGTCTTGTCGTCGAGCTGCCGGACGGACTTCACGCCCTCCATGAACTCGGGAAACGTCTCGAACTGTGTCCACTGGTCGTATGCGGTTCGAACCGGGACCTGGACTTCGACCGCTTCGGTGATCTGCGACATCGTGCCTCCTTGACGTGCGGCGAGGAGAATCAGAACGCCCACCTGGTCAGGTGGGCGTTCCGCTGGGCTGGGTTCAGCGGAGCACCCGCTCCGCGAGCGTTGCTGACCGGGTCAGATCGCCCCGCGACCGCTGCGCGAGCGGCTCGTGACCGCGTTCACGACGACGACCACGATGATCGCGCCGATGACCGAGACGACGATCGAGCTCAGGTCGAACGGGCCGTCGATCGGGTTCGAGTTGAAGAGCACACCGGCGAGGAAGCCGCCGACGAGCGCGCCGACGATGCCGAGAACGATGTGGCCGATGACTCCATACCCTTCATCGCCCTTGACGAGAAAGCCAGCGAGATAGCCGGCGATGGCGCCGAGAACGATCCACGCGATGATGTTCATGAGGTGAAACCTCCATCCCTTCGAGTTCACGCGTCCGGGGAGACCCGGTACGCCACGAAGTCTCGTTCGCGCCGGTCGTCGCTTCGGCAACGATCTCGGCGCTCTCCATTGCAACGGCCTGACAGGCCCGTCCTGTCGAGCGGGGGAGAACGGGGCGATTCAGGGGGAACGCCCCCGGCGCGGTCCGCCGGAGGCGCTCGGTCCCGATGCCTTCTGCGGCGCGTCAGGCGCCGCGACTGCTACGAGGAGCTGGGCGAGGCGCCGAGGGCGTCCGATGCGCCGGCGCCCGTGCCGGTGCTGCTGCCGGCGCCCGTGCCGGCGTCGGTGCTGCTGCCGGCGCCGCCGCCGGTGCTCGTTGACGCCGCCGGGGTCGTGGTGGTCCCGCCACCGCTCCCGGAGCCGCTGTTGTTGCAGGCGACGACCGCGCCGCCGAGGGATGCCGCAAGGGCAAGGGCAAGCAGAACGCGCTTGATCATGTGCTGGGGTTCCTCCGTGTCCAGGCGCCGGTGTTCCGGCACCTCAGGTGGCCGGGGCGACCACGCGGACGGACGTTACCGAGGCTCGGAGCACGAGCCTCCGTGCCGTGGTGGGTTCACTCTTGCAGGCTCCTCGCAGCCGTTCCGCTCGCGCGGAGGCTCGTCGCCCGCGAAACGGCCGTCAGGCCTGGCTGTCCTCGCTCATGACGGTGAGCGAGAAGCCGAACTCGGCCCCACCCTCCGGCCGGTTTTCGGCCCAGATCCGGCCGCCCATCGCGTGGATCAGCCGGGCGCAGACGAACAGCCCGATCCCCGCCCCGGCCGCGACCCGTGCCGTGCGCGGTGACCGGAAGAAGAGGTCGAACAGCCGTCCGGCATCCTCGGGCGGAAAGCCGGGACCGTCATCGAGGATCCGGACGACGACCTCCGTCGGCAGCGCCTGGACGAGGACCTCGACCGACGTCCCGACACCGCCGTACTTCGCCGCGTTCGACAACAGGTTCCGGATGACCTGCTCCACGTACGTCGGGTCGGCGATCACGGTCGGCAGCCCGGCCGGGACGGCCAGCCGGAACGACACGGCGGGCCAGCGGTTCTCCTCCGACGCGACGATCGAGGGCAGCAGGCGCTGGAGCAGCACGGGCTCCGCACCGACGTCGCCGGTCTCGTCCTCGAACCTGGTCATCGCCACGACGTCCTCGACCAGCCGGTGGAGCCGCTCGGACTCGACGACGATGTCGCTGAAGATCTCGCGCTGCGTCTCCTGCGGGAGCTCCCCGGGCCGAGACAGCACCTTCGCGCCCGCGTAGATCGTGGTGACCGGCGTCCGGAGCTCGTGCGACAGCACGCCGATGAACGTGTCACGGACGGCCTGGCGCTGGCGCGCCTCGGTCACGTCGCGGAGCATGACGATCGTCTCCTCCCGCATCTCGGAGGTCTGGTCGGCGCGGACGGGCCACGTCGAGATCTCGATCCAGCGCTCCTCGCCGCGTCGCGCGCGCAGCTCGACCGGTCCGCCGGACGTCCCGAGGGCGGGCGCCTGATGATCCGGGTCGTCCAGCTCGGCGAGGATGTCGGCGTAGGTCGTCTCCTCGACCTCGGGAAAGACGTCCTCGGCGGCCGGGTTCGCCAGGATGATCCGGCCCTCCCGATCGCAAACGAACACGCCCTCGCCCATCGCCCGGATCACGGCATTGAGCTCGGCCGCGCGGGCGTGCTCGGAGGCGGCGAGCGTCCGGAGGTTCTCCTCGGCCGCGATGCGTTCGCGGAGGTCGCGGGCGACGGCAAGGATCCTGCGCGGCTCGGCGGACTGGGCGACGAGCTGGAGCCGGACCTCGACGGGGATCGCCGCGCCCGTCGACCGCCGCAGCCGGAGCGACTCGGTCCGCGCCTCGCTCGTACCGCTATCCAGCGCCTCGAACGCGACCCGCAACGTGAACGCGCCGACGTCGTCGAGGTGCTCGTCGAACGCCGTCCCGACGAGATCATCGACCGGGCGGTCGAACTGGAGGACCGCGCCCTGGTTGGCGTACACGATCCGGCGCGTCTCGACATCGATGAGCAGCACGGCGTCGCTCGTTGCGTCGAGCAGCCGCTGGAACCGGACGCCTTCCCGGAACAGCCGGGCGTTCTCGATCGCCGCCGCCGCGCGGCCGGCAAGGTTCTCGGCAAAGGCGACATCGTCCGGCTCGAAGCGACGCTCCGACTCCCCGTTCACGAGGGAGAGCACGCCGGTCACCCGGCCTCCGACGACGAGCGGCACCGACAGCGCGGACCGGAGGCTGATCGCCCGCAGGATCTCGCGATGGCGATCGTCCTGCGCCGCGGCGTCGAGCTGTTCCGCGGTGATGTCCGGGATGTAGACGCTCTGGCCGGTGCGGAGGATCGACGCCGCGGAGTTCGGGGAGTCGGGGTTCTCCGGGTAGTCGCTGGCGGACGCGAGCGCGAGCGCAACCTTCTCCGGATCACGATGAGCGACGGCGATCCGTTGGAGCTTCCGGTCGTCATCCACGACCTGCACGACGCACCAGTCGGCGAAGTGGGGCACCACGAGATCGGCGACGGTCCGGACCGTCTGCTCGTAGTCGAGGGAGGAGGCGAGGACCTCCGACGCACGGGCGAGGAAGCGTTCGCGCTCCTGGGCAACCACGCGCTCGGTCACGTCGACCACGGTCAGGATCGCCGCGTCGATCGCGCCGTCGCGGTCTCGCATGGGCGACGCGCTGAGGTTGTAGGTGCGGCGAATGCCGGCCTCCGACTCGGCGGTGATGATGTCGTTCTCGACGGTCTCGCCGCGCAGTGCGCGCGGCAGCGGCCAAGCCTCGTCCGCGACGACCGTGCCGTCCGAGCGAACGCCGCGGAGCCGGCCAGTCGGCGCGACGCCGACCTCGACGGGCACGACGGACATGCGCCGGACGGCGGCGTTGGCGAAGACCACCCGGCCGTCCGGATCCGCAAGAACGACGCCGACCGGCATGTGGCGCAGGACGGATTCGAGGCGATCCTCGGCGCGTCGCCGCTCCTCGGCCATCTCCCGGAAGCCGCGCTCCCGGTCGCGGACTCGTCGCTCGGCCTCGATCCGGGCCGTGACGTCGTGGAACGTGTTGACCGCGACGTGGCTGCCGTCGTCGAGGACCGTCGCGCGCGCGTGGAGCAGGGACCAGCGCTCCACACCGTCGAGGAGCCGGAAACCGATGAGGACGGGCTCCGGAGACTCGCCCCGCAGCACGCGGCGGCCGGGGAGCCGCGCAGGATCGAAGGGCGCTCCGAACTCGTCGATGAGCTGGAAGCGTGTGACGAGATCCCCGGGCGAAGCCCCCAGCAGCTCGTCCGGGTCCTCGAAGCCGGCCATCCTCGCGGCGAGGGGGTTGGCATAGATGAGCCGCCCCGAGTCGTCCTGGACGGTGATCCCGGCAGCGACGCCCGCCAGCACGACGGACAGGTCGACAGACGGTCGTGGCGGTGGCGCGATGAGCGCCATCGCCATTCCGCCGGTCACCGCCGCGGTCGACGCTGGATCCGAATCACCGGACTCGCGGATCGCCTCTGCGCTCACGCCGGGCAACCCGACCAGGACGTGCTGATCACTCGCTCCTTGACCCTCTGCGTCTGTGGCGACGCCCCGTTCAGTAGCGCAGAGGCGGCGTGCCGTGGCGAGCGGTCCTTCGCGGGGGAGGGTTGCAGATCTGTTTCAGTCCGGTTGCGGCCCCCCGGCCGCGAATCCCGCGGCGCTAACCGAGACCCGGGATCGACCTCGTCCGCGATCGCTGCTCGCCGCTGTCGGGCTCATCCGGCGCATTCTCCTCGTCGTCCGTGTCCGTCGCCGTCGGGTCCTGGGCGACGGGGACCTCGCGCGCCTGCAACCCCTCGATCAGGACCTCTCCGGCGGCAGCGATCGGAACGGCCAGCAGCGCGCCGAGCAGGCCGCCGGCGGCGCCGCCGATCAGCACGCTCAGGATGACGAGGAATGGCGAGATCCCGATCGTGTTCCGCATGACGACGGGCACGAGCACGTTGCCCTCGATCAGCTGCAGGACGAGGTAGACGCCCGCGACCTCGAGGGCGAGCTCGGGCGAGACGGTCATCGCGACGAGGACCGCGGGAACGGCGCCGAGGAGCGGACCCACGATCGGGATTGCCTCGGCCAGGGCGGCGATCAGCCCGAGGAGCACCCCGGCCGGGACGCCGAGCAGCGTGTATGCCGTCGCCGTCGCGACGCCGAGCGTCGCCATCAGGATCAGCTGACCTCGGACCCACATGCCCAGCCGGGTCTCGGCGGCGTTCCAGACGTCCCGTGCCCGTTTCCGTCGGTCCTGGGGCACGAACGCCAGGCCGTAGCGCTGCAGGCGGGCATGCTCGGTGAGCCAGAAGTAGACGACCGCCAGGAGCGTCGCGATCGAGGTGAGCGCCTCGGCGACCGTCAGCCCGAGCGCGACGACTTGCCCCGGCGCCGGCGCGGCCTCGGGTGGCTTCAGCGTCCGGGCGGCCGTGTCGATCAGCGCCGTCGCGCTGCCGGAGAGCGCGGCCGGGCGGAGGCCGGCCGCCCACTCGCGGGCACGGTCGAAGAACGGCGGCAGTGACGCGATGGTCCGGTCGAATTCCGTCAGCGCGACCGGCACGACCACGAGAACCAGGCCGACCACGGCCGCGAGGAAGACCCCGTACACGAGCAGGATCGTCGGTCCCCGGCCGATGGGGAGGTGACCCCGCAGCCACGCGATCATCGGCTGGAGCCCGGACGCCAGGATGACAGCGACGAGCACGAGCACGACGACACTGCCCGCGGCAATCATCACGAGCAGCACGCCTGCAACGAGGGCCACGCCGAGCGCGAGCCCGGCGCCACGTACGACGGACCGCCCGAACCCGTCGTCGGAGGTCATGGCGGTCCGGCCGTGGCGAGTGCCATCACGGTTGTGCGTTCGGATCGACGGCTCCGGCTGCCGGCGTCGGCTCCGCGGTCGGTCCCGGCTGGCCGCCGCCACCGCCGCCACCGCCTCCGCCGCCCCCGCCGTTGCCGGGGCCACCGTTGCCCGGCCCGCCGTTGCCGGGCCCACCCTTGCCGGGCCCACCCTTGCCGGGGCCGCCGTCACCGCGGCCCGGACCCGGTTCGGGTTTGGGCGTCTCGTGATGGACGAGTCGCGGACGCCGCGGCGCGCAGGGGCCCATCAGCGGCCCGCCCCAGCCCGAGCGGCCCCAGAAGTAGGCCGTCTTCGTGTCGTATCGGCCATCGACGTTCACGCCGCGTCGCGCCCGCGCGAGCCACGCCGCGTCCGCGGTGTCCCAGCTCGCCGGGCCGAGCTCGGCCTTGAGCGGATCCACGAGCCAGCCTCCACAGGCGCGGGTATACAGCAGTCCGGGCTGGTCCACAGCATGACGTCCGCCCGGCTGGGTTCCGTCGATGAACCATTCGAGCGTCGTCTCGCGCGTCCATGGCCCCGGAGCGCCCCCGCTCCACGCGTCGATCTTCGCCCGCACGACCCCCTTCGGGGGCTGGAACGCGGCGACCGGCTCGCGGGCGGTCAGATCCCGGACGAAGGCGTGCCAAAGCGGCGCGGCGGCCGTGAGCGAGGTCGCCGGCTTGCGGGCATGCGGATTCGAGTGATCGCTGTTGCCCATCCACAGCCCCACGGCGATCGCCGGGTCGTTCGGGTCCCTGGGCGGAGCGACATAGCCATACGTCGCCAGGTCGCGCGCATCGTTCGCCGTTCCGGTCTTCACGGCGACGGGACGATGCTCGCCGTGGGGCCCGTTCCGGATCTCGAGGACCGAGGACCAGATCGGGTTCTGGCGGGGGTCCGTATTGCCCGAGAGGATGTTCGACACGAGGAACGCCGCCTGGGGGCTGACGGCCTGGGTCGGCGTCGCCTTCGGTGCCTCGTAGACGACCTTGCCGGTCGCGTCCCGGACCTCGAGGATCATCCTCGGCGGGACGCGGGCGCCACCGTTCGCCAGCGCGCCGTAGGCGGAGGTCAGATCCAGCGGCCGAACCTCGACGGTGCCGATCGCACCGGCGAGATCAGCCTGGAGGAACGCCTTCGTTCCGTCCGCGAAGCGGATCCCGAACTTCTCCGCCCGATCCGCGACGGCCTGGTTGCCGACCCGCTGGAGCGCCCGGATCGCCGGCACATTGAGCGAGTACTGGAGCGCCTTCCGGACGAGAACGGGGCCGCGATCCAGCTGGTCGGCGTCCCGCGGCGTCCAGCCCTTGCCGAACTCCGTCGCGATGTCGAGCAGCAGGCTGCCTGGCGTGAGCCGGCGGGTGTCGAATGCGGACGAATAGACGATCGGCTTGAACGCCGAGCCCGGCTGACGGGCGCCGCTCCCGGCAGCGTCGAACTTCGGCGCGAACTTCGGGCTCGCGAGGTCGTCGCGGTAGTACCCCGCGCTGCCGGCGTACGCGAGGACGTCGCCCGTCCGGTAGTCGACCGCGACGAGGGCGCCGTTGTGGAGGTCCTTGCCGCGCAGGGCGTTGATCCACGTCCGGTCCCGCGGCCCGATCTTCAGGCTCTTGAGCAGCGCGGCGGATTGCTTCGGCGGCAGGTTGGGCGCGATCGCCCCGGCCGTCAGCCATTTCTCGGCAAGCTGCTGGGCGCTCCAGTCGAGGGATGTGATCACCCGGTAGCCGCCGGTGTCGATCTGGGCGTCCGGCCCGAGGATGTCCTCGAGCTGGCGCCGGACCTGCCAGGTGAACTGGGGCGCCTTGTACGAGAGGGGCTGGTCGCCGGCCAGGACCACGGGTTCGGCGAGTGCGGCGTTGAGCTGGGCGGCGGTCAGGTTCGTCCACCGCGAGGTCGAGAGGTTCTGGAGGATCCAGTCGCGCCGTTCGACGGGCGGTGCCGTCGGGGGAACAACGAGCTTGCCGTCCACGAGCGTGGCGTAGCGGTACGGATCGAAGTTCGACGGCGACTTCGGCAATCCGGCAAGGAGCGCGGCCTGGGCGATGGTCAGCTTCGAGAGGTCGGTGACGCCGAAGTAGATCCGGGCTGCTGCGGCGATGCCGTACGCGTCGTGGCCGTAGAAGATCTCGTTGAGGTACGCCGTGATGATCGATTCCTTGCCGCTCTCGCCCGGATACGCCTCCGTGAGCCGGTTCGCCTGGATCAGCTCCTTGGCCTTCCGGACATAGCGGTTCGCGTCGGGCGCGACGACGTCCTCGGGCAGGAGCCGGGCGCGGACGAGCTGCTGCGTGATCGTCGACGCGCCCCGATCCCCGGCACCGGACGCGTTCTCCGCGACGGCCGAGACGATCGCGGCGGGGTCGAATCCGCTGTTCGTCCAGAAGGTCCGGTCCTCGGCGGTGGTCGTGGCGTCGATGACGAGATGCGGCACCTCGTCGAACGTGACGACGCGGCGCTGCTCCCGCTGGAATCGGCCGAGCTGGACCTTCCCCGTCCGGTCGTAGACGATCGTCGGCTGGGCGAACGTGAGGGCCGCCAGGTTCGTCGGATCGGGGAGGTCCTGGGACAGCGCGCCGACGACGGCGACGGTTCCGACGGCCGCGACCCCGGCGAGGAGAACGCCGGCGACGAGCACGGTTGCGAGCAGGGCGATGACGATCCGCGCAGCGCGGCTGCCGCCCCTGCCGCCCTGCGACCCAGCGCCGCGACGCCGGGTTCCGCCGACGGCATGGGCGGCCGCGAGCCGGGCAGCAACACGCGGCGTCGCAGGCCTCGTGGCGCGTCGCCGCGGGCGCGCGGAAGGCACGGGGGAACCAGGAGGGGACGCTTCGTGCACGGGACGAGGATCACGTCTCACCCCTCACGAGCCCGCCGACGCGCTCCCGCGTGGTCTTGCAGACGCGTGACGCCGGCTCGCGGCTTCTTCGACCGATTTCCGACTGGTCAGCTCGAGATTCAGCGCTCAGGCTGGCCTGTCCTGGTCGTGCAAGCGCGCTTGATGAATCATCGAACGCTGGGTAGGATTCGCCGAGATCGCGCGCCGCGCGATGGCGCTCCCGCCACCCAGAGGAACCACGTGGATCTCGGTTCGTTCACCAGCGGCCTGCTGACGGGCCTGCGCGAGGGGGTCGAGGCGGCCCTCATCGTCAGCATCGTCGTCACCTATCTCGTCCGAACGAACCGGACCGACCAGGTGGGCCGGGTGTGGATCGGCACCGGCCTGGCCGCATTGCTGAGCCTCGTGGTCGGCGTCGTGATCTTCAACACGATCGGCGCGCTCCAGGAGCCCTACGAGCAGATGTTCGAGGGGACGACGCTGCTCGTCGCCGCGGCGGTCGTCACGTGGATGCTCTTCTGGATGCGACGCCAGTCCGGTTCGGTGAAGGGCGAGCTGCAGGCGGCCGTCGACCGGGCGGTCGCGTCCCGCGCGACCTGGGGACTCGCAGCGCTCGCCTTCACCGCGGTGATCCGCGAAGGGCTCGAGACGTCGATCTTCCTCGTCGGCCAGGCGACGTCGGTCCGTGCCGAGGCCGTCTGGATCCTTGTCGGCGCCGTCGTCGGGCTCGGGATCGCGGTGGTGCTCGGCTACGGGTTCTACCGCGGCAGCCGCCGGCTGAACCTCGCCTCGTTCTTCCGCTGGACGGGGATCGCGCTCGTCTTCATCGCGGCGGGTCTGCTGAGCCACGGGATCGGTGAGTTCGTCGAGATCGGTGCCCTCGGCTCCGGGCCGTGGACCGTGACGGCGTTCGACCTCTCGTCCGTGCTCTCGGACGAGGAGGGCGTCGGCGCGTTCCTCCGGGCGATTCTCGGCTACTCCGCCGCGCCCGCTGTGCTGACGGTCGCCGTCCACGTCGCGTATCTCGTCGGCGTGCTCGCGCTGTACCTCCGCCCGGCGCGCCGTCGGACGCCCGGCGAGGCGACCGCCGCCGCGGCGCGGTCGTGACCTCGGGTCCGGTCCCACCGGACGGCGCCGCCAGCCAGCGCACGATCACGGTTCCGGGCCGAGGCGTCAGCCGCGTCGAGCCGGACGTCGCCCGCGTCCGTCTCGGCGTCGTCGTCGTGGCCCCGTCGCCGGGCGAGGCGCGCAGGGTCGCCGCCGGCGCGATGGATGGCGTGATCGCCGCGATCGCCGGCTCCGGCGTTGCGCGCGACGACGTCCAGACCGCGCTCGTCGCGCTCGACGCCGTCCGCGACTACAGCCAGGACGCGACGCCGCGGATCACCGGATTCCAGCTCACGAACACCGTCGAGGTCCTCGCCCGTTCGGTTGCCGACGTCGGCGCCGTGATCGACGCGGCGCTCAGCGCGGGTGCGACGAGCGTCGACAGCCTCTCGTTCGAGCTCGCCGACGCGTCCTCGCCACTCGCCGATGCCCGCCGGGCGGCGGTCGCGGACGCCCGTTCTCGCGCCGTGCTCCTCGCCGAGGAGGCCGGCGTCCGCGTCGGCGACGTTCTCGCGATCGTCGAGGACCCCGGCTCGATGCCCGGTCCGCCGAGGCCCATCGAGATGACCTTCAAGTCCGCATCGGACAGTGCGACGCCCGTGGAGGCCGGCCGGCTCGAGGTCGAGATCCGGGTCGCGGTCACCTTCGCCATCGCGTGACGAGCGGCGCTGCCGGGGCGGACGCGCGCACCACTCCGGCGGACGCGAGGGCGGCGCGACCGCACCCCGCGGTCGCGCTCCGGGCTACCTCGCGGTGCCGGTCACCCGCAGGAGCGTCCCCGCGCTGATGTCGACCGCGTAGGGCGTGCCCGCCTCGTCCTCGCCAAACGCAGCGAAGTTGTGCGTCGTCTCCGCGACGAGCGTCGGCTTGCGGTAGTCGCTCGTCGCCGGGTCGATCGCCCAGACCCGCCCGGAGCAGTAGTCGCCAAACAGATAGCCGCCGTCGAGCGCCGGCTGGCTGGTGCCGCGGACGACGAGCCCGCCGATCACGGTGCAGCCCTGGTCGTGCCCGTAGTCCGTGACGGGCAGGGTGAGCGAGGCGTTCGCGCAGTCGGAGCTGGGCTGGTAGCAGTGGTTCCCTTCCATCCGGTTCCACCCGAAGTTCGTCCCGCCCGGCACGTTCGCACGCTGGACGTCGACCTCCTCCCAGCTGCCCTGGCCGACGTCGCCGATCCACAGGTCCCCGGTCGCCCGGTCGAAGCTGATGCGCCACGGATTCCGCAGCCCGGTGAGCCAGATCTCCGGCAGCCCGGCACTCCCGTCCGCGAACGGGTTGTCGCCGGGAATCCCGTACGGACGATCCGCGGACGGGTGGTCGACGTCGATCCGGAGGATCTTCGCCAGCAGCGTCTTCGTGGACTGGCCGTTGCCCTGCGGGTCGCCGCCGGAGCCGCCGTCGCCGAGCGAGATGTACAGATCGCCGTCCGGTCCGAACGCCAGCGCGCCGCCGTTGTGGTTCGGGTAGGGCTGCTTCACGAACAGCAGGCGCTGCTCGGTGGACGGGTCGACAACATCGGGCGCTGAGGGGTTGACCCGGAACGACGACACGCGGGTGTCGCCGTTCCCGTCCGTGTAGTCGACGAAGATCCGCGGGTCATCCGGAAAGCGCGGATGGAAGGCCAGGCCGAGCAGGCCCCGCTCGCCGCCCGAGCTGATCCGACCGGCGATGTCGAGGAACGGACGACTGACGAGCGCGCCGTCGCGCACGATCCGGACCTGCCCGCCCTGCTGGACGACGAAGATCCGGCCCGAGCCATCGCCGGCGTTCACGATCGCCAGCGGCGCCTGGAGGCCGCCGACGACGTCGGCGAACGCGACGCGCAGACGCCCGGGGTCGAAGGGCTTACCCGCCACTGCTGAGGACCCTGCAGTTGACGGCGCGGCGGACGACGAGGGGGTGGGGGAACCGTCGGGCGATCCCGTCGGGTGGGCGCTCGGCGAACCCGGCGAAGCGGTTCGGGCCGGTCCGGCCGATCCGCTGGTCGGGCCGTTGCCGCATGCCGCCGCGATCAGCACGGCGATCGCCAGCCACGGAAGGGCGCGACCGCTCGCCCGTGTCCGGTTCCGGCTCGACATCGCACCCATGCTACGGCCGACATCCCGAACCGGTTCCCGAGGGCGTCGTGGAGCGTGCGGACGCCCGATCCGGCCGCAATGGGGCCCGTATCCTGCGGGCATGGACGCCTTCGAACTTTCCGACCTCATCCGCCAACGCACGGACTCGGGCCGGCCCTACCTCGAGTTCATCACCGTGCCGGACCTCTCGGTCGGGCTGTACGTGCTCGGCGCGGGCCAGCCCGATCTCCAGCAGCCCCACGGCGAGGACGAGGTCTACTACGTCGTCTCGGGCCGCGGCCGGGTCAGCGTCGGCGACGACGACCGGGAGGTGGGACCGGGCTCGATCGTGTTCGTCGGTGCGACCGTCCCGCACCGCTTCCACGACATCACCGAGGAGCTGGTGCTCTTCGTCGCGTTCGGACCCGCAGAGGGCTCGCGGTCGGGCTAGGTGACGCCGGGACTGCCGGCCGAACCGGGCACGCCCACGCCGCGCTCCGTCGCGAGGCGCGCCAGCTCCACCGCGAGCTCGCCGCCGCGGCCGACCTCGTCGTGCCGGAAGTACACGTACGCGTCGACGGCATCGGCGAGGAACGGCTCGAGCCGATCCAGCCACTGCGTCAGGTCGTCGGTCGTGTAGTCGTTCCGCCGGAGCCGGAGGTACAGGAACTCACCGGTTCGCCGAATCGTGGGCGGCTCGTCGTCGTCCGGCGGCTCGTCGTCGTCCGGCAGCTCCGTCGTGACGAGCGCGGCGCCGGCCGCCCGCAGCGCGGCGAACGTCTCGTCGACGTGCCAGCTCGGGTCCTGGAACTCCATCGCGATCGGCAGGTCGGCGGGCCACACCGCGAGCAGCGCCGCGAGCCGGTCGTCGCTCCGGCGGACGCCGTCCGGCACCCGGAACAGGACCATCCCGAGCCGTTCGCCGAACCGGCGGAGCGGTGTCGTCAGCCACGGCACGCTCGCGACCGGATCCACCTGGAGCGAGCGGAACGAGGCGCCGCGCTGCGCCTTCACGGCGAACCGGAAGTCATCCGGCGTCGCCTCGAGCCACGCGTCGATGGCGCCGGGGCTCGGCTGGCGATAGAAGGTGTTGTTGAGCTCGACCGTCGCCAGCTGCGTTCCGTAGAAGCGGAGCAGCGTGTCGCCGCGCAGGCCCGGCGGGTAGAACCGTGGCGACCAGGCCGGATAGGCGAAGCCACTCGTGCCGGTCCGAAGGCGACCGGTCATGCGGGTTTCGCCAGGCACGAGCGCGGGAGGTGCTGGAGACCCGCGAGCGACGACGCCGTCGCCGTGTCAGCCCTCGGCCGGGCGACAGCTCTCGTGGGTGCGCCGGTCGTCCGGTTCGAGGGGAGCGGCGATCCGGCCGAGGCTCGATTCGATCGCCGCCAGCGCGTCCGCGTCCAGCCGATCGAGGAAGTAGCGACGAACGCCGTCGAGATGCGTGCCGGCAGCGGTTCGCAGGCGATCGAGCCCGACCGATGTCAGGACGGCCTCCTGGCCGCGAGCGTCGGTGGTGCAGGCGATCCGCTCGACGCAGCCCTGGGCCTCGAGGCGATCCACCAGCCGGGTGATCCCGCTGCGGGAGAGGATGACGCGGTCCGCGAGGACGTTCATCCGGACCCGGCGGCCGGGCGACTGCGCGATCTGGAGCAGCGCGTCGTACTCGGCGAGCGAGAGGCCGTGAGCGGCCTGCAGCTCCTCGTCCAGCCGGCGGGTGACGCGGGCATGGGCGTGGAGGAAGCTCCGCCAGGCCCCGATCCCGGCCACGTCGGCGATGACGCGAGCTGGACCAGCCGCGGTCATCGTCGGTGCTGTGACGGTCGTCGATCCCATGACGTCAGCATGGTACCTCGCCGTCCCGATCGTTGACAAGGCAACGATCTTCCCGCAGCTCGCGGAACCTGCGACGCGACGTCAGCCGGCGTTCTCGTACCCTTCGTGCATCGCTGCACGAGGGACCCGATGACCGACTTCGACGTCGACGCGCTTCGCCAACGCTTTCCGGCCCTGTCCATCGAGGATGGTGGGCGACCCGTCGCCCTGTTCGACGGCCCCGGTGGGACGCAGGTCCCGGACACCGTCATCGAGGCGGTCGCGAGCTACTACCGGACGTCCAACGCGAACCACGACGGTACCTTCCTGACCAGCCGTCGGAGCGACGCCGTCGCTCACGAGGCGCACGTCGCGATGGCGGACCTGCTCGGCGCGGCGGATCCGTCGGAGATCAAGTTCGGCGCGAACATGACGTCGCTGACGTTCCATGTCAGCCGGTCGATCGCCGCGACGATGGCGCCGGGCGACGAGATCGTCGTCACGATCCTCGATCACGAGGGCAATGTCGGGCCGTGGAAGGCGATCGCGGCCGATCGCGGCCTCGTGATCCGGACGCTGGACATCGATCCAGCCGACTGCACGCTGGCCCTCGATCAGCTCGACGGTCTCCTGACCGACCGGACGCGGCTGGTCGCCGTCGGCTGGGCGTCGAACGCGGTCGGCACGATCAATCCCGTCGCGGAGATCGTGCGGCGAGCCCACGCGGCCGGTGCCTGGACGTACGTGGACGCGGTCCACGCCGCGCCGCATCTCCCCATCGACGTGCAGGCGATCGGGACCGACTTCCTCGCCTGCTCCACCTACAAGTTCTTCGGGCCGCACGCGGGGGTGCTGTACGGCCGGGCGGACGTGCTCGCGGCGCTGCCCGCCTACAAGTTGCGCCCGGCCGAGGACCGCTTCGAGACGGGAACGGGCAATTTCGAGGGCCTCGCCGGCGTGACCGCCGCGGTCGACTACATCGCCGGGATCGGGTCGGCCTACGGCGACGCGGCAGCCGGTGCGTCGCGCCGTGAACGGGTCGTGGCCGCGATGCGCGCCATTCGATCCTGGGAGCTGGAGCTCTACGGGCGGTTGGTCGACGGCCTCGAGCAGATCGATGGGCTGCGGCTGTACGGGATCACGGACCGGGCACGGTTCGGCGAGCGGACGCCGACCGCCGCGCTCCGCCTCGAAGGGATCGCGCCGCGGGCGGTGGCGGAGCGTCTCGGCGAGGAGGGGATCGCCGTCTGGGATGGTGACTTCTACGCGACCGGCCTGATCGAGAGGCTCGGTCTGCTCGATGAGGGTGGCGTCGTCCGGATCGGGCTGACCCACTACAACACGCCCGCCGAGGTGGATCGCCTTGTTGATGCGCTGGCCCGTATCGCGTCGGGCGCGCCGGCGGGCGCGGGCGTCGCCGCGCCGGTCGGCAGGGGATTGGCCGAAGGAGTCGCGGCCGGCTGACACGGACACTCTCCCCGCTCGCGCGTGCCTGACGCGTCCTCTGTGACTCGATCCGCGCCGGTGGACGTCGCCGTCATCGGCGGAGGGATCGCCGGCACGTCCACTGCGGCGTTCCTCGCGGCCGAAGGGCTGCGCGTCCGGCTCCATGAGCGCTCCGGGATCGCGGCCGGCGCGAGCGGACGGAACTCCGGGATCGTCCAGCACCCGTTCGACCCGGTGCTTGCCGACCTGTACCACCGGTCGCTCGTCGAGTACCGGGCGCTCGAGGCCGAGCTCGCGATGGCCACGACGGGCGGCGACGGGTTCCGGCTCGGGGGTTCGCCGGCGGGTCTGCTCTACGTCGGGCACGACGAGGCGACCGCGCGCGAGACCGCTCGACGATGGGCCGCCGCGTGGCCCGACGCCCGCCCGGAGGTGCTGTCCGGCGGCGAGCTCCATCGACTCGAGCCTGCCGTGTCCGAGGATCTCGTCGCCTGCCGGCTCCAGATCGGGTTTCCGGTCGCGCCGGCCGCAGCCACCCACGCCTTCGCGGAGCTGGCGAGGGCCCGCGGCGTCGAGATCATGGTCGGCGGTGTCGCGAGGCCGGCGATGTCGGGTGGCGCCGCCGTCGGTGTCGAGGTCGACGGGGAGGTCCAGCCGGCGGGCATTGTGGTCGTCGCCGCCGGCCCGTGGACCCCGGACGTGATCGAACCGTTCGGTACGTGGCGGCCGATCCGACCGGTGTGGGGCGTGGTTGCCTCGGTTGCGTGCCCGGACGCGCCGCGACACGGGCTGGAGGCGACGGACATCGACATCGAGCCGCCGACAGGGGCGAGCGCCGACGCGAGCGATGACGAGATCGTCCCGAACGCGTCGCGGAGCGCCGCCGTCCTGAGCGACGCGGAGGTCGACTTCAGCCTCGCGCCGGGCGTGGGCTCGAGCGCGCTCGGGTCGACGTTCCTTGCGGAGGAACCGGATCCCGCGGCCTGGCTGGATGCGCTCCGGCGGGTCGGCGCGCGCTACGTGCCCGCGATCGCCGCGGCCGCGATCGTCGGACATCGCCACTGCGCCCGCCCGGTCAGCCTCGACGGCCGACCGCTCGTCGGCAGGGCGGCGTGGGCGGAGGGGCTCTGGGTGATCGCCGGGCACGGGCCGTGGGGGATCTCGACCGGTCCCGGCTCGGCTCGGCTCCTCGTGGACGCGCTCGTCGGGCGGTCAGACGGCCCGGTCCCCGTCGCCCTCGACCCATCCCGGTTCGGTGTCCCGGGAGGGGTTGCCGCCGCCGCATCGAACGCCCGGATCAGCGCCAGGAGTCGCCGCTCGAGAGATAGAACGTGAGCTGCGCCCAGCGCTCGCGGAATGCGGCCCATCGTTCGATGAGCATCGTCCAGCCCGGGCCTGCGGGCGCCGACGGATCGAAGGCGCGCACGTCGACGATCGTCTCGGCGGTCGTCCGCTGCGACACAGCCGCGGCCAGTTCGATCAGAGGCGCCTCGGGCCGTCGGGCGCCGACCACGAACCGGGGTGAAGCCCCGGAGATCCGTGCCGCCGCCGCGTAGCCACTCACGGTTGGAGCCTAGCGCGCGCAACCGCCGGCGGGAAGACGCGACCGGGTCGTATCCTCGGCCCGGTGACCCCTCCGCCCCTCCGCGTCGGCGTCCGCAGCGCCACCGCGCCGCTCCGCGATGTCCTTGTGAACCGGCCCGGCGACGCATTCGGTCGTGCCTTCGACGAGCCCGCTCACGGCTTCCTCCGGCCGGTCGACCTGGCGGCAGCGCAGCGCGAGCACGACTCGCTCGTCGACACGCTGGAGCGTCTCGGGACGCAGGTTCACGTTCTCGAGCAGGACGAAGCGACCGATCCCGACCTCGTCTACGTCTTCGACCCGCTCCTCGTCGTCGCCGACGGCGCGATCCCCCTTCGGCCCGGCAAGCCGAACCGTGCGAGCGAGCCGGCGATCCTGGGGGAGTGGCTGGAGCGACGCGGCGTTCCGATCGTCGGCCGGATCGAGGCGCCGGGCACGGTCGAGGGCGGCGACACGGTCTGGCTCCGCGACGATCTCCTCGTCATCGGCCGATCGCTCCGGACGAATGACGCCGGCGCCCGACGGGTGGCCGACCTCGTCGGTGGCGACGTCCGGATCGTCGACCTGCCGCACTGGAAGGGCCCGGACGAGCTCGTGCACCTGATGTCGGTGATCTCGCCGGTCAGCGACGACCTCGCGGTCGTGTTCCTGCCGCTCCTGCCGGCCGGCCTCTTCGAGTGGCTCCGGGATCTCGACATCCGGCTCGTCGAGGTGCCCGACGACGAGTACCTGACCCTCGGCTGCAATGTCCTGGCGGTGCGACCGGGCGTCGTCGTCGTCGCCGACGGCAATCCGGTCACTCGCCGGCGCCTCGAGCAGGCCGGCGTCGAGGTCCACGGCGTGCCGCTCCGGGAGGTCGGCGAGAACGGATCCGGCGGCGTCACCTGCCTGACGCGGCCCCTGCTGCGCGAGCGCTGAGCAGGATGACCCAGGCGATCGATCGGGAGGCCCTCGTCGATGACCTCGTCGGACTGATCCGGATCCCGAGCGTCACTGGCGCCGAGGAGGCGGTGGCAGCGGATGCCGCGCGTCGCCTCGCCGCCGCTGGCGCGACGGTGGAGGTCGTCTGGCCGGATCCGGCGGAGATCCGGACTGACCCGGGGTGGCCGGGCGAGGAGACGACGCGGTCTGCCCTGCCCGTCGTCATCGGGCGGCTCGGCCGGCCCGGCGGCCGTCGCCTCGTGCTGTCCGGTCACCTCGACGTGGTGCCGCCCGGCGATCCGGCGACGTGGACGGCGGATCCGTGGGGCGGCGAGATCCGCGATGGTCGGCTGTACGGCCGTGGGGCCTGTGACATGAAGGGCGGCGTGGCATCCATCCTCGCCGCCGTTCGAGCGCTGACGGGGAGCGGTGTCGCGGACCGGCTGCAGGGCGAGCTCGTCGTCGCGTTCGTCCCCGGCGAGGAGGACGGCGGCCAGGGCACGCTTGCAGCGATCCGCGCCGGTGTCACCGGCGACCTCGCGATCATCACGGAGCCCTCGAACCTCGACATCGTCGTCGCCCACGCGGGGGCGATCACCTTCCGGCTCACGGTTCCCGGACGCGCGGCGCACGCGTCGCAGCGCCGCGAAGGCGTCTCCGCGCTCGACAACCTGTACACCGTGCTCCGCGCGCTCGAGGACGACGAGCGACACCGGAACGCGGCGGAGACGCACCCGCTGATGACGCCGCTCGGGCTGCCGTACCCGACGATCGTCGGGATCGTGTCCGGCGGCGAATGGGCGTCGACGGTCCTGGACCGCGTGGTCGCCGACGGGCGCTACGGTGTTCGACTCGGGCAGTCACCGGCCGAGGCGGGCCGCGAGCTGATGCGGGTGATCGACGACGTCAACGAGACCGACCCGTTCCTGCGTGACCATCCGGCCACGATCGAGATCGTCGGCGGCGAGTTCGGGTCCGGCCAGGTCCCGATGGATCACCGCCTGCCCGTTGGCCTGGCGGCGGTCGCGGAAGCCGTGACGGGCCGCCGCCCCGCGCTTCTGGGCGAGCCGTACGGCGCGGACATGCGCCTGTTCATCAACGAGGGTGACACGCCCTGCGTGATGTTCGGACCCGGCGACGTCCGGGTCGCCCACAGCGCGGACGAGCACGTCCCGCTCGACGAGGTCGAGACGTGTGCGGCGGTCCTCGCAGCCTGGGTCGAACGCGAGCTCAGCGACGGCTGAGGGCCGTCAGGCCGTCGACGGTGCCCGGTTGAGGGAGCCGCGGCGGATCGTGAGGATCCACGCCGGGATCGCGACGAGGACCGCGCCGAGGACGCCGAGCGTCGCGTAGCCGGCGGACGCGACGAGGACACCCGACCCCAGCGAGGCCAACGCGGCCGTGCTCCAGATCAGGGCGTCGGCGAGGCCCTGGACGCGGGTCCGCTCGACGATCGAGACGCCGCTCGTGAGCAGCGCGCTGCCCGCGACGTAGCCGAGGTTCCAGCCGAACCCGAGCAGGAACAGCGCGAGCAGCAGGAGGCGGTCGTCCTCGGCCGGTGCGACCGCGGCGAGCACGCCGGCGACCGCGAGCACGGCCATGCCGGCATAGATGACGAGCGGACTTCCGAACCGGTCCGTCAGCCGGCCGGAGACCGGCGCCAGCGCGTACATCCCGGCGGTGTGCGCGCTCAGGACGAGCCCGACAGCCGAGAGGTCGTGGCCGTGGTCCGTCATGTGGAGCGGTGTCATCGTCATGATCAGGACCATCACGAACTGACCGATGACGAGCGCGACAATCGACACGAGGACCGCCGGTCTCCGCACGATGACGCCGAGCCGGGCCGCGGCGACGTTCTCGCTGGGCCGGCCGTGGTGGTCCGCGAGGTCATACGGATCCGGCCGGAGCCGGACGAACGACACGATCGACGCGAGGCCGACCAGGGCGATCGGCACGAGGTACGGACCGGCGTGGTGGGGAAGGCCGAGGGCCATCGCGACCTCGCCGCTCGGACCGACGAGGTTCGGCCCGACGACCGCGCCGACGGTGGCGGCCCAGACGACCGTCCCGAGGGCGGTCGCCCGGCGCTCCGCCGGGTAGAGGTCCGCCGCGGCGTAGCGCGAGAGCTGGTTCGCGCTGTTCCCGAACCCGATCAGGAGCGAGCCCGCCAGCAGGAGTGCGAAGTTCGCCTCGACGATGGCGATCACGGCGACGACCGCCCCGCCGACACCGACGGCATAGCCGGCGACGAGCCCGGGTCGGCGGCCGCGTCGGCTCATCAGCCACGACAGACTCGTCGCCCCGAGCGCGGCGCCGAGCACGACGGCGGCGGCGGGCGCACCGGCGAGGGCCGCCGAACCCGCAAGATCCTTGGCGACGATCGTCGCCACCGTCAGCGCGGCGATGTGACCGCTGCTGCCAAGGGCGACTCCCGCAACGAGGCTCCAGACGGTCCGGCGACGCAGTCGATCGAGCTCGGCCGCGGGGAGCGACGTGACGGCGAGGGACATCGGCGGAGGATACGCGGCCGGGGCGGATCGGCGGCCGGGGCGAACGCTAGAGCCCGAGCGTCATCGCGACCGGCCGCGCCACCGCCGGTTCGGGCTCCGCGGGCAGGCTGCCACGGACGTCCCGGCGCTCGACGGCGACCGCCCGGTCCTGCTCGGCCGCGATCTCGACGAGCCTGCACAGCGCGTTCGCCTTGCGCATCTCGTCCGGGCCGTGCGGCGCCACGAGGAGCAGCTCCGGGCTGGCGATCACGATCGCGAGGCCCATCGCGCGCGACACGGCCACGTTGAGCCGGTGCCCGTCGTAGAGGAACGACATCCCGCGCGGCGCGTCCTCCGCGGACGAAGCGGCCATCGAATAGATCGCGATCGGTGCCTCCTGGCCCTGGAACTTGTCGACCGTGCCGACCCGGCCCGGCCGATGCAGCCGCCGCTGGAGGCTTGCCTGGATCGCCGCGACCTGCGCGTTGTACGGCGCGACGACGAGGATGTCGTCCAGGCCGACAGGCCGGCGCCGCCCGCGACGGTCCGTCCACGTTCGCTCCAGGAGCTCCTCGACCGCATCTGCGACCCGCTCCGCCTCGGCGATCGACGCCGACTCGTCTCCCACGTGGACGACCGGCTGCCAGCGGATCCCGGTGCCCCCGATCGCCGGATCGCCGTCCAGGCGCTGCCGGCTGGTTGCAGGGTCGGCCGCGAGCCGCCCGTCGTAGAAGATCTCCGAGATGAAGCCGTTGACGTCCGGATGGAGGCGGTACGTCGTCGGCAGGAACAGTCCCCGCTCCGGCGGAACCGTGAGCGCGTCGCCGACGAGATGCTCCAGCGCCGCCGTTCCGGCGCCCTCTGGATGGATTCCCTGGCTGACCATCGGGAGCTGGTTCGGATCGCCGAGCAGCACGAGCGACGAGGCCGCGCCGCTGATCGCGACGGCGTTGGCGAGGCTCATCTGGCCGGCCTCGTCCACGAACAGGACGTCGACCGACTCCAGCATCTCGGCCCGCGCCCACAGCCAGGCCGTCCCGGCCGCGATCGAGACGGATCCCGCCGCGAGCTCGCGGGCGACCTCGCCGTTGTCGTCGGTCGCGCGGTTGCCCGATCGCGTCGAGGCAGCTTCCCCGTCGGATTTCTGGATCGCCGCGAAGGGCAGGCCGCGTTCCGCGAACGCCTCGGCGGTGGCGTCCAGCAGGTTCGTGATCGCCTTGTGGGACTGGGCAGTGATCCCGACCCGCCGTCCCGCCGCGACCAGGGCGGCGATCATCCTGGCGCCGGTCCACGTCTTGCCGGTCCCCGGCGGACCCTGCACGGGCAGGACGCCGTGCTCCAGGTCCAGCGCGAGCCGGGTCGCCGCGCGGAGCAGGTCCTCGTCCGGCAGCCGGAGAGGATCGCGGGCGGGCGCGCCGTCGAGGCTGGCGAGTCGCGGCGTCGTGCGACGGACGAGGTCTCGGGCGGCCCGGAATCGGCGATCTTCGTCCGGCGGGTCCATCCCCCGCTCGATCACGTCGTCCGCGACGCGCCGGATTGCGTCCCGGAGGACATCGACCTGGATCGGCTTGCCGGGGATCAGCGCCGCCGGGTGACGGTCGAGCTTGCTCGCGGTCCGGAACAGGTCGATCGTGCCCGCGACATCGTCGATCGCGACGACCTCGCCCGCGTCGAGGCCCTGCTCGGCGTCGGGCTCGATGGCGTTTCGGCCCACGCGGATCCGGTGATCCTGCGGCGTGAATGTGTAGCGCCGGACCCACCCGCCCTTGCCGCGCGCCTCGACGTCGCCATCGAACTCGAGCCCGCCCAGTCCCTCGTTCGAGTCGATCAGCTCGTCGATGCCCAGCTCGTTGAGCCGATAGAAGTTCCACCACTCCGGCTTCGCGTCGCGGCCGTGCCAGTCGAGGAGCTGGGCGAGCAGCCAGCGCTCGCGCTGCTCGTCGGTCGCCCGGGTTCGATCGGCTGGAACGTCGATGGTGAGCGCCTCGACGCGGCGAGCCGTCTCGGCCTGCTGGGCCGTCTGTGCTTCCGACGGCAGTCCGTCCGAGATGCTCGGCCGCTCCATGGGCCAGCCCCGCCCGATCGCCTCGTCTCGCCGGTCCTCGAGCCAGTTGCGGAGGAGCCAGGTGGAGACGCAGTCGTCGCGGTTGTAGTCCGCGAGGTCGGCGAGGTGCTGTTGATCGCGGTCGCGGAGCCACGTCTCGTAGGCCACGACCGAGAACCCGGCCTCCGTCACCGGGCCCTCGCGCTTGGGGAGGTAGAACTTCTCGATCTTCTTGATCGAGTACGACTCCACGGAGGCGCGAACGCCCTGGCGAACGACGTTGAAGAGGTCGATGAGGACGCCGCCCCGGAGCAGCCGGTCCACCTCGTCGATCCGCGTCGCGTGACGCTGCATCAGCCGCTTGATCGCGCCGGCCTCGTAGCCGGCGTAGTGGTAGACGTGCATCGTCGGGTCACGCTCGAGCCGCTCGATGACGAGATCGACGAACGCTTCGAAGGCGGCCTTCTCCCCGGCCCGGTCGTGTCCCCAGATCGGCGTGTACACGGCCTCGCCGGTGTCGATCGTGACGACGCCGAGGAGATACTCCAGGCCGCCATCCTCGATCCACGGGTCCGCCTCGATGTCGAAGAACACGTCGGACGCGGAGGGCTCCGGCAGCAGCGCGAGTCCGCGCCCAGGCTCGCCGGCGACCGGCTCGATGAGCTCGCACAGAAGCCGCTGCTCGTCCTCGCCCGCAACCTGGACGCGCGCCTGGTTCCGGAGACGTTCCAGCGTGCGGGGATTGAGGTCCGCGACCGCGGCCTCCGGCGGCAGCGTGGCCAGCAGCCGACGCGTCGGAAGCCCGGCCTCCTCGAGTCGCTCCGTGGCCGCGCGCGACATGCCGGCGACGAGCGAGAGGTGGTCGTCCGCTCGCCGCCGATCCATGCACACGGGGAACCAGACGCAGACCCGGCAATGGTTGACGGGCTCCGGGTACGTCACGGGCGTCGATTCGAGGGGGCCGCCGAAGACCCGCTCCTCGAAGCGCGCCTTCGCCGATCGGTAGAACGCCGCGAAGTCCGCGAGCCGCAGCGTGTGCGTGGCCGAGTCGCCGGTGACGACGTGGACGTGCTCCGGGACGCGGCCCTGGAGGGTCGCCAGCCGCTCCGAATACACGCATACCTGGAGGAGGGCCGCGCCCTTGACGGAGCGGGCGAGCTTCGTGTCGGCGACCTCGTAATGCCAGTCGCCGAGCCCCGACTCGCCCTCGACGCGGAGCAGGAAATCCGCGTGGCCGCGCCACCGACCGTCGAAGAACGTCGCCTGGTAGATGACGTCGACGCCTCGTCGCATCGCATCGACCGTCTCTGCCTCGGCGGTTCGAAGGTCCTCCGGCGATCGGAGGTCTGCCTTGGCGATCTCGTGGATCCTCTTGCCCTCGGCCCGCAGCCGCTCCAGATACGCGAGCTCGTGGGCGTCGCCGCGCTCCTGGAGGAGGACGACCTCCGGATCCAGCCGCTGCGGCGGACGCTCCCAGAGCCCGTCCAGACGCCCCATCTCGAGCGTCGTCAGGTGCGTGCACTCCAGGAATCCGACGAGATCCGTGGCGCTGACGACGACCGATTCGCCGATTCCCTGCACGACCGAACCTTAGCCTCCGGCCGTGACAGCTCGCCTGTCACCACCGCGCCGGCGCACGAACCTCAGTCGTAGAGCGCCGCGACCGCCTCGTCGAACACGGCCGTGTGCCGATCCACGTCGGATGCCGTCGTCGCCGGACTCATCAGCGCCATGTTGTGGAACGGCGTCATCAGGACGCCCCGGTTCATCGCCCAGAGGTGCAGGAACCGCTCGAGCGCCGCGTCGTGGTGAGCGGCCTGCTCCGCGCCGGAACGGGGCGGCGTGGCAACGAAGTGGTACTCCGCCCGGGCACCGAGGCGCGTCACGTGCCACGGCGCGCCGTGTCGCGCGATGACGTCGTTCGCACCGGCCTCCCATCGCTCGGCGAGTCCGATCATCCGCTCGAAGGCGTCGGCGGTGAGCACCTCGCCGAGGGTGGCGCGGATCGCCGCCATGCTCAGCGCATAGCCGGCGAGCGTCCCGCCGATCCCCCCGACGTCGGATCGATCCAGCGGGATCGTTCCGCGGATGCGTTCCGCGACCTGCTCGGTCATCCCGTACACGCCCGCGGGGATCCCGCCGCCGATCGTCTTGCCGATGACGAGGAAATCCGGTTCGAGACCGTCCCGCCCCGTCATCCCGCCGGGGCCGGCGCAGATCGTGTGGGTCTCGTCGACGATCAGCAGTGTGCCCGTCCGACGCGTCAGCTCGCGGACCGCGTCGAGATACCCGGGCTCCGGCAGGACGATTCCCACGTTCGTCAGCGCCGGCTCGATGAGCACGACGGCGACCTGCTCGTCCTCGAGCGCGCGAGCGAGGTCGTCGACGTCGTTGAAGGCGACGACGCGCGTGGTCAGAGCCGGATCGACCGGCGGCCCGATCGAGCCCTCGCTCTCGACGACGCGGCCGGTTTCGTCCCTCGTCGCGAAGGTCTCGTCCACCGAGCCGTGGTAGCAGTAGTCGTGCACGACGACCTTCGAGCGACCGGTCAGGTGGCGGGCCAGGCGGATCGCGAACCGATTCGCGTCCGTTGCCGTCATCGTGAACTGCCACAGCGGCAGCCCGAAACGCCGAGCCAGCTCGGCGCCGGCCTCGATCGCGTCCTCGGTCGGGAGCATGTGGGTGATCCCGCGACGGAGCTGCCGTTCGACGGCTGCCACGGTCGGCGCGGGGCTGTGACCGGCCATCGCCCCGGTGTCGCCGAGGCAGAGGTCGACGTAGTCGTGGCCGTCGACGCAGGTGAGATGCGCGCCCTCGGCACGGTCGACGAACAGTGGGAAGGTGCCCGCCCAGCGGACCATCCAGTTCATCGGGACGCCATCGACCAGCGACGCCCGTGCCTGCTCGTGGAGCTTGCCGGACCGCGGATGGGACCGGGCGAAGCGTTCGAGCTCGGCGGACATCAGCCGGCCGAGGCGATCTCGATCGACGGTCGAGGGGGCGGCGTCGGTCAGCGTCATTGCACCGAGGATCGGTCAGTGGCGCACGGCCGACCGGACCGATCCACGGGACGCGACGCCGACACGGAGCCCGCCCTCACCGACACGCCGCCACGCGACGGCGTTCGTCGCGCATGCGTGCGTCAGCGCAAGGCGCGGCAGAGCACGGAAGCGAGCGCACCTCAAGGTGCGTGAGCGCCGCGCGCAGGCCGCAACGCGGCGATGGCGCGCTCAGGCGGGACCGTCAGTGAACCCGCAACTGCGTTCGTCGCGGATGGGTGCGCCAGTGCAAGGCGGAGCCGAGCACCGGAGTGAGCGGGCTTGAAGGCCCGTGAGCGAGGAGCACAGGCTCCAACGCGGCGATGGCGCGCCCAGGCGCGACCGTCAGTGAACCCGCCGCTGAAACCCGCAGACGGGGCAGGTGGCGAGGCGCGTCCTGGCGTCGACTTCGAGAAAGCTGGTGCAGCCGTTCGTGCTGCAGTAGGGACGGCCGGCCGACTGGGTCCGGCGCCGAAGGCGCCGCATCGCAACGGATCGACCCGCCACCCCGGTGGAGGTGGTTCGAGACATCATGGGATTGGTTTGTTCTTCCTTCCGGCTCGCGTGCCGCGGGCGCACTCGGCGCTCCATCACGGCACTGCGGCCTGACGTGTCCGCTCACGGACGGCTCGGTTGTCGGAGCCGGAGCGGTGTGGTTCCTGGCCCGGGCGTCAGGGGAGCGGGTTGGGCTCCGACCGTACGACGCCACGAGGGCTGCGGGGACAATCATGCCCGCTCCGCCGGCCCCGGTCAACCCGTCGACCGAAACTGTCGCCTCCCGGCAAGGTGCGTGCCGGACCGGGCAATGCTCCGGCGAACGGTTGTCGCTGATCCTCGGTCCATGGAACAGCCCACCCTGCGCCCATCCGCCATCGTCGCCGTCACCGGCGAGGAATCGGCCCGCGAGCCTGTCCTGAAGCGCGCCGCGTCGGTTGCCCGGACGGCCGGCTCCACGATCATCCTCTGGGATCGGGATGCTGCCGGCAGCATCCTCGAATCGCCGCTCCCGACCGGCTGGTCCGGTGACGGCGAGGAGGAGCAGTTCGGTGACCGGCTCGCGCCTGACGACCTGATCGCAGCCGGACGCGAGCCGCTCGCCCGACAGGTCGACCAGCTCCGGTCCGAGGGTCTCGACGCCTGGGGCTGGCTGCCGGACAAGGCGGACGCCGAGCATCTCCGGTCGTATGCGGTGGAGCACCAGGCTGAGTTGGTCCTCGTGTCCGCGGTCGATCGCGATCTGCTCGCCGATCTCCGCGACCTCGACGAGCGCGAGGAGTCGCGCCAGCGGCGCCTCAGGGTCGAGTCGGTCCCCGGCTGACGCCCAGGGAGCGCGCGGGGCAGCGCGGCGCCCCGTCCTGCCCGGTTTCGGTTGAGAAAGATCAACCTTCGTCGAATCGAACCGAAGTTGCGCCAAGCCCTGCTGGTTGGCAGACTCCCGCAGTCGAACCAACGACCGCAGGAGGGGTTCCTTGCCGATGTCCCGGATCGCGCGTGTGCGCCGCCCCGCGATCGCGCTTGCCGCCATCGCCATGTTCCTCGTCGGGCTCGCGCCGGCCGTCACCGCCGCCGACGCCCTCTCGCTGACCACGCCGTACCCGTCGATCTCGGTAGCGCCCGGATCGAGCTCGAGCTTCGATCTCACGATCAGCTCCTCGACCGACGGAACCGTGGCCCTCGCCGTCGCGGGCACGCCGCAGGGCTGGACCGCGACCATCCATGGCGGCGGCTTCGTCGTCTCGGGCGTGACGGTCGCGAGCGGCAAGCCCGGCACGGCTCGGCTCGACGTCAAGGTTCCAGGCGACACGACCGTGACCTCCGGGAAGCTCACGGTCACCGCCCGCCACGGGTCGGATGAGGCCACGTTGCCGATCACCGTGAACGTCGACGCCCAGGTGGCCGGTGACATCACGCTGACGACGACGTCGCCGACGCTCACCGGCGCGAACGATGCCAACTTCAGCTTCGATCTGACGCTGAACAACGGCTCGGCGCAGGACCAGACCGTATCCGCGAACGCCACTGGCCCGGCTGGCTGGACGATCGAGACGAAGCTTGCCCAGGCACAGGCCGCGAGCACGGTCGTCAAGGCCGGCAGCTCGACGACGATCACGGTCACCGCCACGCCGCCCGCCGATGCTCCGGCCGGCCACTCCGACATCGCCGTCACGGCGACGGCCGGCGACAAGACGATCCCGGCGACGCTCGGCATCGACATCACCGGCTCGTTCAAGCTCTCGCTCGCGACGCCGAACCAGCTGGTCTCCGCCCACGGCGGCGCCGGCAGCGGAACGACGCAGCAGATCGACGTGAAGAACGACGGGACGGGCCCGCTGACGAACGTCAAGATGTCGTCGACGCAACCGACGAACTGGAAGATCACGTTCGACCAGGACACGATCGCCCAGATCGCTCCCGGCGCGAAGCAGACCGTCACCGCGACGATCACGCCGGTCGGCGACGCGG
The DNA here is from genome assembly GCA_042408445.1 of Chloroflexota bacterium. Lineage (GTDB taxonomy): Bacteria > Chloroflexota > Limnocylindria > Limnocylindrales > CSP1-4 > CF-46. The sequence continues at coordinate 37,529 of JBHORC010000004.1, forward strand.
TCACCGGCGACTACCAGATCACGATCAGCGCGAACGCACCGGGCGACAACGGGACCGGCGCGGCGAAGGGCGATCTGAACATGACCTTCACCGTCGAGACGTCGCCGATCTGGCTCCTCGCCGGGATCGTCCTGATCATCGCGATCCTCGCCGGCCTGTTCTACGTCTTCCGGACCTACGGCCGGCGATGACGGCACCGTCGACGCGGCCGGTCCGGAAGCGGATCGGTCGCAAGGGCGGCGCGCCCGAACGGGAACCGGGCGCCGTCCCCCGCCGGCCTCGCGGCGACGCTGACGAACGCCAGCGTGCGCCGATCCGGACCCGCGGGCTGACGAAGCGCTACGGCGACCTGGTCGCGGTCGACCATCTCGATCTCGAGGTCCAGGCCGGCGAGATCTTCGGCTTGCTCGGCCAGAACGGTGCCGGGAAGACGACGACGATCCTCATGCTGCTCGGGCTCACCGAGCCGAGCGATGGCCAGGCCCGGGTCGTCGGGCTGGATCCGGCCCGTCGGCCGCTCGAGGTGAAGCGCCGGGTCGGCTACCTCCCCGACGCCGTCGGCTTCTACGGCGACCTGAGCGGTCGCGAGAATCTTCGCTACACGGCCCGGCTCAACCGCATCCCGGACCGCGAGGGCGAGCCGGCGATCGACGAGGCGATCGAGCAGGTCGGGCTCACCGCTCGTGCCGATGACCGGACTGAGACCTACTCGCGCGGCATGCTCCAGCGGCTCGGCATCGCGGATGCCCTCGTCAAGGATCCCGACGTGCTGATCCTCGACGAGCCGACGACCGCCATCGACCCGCTCGGCGTGACCGAGATCCTCGACCTCCTTCGTGCGCTCGTCCGCGAGCGGAACATGGCGATCCTCCTGTCGAGCCATCTCCTGAACCAGGTCCAGTCCGTGTGCGACCGGATCGGGATCTTTGCCGCCGGCCGCCTGATCGGCCAGGGAACGATGCGGGAGCTCGCGACGCGGTTCGGTGACGACATCGCCCACGTCGAGGCGGAGATCCAGCCACCGGCGGAGGGCGGCCGCGAGCGGGTTCGGGAGGTGCTGAGCGCGATTCCGGGCGTCGTGGAGACGACCGAGCCGCGTCGACCATCCGACCCGTGGGTGGTCGGCGTCCGGCCGGCGAGCGACGACACCCGCGTCCGTCGCCAGATCCTGGCGGCGGCTGCGTCGACCGGTCTGGACCTGACCGCGGTTCGGCCACTTGCCCCGTCGCTCGAGGAGATCTACCGGCGGGCGGTCGAACGAGCCGCCCATGGTCATGCGAGGGACGTCCGATGACGGCCGGCAGCGCACCGGTTCCGGGCAGCGCACCGCTCGAGTCGGTCGACGACCGCGGGGCGGGCGGCCGTGGCGGCGACTCGCCGTCGCGCCGCGCTGACGGGGCGATTCCCTCGCGTCGCGAGCGCTCGTTGCCGCATGCCGGCTGGATGGTCGTCGCCGGCAAGGAGTTCGCGGACCACCTCTGGTCGGCGCGCTTCGTCGTGCTCCTGATCGTGCTCGGGCTCGCGGCGTTGATCCCGATGTACTTCGCCGCGGACGCGATCCGGGCCGCCGCCTCACAGGTGACCGGCAGGTCGTCGATCTTCCTGTTCCTGTTCACCGTCGCGCCGCCGGTCGCCGACACCGGCGTCCAGATCCCTGGCGCCTGGTCGTTCGTGGCGATCGTGGGACCGCTGCTCGGGATCGCGTTCTCGTTCGATGCGGTCAACGGCGAGCGAGCCCGGGGAACGCTGCCGCGGCTGCTGTCCCAACCGATCTATCGCGACGACGTGATCAACGGCAAGTTCGCGGCCGGCCTCGCGGTGATCGGCCTGGTCCTGACGTTCATCGTCGTGCTGATCGGCGCGTTCGGGATCATCCGCCTCGGCATCGTCCCGAGCGCCGAGGAGCTGCTCCGGATCATCGCCTGGCTGCTGTTCACGTTCGTGTACATCGCGCTGTGGCTCGCGTTCGGGCTCCTGCTCTCGGTCCTCGTCCGGAGCGCCGCGACGTCCGCGCTGATCGCGTTCGGCGTGTGGCTTGTCGCGACGTTCTTCGGGGGCCTCATCACCCAGGTGATCGGCGGGTTCGTCGCGCCGCTGTCCGGCAATGCCGACGAATACCTGCACAACGCGGGGATCCAGCAGACGATCACGCGCCTGCTCCCGGACACGCTGTATCGCGAGGCGTCGGCGGCGATCCTCAGCCCGCAGGTCGCGTCGGTGACGACCCCGGCCACGATCGGCCAGTACGAGCAGCTCCAGCAGCGCATTCCGTCCCTGCAGTCGTTCGACCAGAGCCTGCTGCTCGTCTGGCCGCACCTCGTCACGATGGTGGCGATCACGGTTGCCTGCTTCGCGCTGGCGTATGTCCGATTCATGAGGCAGGAAGTCCGCGCGTAGGGGCTGTCGCGGCGGACGCGCCAGGGATTCGTTGCCGGCTGCGGTCCTCGCTCACGCACCCTGAAGTGCGCTCGCTCCGCTTCTCGGCGGCGCCTTCCCAGCGCCGCCCATCCGCGACGAATGCAATCGCGAGCCGAACGGCTGTCGCGGCGGACGCGCCAGGGATTCGTTGCCGGCTGCGGTCCCCGCTCACGCACCTTCAGGTGCGCTCGCTCCGGTCCTCTCCGGCGCCTTTCCCCGGCACGCCCTCCGCGACGAATGCAATCGCGTGGTGGAAGCTGTCGCGGCTGGACGACAGTGGGTGCGTTGCCGGCTGCGATGCTCGCTGTCGCGGGCGGCGCGCCGCACGCCGCGAGCGGCTGCGGGCTCATATGGCAGCCGTGACGCTCTTTGGCGCCTGCGGAGCGGCGAACGACCGTCCTCAGGGAGAATATTTGCCGCTGGGGGCTAACTCTCGCCCGAACCAGGGGGATGCGGGCGTCGCGGCCGCCAAAGGCGACCGACGCTGTCAAATGAGTCTCCCGAGCGTGGACGGGTGGGCGGGACGGGCCCCTGCCGACTCTTGGCGGCGCGGTGCTACCGTGCGCGCATGAAGGGCGATCGGGTCGAGGTGGTCGTCGACACGGGGCAGGGGACGCAGACGTTCGACATCGTCGCGTCGAAGAACGGCCGGCGGCTGGAGGTCACGACCGCGCGCGGCGTCGTCGAGGTGAGCGAGGTCACACGCGGTGGCACGCCCGTTCGCACTGGCCGGTTCATGGCCAGCCGCCTCATCGCCCTGGTCGAGCATCCGGCGCAGGAGCAGCCTGACAGCCGGGTCGAGGTCCAGACCCGCCGGAGGCTTCGCCCGCCGGACGGCAGCTAGCGGCGTCTACAGGGCCGAGTCGTCCGGCGTCTGACGGGCAGCCGCGCGGCGTCAGCCGCCGAGCACGTCGAGCGTCGTGTCGGTTGCGCCGCCCAGCACGAGGTGGCCGACAGCACCGCGGAGATGGGTCTCGAGCGGGTACGCCCGGACGGGTCCTGACAAACCGAGAGTCGTGTTCGCCCATTCGTCGTTGAGCGCCCACAGGACCACGCCGAAGGCAAGCCCTCGCGCCGCACCCACGAGCGGGACGCGCCGCCGGAGCACTCCGTAGAGAGCGCCCGGCAGGACGCCGAGGCCGTAGTGGACGATCTCGGAGAGACGGGATTTCGTCGGTGGGTCGAGCTCGAGGGACAGTCGTTCGTCGAGCCGATCGACCAGGTTCGCGACCGATGACTGGCCGTTGGGACGTGCTGCTGATTCGCGCTCGCTGGCGGGCTTCGACTCGGCCTGCTGGAGGCCGGTGGTCGCCTTGTCCATGAGCCACGTCGCGACGCCGCCCGCGATCGCGCCGCGGACGGCGTCGCCCCACCAGGTTGTTCGGCTGCTCACAAGCCACATCCTCGCCGCAGCGCCGTCACCATCGCGCGGCCGCCTTCCACGCAACGGTTGCGACGCCGTATCACGCGCCGGCGGCTCCGGGAACGACCTCAGAACGGCGGCCAGGGGATCGCGGGCCAGTCGGGACGCGGCTGCGGGAATCGACCGTGCTCCAGCAGGACGTCGACGCGTCGGCGGGTCGCCGCGATCTCCGCGCGTGACAGCAGCCCGGCGAGATCGCGGGCGAGGTCGCTCCGCAGGGCGTCCGCGAGGCGGGCCAGGCCGGCCCGCTCGTCTGCGCTGAACGGTCGACCGCGCCAGCCCCACAGGACCGTCCGGAGCTTCGGGACGGTCGAAAAGGTGACGCCATGGTCGACGCCGTAGACGTGCCCGCCAGTGACCGGCAGGAGGTGCCCGCCCTTGCGATCGGTGTTGTTGACCGCGGCGTCGAACACCGCGATCCGGCGCAGCCTCGGATCGTCGCCGAGGACCATGCCGACGACATCGACCGTCGGGTCGACATCGATCCAGAGTTGGAGCGAGCCGTCGCCAAAGGGTCCGTCGCGGCGGATCGTCGGCGGCACGATCGACCAGCCGATCGCCTCGCTCGTCAGGAATGCGGCGACCTCCCGCCGCGACAGCGTCTCATCGGGGAAGTCGTCGAGGGGCCGTTCGCCGGCGGTCGGCTTGTAGACGGCCTCGATCTCGATCATCTCCTCGGGACCCGGGCAGGCGAGCCGGACCCGGCAGAGCATCGCGTGGTTCGACGAGCCGACGAGGCGCCCGACGATCTCGATGTCGCCGTCGGCGAGAACCTCGAGCGCGCGGACGGTGTCGATCATTGCCAGCTCAGCGTCTGCAGGAGCGTCCGTCAGTTGACGTAGTGGCCGTTCCGCCGGGGGCAGATGTGGCCCTGCGGATCGAGCGGCTGGCCGCACAGCGGACACGGCAGGCGACCGGCCGCGACGACGGTGAGCGCCTGGTTGGCAAAGCGCCGCGCGAGGGCCGGCGTCAGCCGGACGCGGAGCGTGTCCGGCGCGTCCTCCTCGTCCTCGTCGACTCCCTCGAACGCGGCAAGGAGCTCGGTGCCGCGCGATCCGGCGAGGCCTTCGATCGAGGAGAGGTCGATCACCGTCTCGGGCTCCTCGTCCTCGTCCGCAACCTCGTCGTCGGCGTCGTCCTCGTCCTCCTCGTCGTCGTCGCCCTGGGCGCGCGCCTCCACGAGGACCCGCTCGGCGTCACCGTCCCAGCCGAGGGTCAGGGTCGTCGCCCGGAACGCCTCGTCGATCGGCTCATCCAGCGGCAGCGGCTCCGGCGGCGCAGGGGCGGTCGCCAGACTGATGCCGCGGTTCTCGAGCTCGTCGAGGAGAACCCCGAGTCGCTCCGCGAGCACCGCGACCTGGACCTTCTCGAGGACGACCGAGACGACCTGGCCGCCGCGGCGGGCCTGGAGGTAGAACGTCCGGCTGCCCGGCTGGCCGACGGTGCCCGCGACGAAGCGGTCCGGCGGGTCGAAATCGAAGAGGCGGCGTGGCATCTACGGGACTGTACCGTCATCCCGCCGTTCGCACTGCCGACGGCTCGGGAGGGGGGTCGGGCCGTCGCCTCAGGCGAGGCTGACCAGGATCGAGTGGTGGCCGCGAGCGCCATCGGGGGCCGGCGGCGTGCGATCGGATGTCTGCACGGCGCCGGTTCCGTCGGTCGCCCGGACCTCGATGGGATGCGGCCCGGGGACGGCGCTCGACGCGTCCCAGGCGTAGAGCCACTGGACCCACGTCGCGTCGGAGATCGGCGTCGAGAGCGTCGCCTCGTGCCACTCGCCGTCGATCGAGACCTCGACCTTGCTGACGCCACGATCCGGTGCCCAGGCGACGCCCGCGATCGCGATCCTGCCTCGGGCGATGGACTGCCCGCTCTGGGGCGTGTCGATCCGCGACTGGGTGAGGATCGGCCCGTTCTTCGACCAGCCGAGGGGCACCCAGTAGCCGTTGAAGGCCTCGAGCGTCGTCAGCTCGAGCTCGCCGAGCCACTTCGTCGCCGACACGTAGCCGTACAGCCCCGGGACGATCAGGCGGGCCGGATAGCCGTGGATCCGGGGCAGGGGAGCGTCGTTCATCTGGAGTGCGACCATCGGCTCGCGGCTCGGGTCCATCACCCAGGCAGTCGGCATCCCCGCGGTCCAGCCGTCAACGGACCGGCCGACGAGCTGGGTCGCGGTCGGCTGGACGCCCGCCATCGCGAGCACGTCCCGGAGCCGGACTCCCGTCCACTTCGCGTTGCCGACGAGGTTCCCACCGACCTCGTTGCTCACGCAGGCGATCGTGACGTACTGCTCGATGAGCGGCAGCTCCGCGAGATCCTTGTAGGAAAGCGTCACCTCGCGGTCGACGAGACCGTGGATTCGCAGGCGCCAGCTCGCTGTGTCGACGCTCGGGGTGATCAGGGCGGTGTCGATCCGGTAGAAGCGCTCGTTCGGGACGACGAGCGGCGACACGCCGGGAACGCTGAGCTCCGCACCCGCCGGGATCGTCGCTGTCTCGGAAGGGCGCGGGAGCGCTGGCAGCGCCGTCCCGCCACTGCCGCCGCTTGTGGGAACCGAGCCGCCGTCGAGCAGCCGCCGGCCGACCAGACCCGCCGCGGTCGAGGCGACGGCCACGCCGCCGGCCTGGATCAGGAAGCTCCGGCGCGACCAGTCCGGCATCGTCATCGCGCGTCGGCTGTTCCGCGCTGGAGCGCGGTCGCGGGCCGTCGTCGTCGGACGGGCCGTCGCAAGGAGGAAGGACATTACCTGGACACCGGCTGTCGCCGCGACCGCCGCGACGATGAGCGCGGTCGTCGGCGACGCTGCGGGCGAGGCGAGGGCGGCAAAGAACCCCGCCACGCCGAACGCTCCGAAACCGATTGCCGCGATCCCGAACGAACGACGATCCGCGATCGCGCCGAGGATCGCGCCGACGACGACGGCGAGCACCACGATCAATGTCTCGAGGGCGAGCTTGTCGTTGGTTCCGAACAGCCCGACGACGACGTCCTTGGCTCCAGCCGGCTGATGGTCGATGACGAACGAGCCGATCGCCGCGAGCACGGATGGTCCGCCGAGGAATCCGGAGACGAGCTCCGACAAGCCGATCCCGGCCAGCGCGCCGACTCCGCCCGCGACGGGCCCACGGAGGCGCGACGCTCGGCGAGCGTCGGGCGAGACAGCGCCAGCGTCCTTCTGACTCGACCGGACGGGTGCCGGCAGCGTGCGTTCACTCATGTCGCTGATTGTTCGTCGCGTCGGTGACGTTCGGATGTCGTCAGCCGGGCGGGCCGCTCCCGACGGCAGCGGCAGCCGACGGTCCCGACGAGGCCGCGGGCGTCGGCGTAGGGGTGGGCGGCGGTGTCGGCGTCGGTGTTCGGGTCGGCGTGGCGGTGGGCGTCGCCGTCGGCGTGGCGGTCGGCGTCGGGGTGGCCTCTGCGGAGGGGGGCGCGGACGGCGCCTCCGATGGACCTTCGGATGCCGACGGCGACGGCTCCGTCGACGGCGGCGCGCAGGGCTCGAACACGATGTTCGCCGAGGGATCCGCGGACGGGATCTCGAACGACGGCGTGACCCCGCTCGCGTCCGGCGTCGGGACGGGATAGCAGGTCACGGTGGGGCTCGGTGCGCCGCAGCCCGCACCGGTGACGATCGCGCCCCACGACGCCCCGAAGGGACGGAACTGGCCGTTGTAGAAGAAGGCCGTGCGGGTGTGATTGACGCCGCCGGACGTCCCCGCGCCGCGCTGGGCGCGGGCGATCCAATCCTCGTCGGCCGAGAGCCAGTTCTGGAACTGCCCTTCCCAGATGCCATCGAGGCTGAGGACGTCCCTACCGCAGGTCCCGTCCGGGACGGCGGCCCTGGGTTCCGTGCCGGCGATGAACCACTCGTCGATCGACCGGCCGCCACCACTCGCCTTCAGGCCCGTGAACGGATCGATCTTCGCCTGGACGACCCCATCCGGGACGGCGAAGTCATCGATCGCCCACTTGGACGTCGCCTGCTGCATGAAGCCCTGCCACATGTAGGTCGTGACGTCGATCGAGAAGACGGGCCGGCTCGGCGTCGACACCGGCGTGTTGTCGCTGTTCCCGACCCAGGCTCCGACCGCGAGCGCGTACTGACCGTTCGCCCGCTCGTCATCCGTCGGGGGAGCGATGAAGCCGTAGGCATTCAGGTCCTTCGCGTCGTTGTTCGTGCCGGTCTTGAGTGTCGCGGGGCGATGCTTGTTCCCCGGCCCCGTCACCTCGAACTTGCCCCAGAACGGATTGACGCGCGGCGTCGTGTTGCCCGCCAGGATGTCCGTGAGGATGAACGCGCCCTGGGGGCTCGCGACCTGCTCACCCGCCGGCTTCTCGTGTGGTGGGACGACGTCCTTGCCGGTCTGGTCGCGGACCGACAGGATCGTCGTGTGGCCGGTCTTCTTGCCGCCGTTCGCCAGCGTCCCGTAGGCCGTGATCAGGTCGACCGGCCGAACCTCCTGGACGCCGAGGGCCATCGAGAGGCCTGCCGTCGGCTTGTCGGTCTGGAAGACCATGCCGAAGTCCTGGGCGCGGGCGAACAGGTGCTCCGGTGAGTTGACCTGGGCCGCCTTGACGGACGGGATGTTCAGCGAGAACTGGAGGGCGTTCCGGACCCGCACGGGTCCGCGCTCGAGGTTGTCCGCGTCCGACGGCGTGTAGTTGCCACCGAAGTCCGTCGCGGTGTCCATGAACATCGAGCCGGCGGTGATCTTCTTGTCGTCGATCCCGGTGAGGTAGTTGAAGGGCTTGAACGCGGAGCCCGGCTGGCGGAAGCCGCTGCCGACGACGTCGAACTTGGGCTGGAACTGCTTCGTGCTCTTCGCCGAGTAGTAGTTCGCGCTGCCGACGTAGGCAACGAGCTCGCCCGTCTGGTAGTCGAGGACGACCATCGCGCCGTTGTTGATGTCCTTCCCCCGGAGGTTCTTCATCCACTGGGCGTAGGGGACCTGGAGCTGCCGGGCGACGGTCGTCGGGTTGCGGCTGTTCGGGACCACCGCGGCCGCCTGGACCCAACGCTCGGCCACCTTCTGGAGATTGGCGTCGAGCGTGGTCGTGATCGTCAGGCCGCCGTGCTCGAGCTCGTCGCACGTCGGGACCTCCGGACCGCAGATCCGGTCGGACAGCTCCTGCTGGACGGCCCACACGAAGTGCGGAGCGAGCCATCGGGGGTTTGTCTGCGGAACGACGATGACCGGATCCTTCGTCGCCGCCCGGAGCTCGTCCGGGGAGTAGGTGTTGCCCGAGAGCGTGGTCCGGCCGTCGGCGAGGAGGTTGAGGATCTGGTTGCGGCGGAGGACGATCGGCGCGTCCGCGGGCACCTGCAGCTCGGTCTTCTCGGGCGGGCAGTCCGCTTCAGGATCCGCTGGCGGCGCGAGGCAGCCGACCGCCTCCGCATTCCGCACGAGGTCGTAGTTCGACGGCGACTTCGGCAGCCCGGCGAGGATCGCCGCCTGGGCCGGCGTCAGCTTGAAAAGGTCGTCGATTCCGAAGTAGACCTTCGCGGCCGCCTTCACGCCGTACGCCTGGTTGCCGTAGTAGTTCTGGTTCAGGTAGGCCGCGATGATCCGCTGCTTCCCCTCGACGCCCGGGTACGTCTCGGTGAGCCGGACCGACTGGATGATCTCCTTGAGCTTGCGCTCGAACGTCCGGTGTGGGTCCTGGACGAGTGCCGGGTCCAGCAGCCGCTGGCGGACCAGCTGCTGGGTGATCGTCGACGCGCCGCGGCTGTTGCCGCGGAGGCTGTCGATCCCGGCCGCGACGATCGCGAGCGGGTCGAACCCCGAGTTCTCCCAGAAGGTCTTGTCCTCGACCGCCGTCTGGGCGTCGAGCACGATCGGCGGGATGTCCTTGAACGCGACCACCTCGCGGTGCTCGCCGCCGAACCGGGCGAGCTCGATCTTGCCGGTCCGGTCGTAGACGATCGACTGCTGGGAGAACGTGATCTTGTCGAGCTGGTCGACGGCGGGCAGCCCGTCCGTGAGCCGGGAGAACGCTGCCACCGCGCCGATCGCGCCCACCAGGGCGACCGCGGCGAGGGCGCCGAAGATGACGAGGGCCAGCCAGCCGGCCGCGGACGGCGAGGTCCTCGGCTCGACGGGCTGGACGGGGCGCGCGGCGCGCGGAGCGTCGTACAAAGCTGACTCCGGGGAGGGAAGAACTTGCGGAAGGATGCCATTCGTCCGCCGAGAGCGCGCAGACGACGGCCGGATCTCGCGGTTACGACGCCGTGACAACGCGCGCTGTGGCGGCCCAGCGGTGGAGCTGCTCGCGAGCGCACTCGGCCACGGCGGGATCGAGCGCCCCGGTGGGAGTCGAGGTATCGGCGCGCTCGCCGCGCTCGTCACCACCCGCCAGGGCGTCCAGTCCGATGAGCGCGGCGCCCAGCACCGGCGGCGCGCCGAGCGGAATCCTGGTCGCCGCCGGGATTGCCGAGCGGATGCCCGCTTCGATCCGTCCGTGGAAGTCGACGTCCGGCGTTCGGAAGACGCCACCGCCGAGGACCACCTCCGGTGCCTGCCGGACGAGGTGCGCACGCCGGGCGAGCGCCGCCGCCATCCCGACGAGCTCGTCCGCGAGCCGGTCGATGATCGACCGGGCGACGGCGTCCCCCTCCATCGCCGTCGCGAAGACCACCGGCGCGAGCTCGCCGATCCGGCGCTCGTCGAGTCGCCCCGTGTAGTAGGCGCGCGTCACCGCCTCCGGACGTCGGAGACCGACGGCTGCCGGGATCGTGGATTCGAGAGCCGTTCGCGGCCCGCGGCCGTCCCGGGCTCGCGCCGCCGCCCCGAGCCCGGCCATGCCGACGGACCCCGCCCCGCCCCAGTCCCCAGCGATGGAGCCCACGCCCGCGAACCGGACCCGCTTCCCGTCGACGCCGACCGCGGCGCCGTTGATGCCCTGGCCGCAGATCAGGGCGATCCCCCAGGGACGGGTCGCGCCGGCTCTCAGCGCGGCAAACGTGTCGTTGAGGACGAGCACGTCCGCGGCCGGCACGGCCCGCCCGAAGGCACCGCGGAGCTGTCGGACGTCCTCCGGATAGTCCGCGCCGGCGAGGCAATGAACCGCGAGGCGGAGCGGCGGGATCCCGGCGAGGCCCGCGTCGGCGGCAGCGCGTCGGACGAGCGACTCGAGGCGACGGGCAGCCTCATCGAGAGGCACGACCTGGTGGGAGATCGACGGGCCGCGAACCGCGGCAAGCAGCGTTCCGTCCGCGCGGACGAGGGCGACGTCGGCCTTCGAGTTGCCGCCGTCGACGGCAAGGATCGTCTCGTCGGCCGTCGTCATCCCGGCGCCGCAGCGAGCGGCGACGCGTTCGGAGTCGAGGCGCCGCTCTCGTCGGCCATCCCCCGGCCCACGGCATCCAGCTCATCGTCCGTCAGCTCGTCGAGCCGGACGAACCGCGCCCCCTGCTCACGGAGGCCGTCGATGATCGCCGGCAGCGCCTCGCGCGTCCCGGGCGGCCAGGCGTGGAACAGGACGACCGCGGGATCGCCCACGGCCGGAACGAGTCGCAGCGCGTCCGCCGCCATCACCGCTCCGGCCCGGTCGGGCTCCCAGTCGTCGAGCACGACATCCTGGCGGATCTCGCGATAGCCCAGCCCGGCGATCACCGCCTGGATCCGCCGGTCCCGCGCTCCGGCCGCGAACGGCGAGCGGAACCACGGCCGCGGATCGACGCCGACAACGTCCCGGATCACCCGCTCCGCCGACCGGACATCGGTCCGGATCCCGGGGGCCGTGAGGAGCGGCAGACGCGCGTGATAGAAGGTGTGATTCCCGACGAGATGGCCGTCGGCGGCGACGCGCCGAGCGGTCGCGGAGTGCGCCTCCACCCAGCGACCCTGGAGGAACCAGCTGGAGGTCACGGCTCGCTCGGCGAGCAGGTCGAGGATCCCGTCGGCGACGGCCGGGCGGTGCTCGCGATCCGGGTGCTCGGCGTCGAACGTGAGCGCGACGCGCAGACCGCCTATTTCTCGACCCCGGTGATCACCACGCCCCGGACGAACACGCGCTGGAAGATCAGGAACAGCAGGACGGGGATCACGAGGGTCATCAGCGTCGCTGCCTGGATCAGCCCGGGGTCGAGTGCGACTCGCGCTCCCGAGAAGCTGGCGAGACCCACGGCAACGGTCTGGAGATCCGGCGAGCCGGAAAGGTAGATCAGCGGCCCGAAGAAGTCATTCCACGAATAGACGAGGTGGAAGATCGCCACGGCGATGATCACCGGCCAGGCCTGCGGGATGATCACGGAGATCAGAGTCCGGAACGGCCCGGCCCCGTCGATCGCGGCTGCCTCGTCCATTTCCCTGGGGATCGTCAGCAGGTATTGGCGGAGAAGGAAGACGTCGTAGGCATTGGCGAAGAACGTCGGGATGAGGAGCGGGAGCCACGTGCCGACCCAGCCGATCTTCAGGAAGAGCGTGTAGGTCGGGATCGTGGTGACCGCGGCCGGCAGGAAGATCGTGGCAATCACGAGCAGGAACAGCAGGCTCCGGCCGGGAAACCGGAATCGGGCGAAGCCGTAGGCCACGAGGGTGCACGACACGACGGTCCCGATCATCCCGATGAGGGCAATGAGGATCGTGTTCAGGAGCAGTCGCGGGTAGTTGATCTCGTTCCACACATTCGCGTAGTTCTCGAAATGCGGGTCGAGGATCTGGACACCGGTCAGGTCCCGCCAGGAGCCATCCCACTTGATGAGTGGCGCGGTCTGGACGTTCGGATCAGACGGGTCCGCGAAGGAGCTCTGGCGGAGGCCCTTCTTGACGAGGGCGAGCTGCTTCGTCGTGCCACCGGGAAGCGGCACCTCGTAGACCGGGTAGTCGCGGTCGCGATAGGTGAATGTCAACGGGCTGGTCGGCCACAGCGGGGAGTCGACCGCCGAGACCTGCTGCGGGCTCTTGATCGAGAGCGTGAGCGACCGCACGAGCGGTGACAGGAACACCGCGACGACGACGACTGCAAAAAAGGTCACGGCGAAGGACTTGCCCCGCTCGGCGGGTCGGCGGCGCGTCCGGTTCCGGCCGCGGCGAAGGAATCCGAGAAGCTGCGGGTGGGTCGATCCGACAGCTCCGACCGGCGTCGCGTCGGGACCGACGGCCATCAGCGCTCACCCGCGTAGTAGACCCAGCGCCGGGCCGAGAGGAAGACGATCAGCGTCACGAGGAGCGTCAGGCCGAACAGGAGCCACGCGAGCGTCGCGCCGTACGACATCGCCTGGTAGGCAAAGAAGTTCTTGTAGATGTAGAGGTTCAGGAAGAGCGTCGAGCCGCCGGGCTCGCCCGTCCCCTGATTCAGGACCAGGGGAACGAGGAAGTACTGGAGCACCTCGACCACGGCAAGGATCAGCGTGTAGAAGAGCACCGGCGACAGCAGCGGCAAGGTCACGTGCCGGAAGGACGCCCACACGCCGGCGCCGTCGATCCGGGCCGCGTCGTAGTAGTCGGTGGGGATGCCGCGCAGCCCGGCCGAATAGACGATCACCCCGCCACCGATGCCCCAGATCCCGAGGAGCACCAGGCCGGGGTAGACCCACGTCGGGTCCTGCAACCAGTTCGGCGGGTCGGAGATGCCGATGAGCTTGAGGAATTGGTCGATCCAGCCGCTGTCGACGTTCAGCATGGATTGCCAGATCAGGACGCCCGCGACGAAGGGCACGACGTAGGGCATGAAGATCAGGACCCGGAACAGCCCCGAGAACCGCAGGTGTCGACTGTTCAGCAGCAGGGCGACGGCGAGGGGGAGGAGCACCGCAACCGGCAACGAGATCGCCGCGAACTTGAGGGTTACCGCAAGCGAGTCCCACGTCCCCCGGTCGCCGAGCACGGCCCGGTAGTTGTCCAGACCCACGAAGTGAAGGGGTTCCTTCTGGTTGAGATTGACGTTCGTCAAGGTGAACACGAACGTCGCGATCATCGGGAGGAGGGTGAAGGCCAGGAATCCGATGATCCATGGCGAGATGAAGATGACCGCCCAACGGGCCTCTCGCCGAGCCATCGGCGAGCGGCCCGTCCGGCGACGGGGCAGCGACAGGACCGTCAACGCGGAAGGGGTGTCTGTCGCGGCTCCACGGAGCTCACGACGCTGCGTTCCACGTCGTCTGGAGATCCTGCTTCAGGGTGTTGAGCTCGTTATCCATGTCGAGGCCAGGCGTGCTCGTCCACCGGGTCAGGTACTTCGCCAGGATGTCGAGCGACTTGTTGTAGTTCGGCATCGTGTTCTCGGAGTTGGGGTTGATGTCCGCGTACTGGATCGCGTCGCTGGCGACCTTCCAGTTCACGTCCGGTGGGTAGATCAGCTTGCCCTTGTCGTCCTTCTGCTGCTCGAGCTGCGTGAAGAAGCCGGGCTGCTCGGCCTTCAGGGCCGGGAAGCCGGAGATCGAGTTCAGCATCTTCTGGTGCGCATCGCCGAGGACGAGGTACTGCAGCACGGTGAATGCCTCGTCCGGATGCTTCGTGCCCTTGGTGATCCGGAACGTGTCGGCATTCATCGGCGCAGTGACCTGGCCGTTGTAGGACGGCAGCGCCGCGAGGTTCCAGTTGCCGCCCGCCTCCGTCACGCAGCACACGTTCCAGAGGAAGTTTTCCTGCATCGCGACGTGCCCGGAGTTGAAGGCATAGCCGCCGCCATTGAAGGTCTGGCTGTTGTAGGCCGGGCCCGTGAGGATGAAATGGTCCGTCCACATCCCCGCGTAGATCCATTTCCAGGCCGCCGCCCAGGCGTCCGGGATCTGCGCCGTCTTGCCGTCGTCCGCGAGGAACTTGCCGGCTCCGAAGTACGCGGCGCCCATCGTCCGAAGGTCGTCTCGCTGAGGCTCGAAGCCGTACTGGACGATCTGCTTCGCGTTGAACGCCGGGTCGGTGGCGTTCTTGCCTGCCTTGTCGACCGTCAACTGCATCGCGATCTGGCGGACAGTGTCGTAGTTCCAGTCGACCATCGAGTTGTCCGGCATCTGGTACTGCGTCCCGTAGCTGTCCGGCGGCGGGTTCAGGCCCGCCGCGTCGAACATGTCGGGCTGGTAGTAGAGCTCGGAGGGGTATACCGCGAACGGGATCCCGAGCTGGGCTCCGCCGCCTGCCTTGTAGAGGTTGATGACGCCCTGGTCGAAGCCCGAAAGGTCGATGTTGTTCTTCTGGATGTTCGGCGTCAGGTCGAGCCACTGCCCCTCGAACGCGTTCGCGCCGCCCACGCCGAGCGGCCCGACGATGTCCGGCGGGTTGCCTGACGCGACCCGCGTTGCGAAGGCGTCGCGGGCGCCGCTGTACGCCGTGTAGTCGAAGACGACCTTGATGTTCGGATGCGAGCTGTTGAAGTCCGCAATGACCTGCTTGAACGTCGTCTGCTGGCTGGGATCGTCACCGCCGCCGAGGCAGCAGAACCAACGGATCTCGATCGGGCCGCCAGGCGGAACCGTAGCTGGAGCCTGGCTGACGACCGCGACCTGGCTGGGCGACGCCTCGACGGAAGACGCCGATGGCGCGGCTGCGCTCGTCGTCGGCGACTGCGGTGTCGAACCGCCGCATGCCGTCGCGATCACGGCGAGGGCCGTCAGGATGACGCCCGAACGGGAGAGACGCGGTGCCATGAAGCTCCTCCTCCTGGGTCCCACCAGCTGGTTTCGCGGGGTCAGCTCGTCGTGACCACGCTCGGGGCGGCCGTCGTCGATGGCGACGCCGATTGCGGAACTGGCTCGTTCGGATCGGTCTGCCAGCTGCGGCGGACCACGATGCGCTCGATGTAGTAGCGGGTCCGGTCGCCGCGGACGTAGCTCCGCGAAAACTCGACCGGCTGACCGTCGGAGCTGAAGGCGATGCCCTCGATGAGCAGGGCAGGGCTTCGCGCCGGCCGGCCGAGCAGCCGCGCCTCGCGGGCGTGCAGCAGCACGGGCTCCAGCGCCTCGCGGGCACGCACGATCCGTGCCCCATAGCGCTGGGTGAGCAGGTCGTACAGCGAGCCGTGCTCGAGGTCCGAGGCGAGGAGACCGGGAAAGCGTTCGGCCGGCAGGTGGACCTGCTCGAGGAGGAGCGGCTCACCGTCGGCGACCCGCAGCCGCTCGACGTAGAGCGTCGGCGAGCCGGCCTCGATGCCGAGGGCATTCGCGACGCCTTCGCCCGCTGATTCCGGTCTGGCCGCTAGCACCCGCGTCGCCGGGTCCAGCCCGCGATCCTGCATCTCCTCCGCGAAGCTCATCGTTCCCGCGAAGTCGCGCTCGATGCGCGGCCGGAGCACCGTCGTCCCGCGACCGCGGGTGCGTTCGAGGCGACCCTCGCGGGTGAGCTCGGAGAGGGCGCGCCGGACGGTGATCAGGCTGCAGCCATAGCGCACGGCGAGCTGGCGCTCCGGCGGGAGGAGGTCGCCCGGTCGCCACTCGCCGGCGTCGAGCGCCGCGCGAAGATCCAGGTACACCTGGTGATGCAGCGGGACGGGACCGAGCTCGAGTCGGAAGCGGGCCATGCTGCGGGCGAGCCTCGAGAGGGAGCGGTTCCTGGGTACGCGGCCGGTTCATTGACTGTCACGCCTGGGCGCCATCGCCACGTTGGAGCCTGTGCTCCTCGCTCACGGGCCTTCAAGCCCGCTCGCTCCGGTGCTCGGCTCCGCCTTGCGCTGACGCACCCATCCGCGACGAACGCCGTCTCGGGCGGGGACCCCTTGCGCGACACGTCAATGCTGATAACGTTATAAGCAAGTTGTCAAGACGGGCGTCGGCGCGGCCGGCTCCGAGGGACCCGCGCACGAGGTGAGCATGGGCCTGAAGCTCGCGGTCGTCGGCGGCGGCAGCACCTACACGCCGGAGCTCGTCGACGGCATCGCCCGGCGCACGGATCGGATCGCGATCGACGAGATCGCGCTGCTGGACATCGATCCGGAGCGGCTGGAGATCGTCGGCGGTCTCGCCGAGCGGATGCTTGCCCGTCAGGGCTGGACGGGGAAAGTGGTCCGCACGGCGGATCGGGATCGCGCTCTTGACGGCGCCGATGCCGTCCTCTTCCAGCTCCGCGTCGGAGGTCAGCAGGCGCGCTTCGGTGACGAGACCCTGCCTCCGACATACGGGCTCGTCGGCCAGGAGACGGTCGGCGCCGGCGGGTTCGCCAAGGCGCTCCGGACGGTTCCCGTGGTCCTGGAGCTCGCCGAGGTTGCCCGGGCGCGATCGGCACCGAACGCCTGGATTGTCGACTTCACCAACCCCGTCGGGATCGTCAGCCAGGCGCTCGCCGATGCCGGCCATCGGAGTCTCGGCTTGTGCAACGTCGCGATCGGGTTCCAGCGGCGGTTCGCAAAGCGGTTCGGCGTCGAGCCGGAGCGGATCGAGCTGGAGCAGGTCGGGCTGAACCACCTCACGTGGATCCGGGCCGTCCGGGTCGACGGTGTCGACCGGCTGCCGGAGCTGATCGACGAGGACGCGGAATCGATCGCCGAGGACGTTGGCGTCCCCGTCGAACGTCTTCGGAGTGAGCGCGTCATCCCGTCCTACTACCTGCGCTACTACGACGACGAGGCGGCGGTCGTGGCCGAGGCAAAGACGAAGCCGACGCGTGCCGAGGAGGTCATGGCGATCGAGCGGGACCTGCTCGAGATGTATCGCGACCCGACCCTCGACACGAAGCCAGAGCTGCTCGAGCATCGCGGCGGAGCCTTCTACAGCGAGGCGGCCGCCCAGCTGATCGCCTCGCTGACCGACAGTCGCGGAGACCTCCAGGTCGTCGACGTCGTCAATGAGGGCTGCCTGCCGGGCCTGGAGCGGGACGACGTCGTCGAGATCCCGGCCCGGGTCGACCGCGAGGGCGCGCACCCGCTGCCGCAGGCGCCGCTCTCGGAAGCACAGGCCGACCTCGTGCTCCGCGTCAAGCGTTACGAGCGACTCGCGATCCGCGCGGCGATCAGTGGCGACCGCGGAGTCGCCCGCGAGGCGCTCGCGGCGAACCCGCTCGCCGGGGGCCCAGCGCGGGCCGACGAGCTGCTCGATGCGCTGCTCGCCGCCAATCGGCGGTGGCTCCCGCGCTTCTTTCCGAACGGTTGATGGTCCGGGCCGCCATCTGATGGCCGAAGACGCATCACCGAAGGCTGCCGAGCCCGGCGACGCCGAATCCTCGCCGCCCGCCGGCCCCGGCGAGCCGACCCTCATGCGGCGCGAGATCGCCGCGATCCCCTCCGCCGTGGAGCGATTCCTCGCGGAAGGCCGCGCTGAGATCGAGGAAGCGGCGGACGCGATCCGCTCGGCCGACCCGGCGTTCGTCGTGCTCGTCGCTCGCGGTACCTCAGACCACGCCGCGATCCACCTTCGCTACCTGATCGAGGCGGAGCTCGGGATCCCCACGAGTCTCGCTGCGCCGTCCGTCACGACCCTCTATCACGCCTCGATCCGCTGGCAGCGCGGCGTCGTCGTCGCAGTGTCGCAATCCGGCCGGTCACCGGATCTCGTCGCGGTCGTCGAGGCGGCGCGCGCGGCCGGCGCGCCGACGATCGTGATCGCAAACGACGCCGCCTCGCCGCTGGCCGCGGCCGCGGAGCACGTCGTCGATTGCCGGGCCGGCGAGGAGCGGTCAGTGGCGGCAACGAAGTCGTACGTCGCCCAGCTCGCGGCCGGGGCCGCGCTCGTGGCGGCGCTCGCTCCGGACCGGGCGCTCGCCACGGCGCTCCCATCCATGCCCGAGGTCCTGGCCGCGTCCCTGGACGCCGCCACGGCGGCCGTTCACGACGACGCCGCGATCGTCCACGAGTTCGCGGCCTCGGAGCGGTCGATCGTCATCTCGCGCGGCTTCGACTTCGCGAACGCCCTCGAGACGGCCCTCAAGCTGAAGGAGACGAGTCGGCTGTTTGCCGAGGGCTACTCCTCGGCCGATTTCAGCCACGGACCGGTCGTCCTGAGTGGAGCCGGCGTTCCCGTGCTCGCGATCCGACCTCACGGCGCTGTCGGTCCTGCCCTCGACGAAGGCATCGAAGCGGCCCGGGCAGCGGGCAGCGACCCATGGGAGATCGGCCGCGGCGACGCCGGGTCGGACTGGCGCGTCGACGAAGGCCACCGGATCGGGCTTCCGCTCCCCGCGGAGCTGCCTGCGGGCCTCGCGCCCCTCGCCACGATCCTGCCTGGCCAGCTTCTCGCGGAGGCGGTGGCACGCCGGCGCGGGTACGACCCCGATGCCCCGGCCGGTCTTTCGAAGGTCACCCTGACCCGCTGAGGGGTCACGACAGACGCGGCGGGCCTCTCCCGTCTCGCGGCCGAAGCGCGGTTACTGCTCGTAGCCCTCGACGACGTCGGCCGGTCGAGGCGCGGCCTCGCGCGGATCGAGGCCTGCCGCTCGGCGGGCATCGCGCTGGTGGAGGAGGTCATAGCAGCGGTCCAGCTCGACCCGGATCGCTTCGAGGCGCTCGTGCTCCTCGGTCGTCAGCCCGTGGCCATTGCCGGCGTGCTGCCAGAGGTGCTCCTCCTCGTCGGAGAGGCTGTTGATCCGTCCGAAGATGTCGCCGTCGATCATGAGCGTCCTCCTGCCGGCATCGTACGACTCGGTGCCTGGAGCCGCCCTGGGCGGAATCGGGGCCGGCGGACGGCGGGGCGGCCGTCCCGCCGACCGAGCCTATTCGTCGAGGATCCGATCGGCCTTCTTGTCGATCTTCTCCTTCTCGCCCTTCGTCAGGTTGCCCTTCTTGATCTGCTGAGCCGCCCGCGCCTTGGCATTCCGCGCGTGCGACTCGTCCGGCATCGGGTACTTGTGCTCGTCAGGCAGGCCGAACGCCGAGTCCGGCAGCTTGTCGCGCTTCTTCTCGCTGAGGGTCGACATGGGTGGTCCTCCTGGTGCGTGCCACCGGTCTACCTCTGGACCCCTTGCCCGCGCGGTAGGGAATAGGCGGCGGCTGCGTTGCACGGCCATCACGGTTTGCCGCTCCCGCGCGCCGCCTCCTGCGACTTCGCATCGTGAGAGACGGGGCCGTGGAGGAACGTCGTCAGGGCGACCGCGACGATCCCGCCCAGGATCGGTCCGGCAACATAGATCCAGAGGTCGTCGAGCCGGCCCGCCACGATCGCGGGACCGATCGACCGCGCCGGGTTCATCGACGCACCTTCGACCGGCAGGGCGATCAACCCGCACAGCGCGATCGTCGCCCCGACGGCCAGCGCCGCATTCGTGCCGACGACCCGGAATCGGTCGGCCGTGCCGAGGATGACCGACACGAGGAACACGGTGAGGATCGTTTCGAGGACGAGCGCGCCAGGCGGGTCGATGAGCTTCGGCCGCGAGACGGCGGACTCGATCGCCGCGCCGAACAGGATGCGGAGGACGCCTGCGGCGAGGACCGCGCCACCGATCTGGGCCAGCCAGTAGACCGGGACCCACCAGGCGGGAACGAGCCGCTTGAGACCGAACGACAGGCTCACCGCCGGATTGAAGTGCGCGCCGGACGTGTCCCCGATCGAGTAGATCAGGGCGGCGACCATCAGGGCCGGCGCAATCGCCCGAGCGGCCGTGCTCACCTGGTCGCCGCTGACCTGCGCCATGACATCGCCGCCAGCCGCCGCGAAGACGAGGCCGAAGGTCCCGAAGACCTCGGCCGTCAGCCGTCGCGGCCAGCCGGGGTCCGGGCGTTCGGGGTCCTGCTGGTCGTCGCGTGCCTGGGCGGGCTTGCCGTGCTCGTCGGTTGCCGTCGGCTGGGGGTCATCCACCCGCGGGAGACTAGCCGCGGGTGGCGTCAGGCTGCGCTCGTCGGACTCGAAGCCCTTCTATCAGCGATGTCGCAGGAGCGGGACCGATCCGACGGTGCGGCACCGCTCCGGACGCGGCGCGTGGCCGGCGCGGGGAGACGCGCCGGCCGAGCCGCGGAGATGGTGCTATGCGCCCTGGACGACCTCGTGGAGGGTGTGCGCCTCGAGGCCGTGCGCCTCGCGATGGACCCGCGTTGCGGTCTCCCGATCCGGCGCGTCGACGAGGCAGAAGACCTTGCCGGCCTGCTCGTCGACCCAGTAGTGCTTGTAGTCGACGCCGTACGCCGGCCCGACCCGCACGTCCGCCGCGTGGGCCTCGGCGACACCCTCCGCCTTGACGCCCGGGATGTCGTGGATATCGATGTACGTGGCCATGGGGCAACTCCTGTCCGTGGGTTCGTTGAGGATCCGTTCGAATCCTGGGGCCGACTACGGGATGCCGCGCGTTCCGGATTTCGATCGAGTCGGGTCGTCGCCACGGAGATGCAACGTTCCGTTCGGTCCGCGGAGGGCCGAGCCGCGACCACGGCCGCCTACGGTCATCGGCGTGCGCAGCAATGCCAGAGGAGGTCGTGGTGCCTGATCGCAAGGACGAGCTGCCGGACGAATCCGACCGGCTCCTCGCAAAGGTCGCGGACCTCCGGGAGCTCGAACGGACCAAACGGGGCGAGCCGATCTCCTCGGAGGCCTTCCATCGCCTCGCGAGAGAGATCACGCGGAAGTCGCGCGAGATCATGTTCGCCGCCCGGGAGCAGGAGCTGACCGGGGACCAGTCCGAGCGGGACGATCGGTCGATCGACGACCTGGCAGAGGAAGCGCCCCCGCGCTGAGGATCGTGGCGGATGCGACGGCATCCGCCCGCCCCGGGTCAGCCGCGGAAGTCCGACTCGATGTCCGTCACGAGCCATCGGCCGTAGACCCTCGCGAACCCAATCGTCCAGTTGTTGGCGGCGGAACCGCTCATCGTCACGCCGTCCAGCGACGTCCAGGTCGTCGCCCGCAGGTGGACCACAGCGGTCGTCGTGTCGATCGTCGTGTCGCCGATCAGGACGTCCTTGACGCCACCGCCGAGCGCGCCGGTCGTGCCGCGAATGTGGTCGTCGACGAGAGCCCGAAAACGGACGAGCCGTGACGTGAGCAGCGCGCCGGTGTAGTGGCTGCGTGCCGCGGCCTCGGCACGTGCGTAGAGCCCGGCGGGATCTGCGGCATCGGCGGCGGTGAGGTCACCCACACCGGTCACGTGCTCGAGGGTCAGCGTCTCGACCGCAAGCTGCTGGACGGCTGCGACCTCCGGATCGACGACGCCGCGGATGTTGACCTTGACCAGCGCGATGCCGACGCCCACCGAGACGACCAGCCCGGCCAGACCGAGGAGCAGCGCCCTGGGTCGTCTGTCCATCGGTCGTGTTCCTCGCCGCTACGCGCCGAGCGGCGGCAGCCTGAGCGTCGCGTGGGATTCGACGTCGATGGTGACCGTCGTGACGTCGCCGCGGCCGTGGGCATGGGGCGCGAACGTATGCGGGACGCCGTCGACAACCACGCAGATCGGATCGTCCGCCCAGTAACCGTGGCCAAGATCCAGTCGCCCGGCGAACACGATCACCCAGGCTGGTCCGTCGGACTGGATCTCGGGCTCGACGCCGGCCAGATCCGCATAGTTCGCCGCGTCCCGCGCCGACAGGATCTCGCCCATGCCGGCGACGTGGTCGAGGCCGGAACGATCCGCGCCGCACAACTTCATCGCGGCTCGTGCTGCCGCGGATGGCGATGAACGCGAGACGGGCGTGATCGAAGGGTCGACCGGCCGCGACGAAGGCCGCGCGCTGGGCTGGATGGTCGAAATCGGCGATGGCGGCTCGGGGTTTGCCGATGGTGCCCGCGACGGCGCCTGCGTCGGTGGTTCGGTTGTGACCCGCGAAGGGTCGACCGACGCGCACGCGGGAACGGCGACGATGATCGCCGCGACGGCAACAGCGCGAATGACTTGGGAGGCATGCACCGGCATCGGACCTGCAGTTCGTCGGTACGACGGAGCGGGTCGCGGCGCGGTGACGGCAGCCCCTCCAGGGCGGCCGGCCGATCCGGGCGTCCAGCAGTTCTCACGGGCCTGGACTCACCAGCGTGGACTTCTTGACGCTGGCGGTCGGCCCCGTGATCGGCGTCTCGCTCGGGACGCTGATCAAGCAGGCATGGAGCGGCAAGCGCGGCCGCCGGCTCGTCGCCGAAGTCATCCTGGCAGCGGTATTCGCGATCGTCGGCACCGTGGTCGCCTATGCGGCCGTCGGAGTGCTCGGACTCTTGCCGAAAGGCTAGGCGTCAGGTGGTCAGCCGACTGCGAAGTCGATCAGTCGACGTACTGCAGCGGCGTGACGACGAAGTCGTCCGGCAGCTTCACGCCCGTCGCGTGGTTCGGGCAGTAGCGGTTCGGGACCTCAGCGGGACTGCTGCTCCGCCTTTCCACCTATGAGCCGTCGCGAGGGAATCCGTCGGCCCATCTGACTCCCGACGCGTCAATCTCGAATGCCGGGAACCGCCGGACCTCGCGCCACGGTACCGACGAGTGGTCGAACTCGATGACTTCGTAGTTGCGACCGCAGGTGCGCCAAGCCGTGCACGGGGCGAGGTTGGGCTCTTGGTCCCACGCGATGGTTGCGAGACGCCGGGCGCCGCTGACGGCCTCCTCCAGCGAGGAGAACTCCCCGGCCGATTCGTCGTGCAGGTCGTCCGATATCACGAACATCGTGACGACAGACTACCGGCGCCGACCTAGTCCACGTACTGGAGCGGCGTGGCCACGAAGTCGTCCGGCAGCTTGACGCCGGTGGCGTGGTTCGGGCAATACCCCGTGCCGGGCGGCACCTCAGCGGGACTGCTGCCCGCTCGCCACAATGCGGACATGCTGACATTCGAGTACGAGCCGGACAACGTGCTGGAGGTAACGCCTGACGCAGAGGGGCTGCAGGACCTGCTGCTTGCACTCTCTCGGTTGAGGCCCGGTGACCATGAGCATCTGTTCACGCCCGCGTGGGGTGCGTATCCGCTGACGGAAGACTTCCCCAACCCGGACCTCACCCCCATTCACAAGGTGACGTTCACACTCGTGGGCGACGAAGGCGAGGCGCCGGCGGACGGTTAGACAGCGCGGACGGTTAGTCCACGTACTGCAGCGGCGTCACCACGAAGTCATCCGGCAAGCGAACGCCGGTCGAGTGGTTCGGGCAGTAGCCGTTCGGGACCTTCGCCAGGTACTGCTGGTGGTAGTCCTCGGCGTAGTAGAACTCTGGCGCCGGCGCGATCTGCGTCGTGATCTGGCCGTACCCGGCCGCCGTCAGTCGCTCCTGATATGCGGCACGTGACGCTTCGGCTGCGCGCTGCTGCTCCTCATCGGTGGTGAAGATCAGCGAGCGGTACTGGGTGCCCATGTCGTTGCCCTGGCGCATGCCCTGCGTCGGGTCGTGGTGCTCCCAGAACACCTTGAGCAGCTGCTCGTACGACACCTTCGCCGGGTCGTAGGCGACGAGGACGACCTCGGCATGGCCGGTCTGACCCGAGCAGACCTCGCGGTAGTTGGCGTTCGGAGTGAAGCCGCCGGCGTACCCGACAGCGGTCGAAGTGACGCCCGGCGTCTCCCAGAAGTCCTTCTCGGCACCCCAGAAGCAGCCGAGGCCGAAGATCGCCGTCTTCGTGCCGTCGGGCCATGGGCCCGTCAGCGATGCGCCGTTGACGAAGTGTCGGGGCGGGACCGGCATCGACTCGGAGCGGCCGGGGAGCGCCTTCTCGGCGGCAGGAATGGACGGAGATCGGAACAGGAACTGCATGCGTCGATCGTACGCGCGAACGCCTGAGGGGCGATGACGACGGCATGACGGCGGCGCGATCGAGAGCGCCGTCGGCCCCCTCGGACCACCGACTCCGGCTGTCGCCCAGCTAGTCGGCCTCGTCGTCGAGCTCGGTGACGGGCAGCGTGAACCCGACCTCCGTGCCGCCGCCGTCGCGCGGTCGCATCCACGTCCGGCCGCCCATCGCCCGGATCAGCTCGCGGCACACGAACAGCCCGATCCCGGCGCCGTGGGCGACCCGCGTGGCATCGCTCGTCCGGTAGAAGAGCTCGAAGGCGCGCGCGGCCGTCTCGACATCGACGCCGATGCCGCGGTCGAGCACCCGCACGGCCACCTCGGCGGCCGGCTCGTCCACGCTCATCTCGATCTGGATCGGCGTCGCTGCGCGGCTGTATTTCTCGGCGTTCGAGAGGTAGTTCCGGACGACCTGCTCGACGTACGTCGACTCTCCGTTCACGAGCGGCAGCATCGGGGGCGCGGTGAAGGTGTAGCGACGGTTGGGGTGGCGCTCCGACTCGAGGTCCGCGATCCGCCGGACGAGGCGGACGAGGTTCAGCGGCTCGGGATCGATCTGGACGCGGCCACGCTCCGAGCGCGACAGCACGAGCAGGTCCTCGATCAGTCGGTTCAGCCGATCGGCCTCCTCCTCGATGTCGACGATCGCCTGTTCGCGGGTCTCCGGCTCCAGGCTGGCCGACCGCCGCCGGAGCACCTGTGACAGCCCGAAGATCGTCGTCACCGGCGTTCGGAGCTCGTGGCTGATCACGCCGATGAAGGCGTCACGCAGGCTCTCGGATCGTCGCTCCTCCTCGTGATGGGCGGCGACCTCGACCGCCCCGGCGAGGACTGTCACGACGGCGCCGAGCAGCGCCTCGTCGTCCGCGTCGAAGGCGTCGACCTCGGTCGAGTCGATCTCGACGAGCCCGATCCCGGTGCCGTTCCGGACGATCGGCACGGCAAGCCACGAGCGGAAAGCGGTGTCCGGGCCTGCGCTCGCAATCCTGTCGCCGCCGCCCACGACATCGCCGGTTCGGTACGGCTGGAGCGTCTCGACCACGCGCCAGCTCCGGCCCGGTCCGCGGCTGAGCCGGACCCCCAGGGCCTCTGCGGCGAACGGCCCGACCGCGGCGCGGACCACGAGCTGGTTGCCGTCCACGAGGGCGATCGAGCCACCGGTGAGGCGGACGACGCTCCGCAGCCGGTCGAGCGCCTGATGGAGGATCTGGTCGAGCTCGAGCTCGCCGGACGCCGCGGCGGCGATCTCGAGGATCAGGCGCGAGGTCGCCTCGGAACGGACGGCACGGTCGAGCACATCGACAGTCGGTGGGACGTCCACCTGGTCATGCTAGTCGCCCTGTCGAAAGGGCGAGGAAACGAGAGCCGTGGCTCAGAGCGACAGGCGATCGCCCCGTTCGACGTACCGGACCAGATCGCTCAGGCCGGCCCGCGCCACGGCCTTCCGGAAGTCCGAGAGCGGCGACTTGAACGCCTCGTAGTCGTCGTAGTGGATCGGGACGGCGAGCCGCGGCCGGAGCGTCTCGAGCAGCTCGACCCCCTGGTCGGCATCCATCGTGACGGTCATCCCCATCACCCGGGTCCCGCCAAGATGGAGAAACGCGACATCGATCACCGGCTCCCGCTCGGGGATCGCCCGGAGGCCCTCGTACATGATCGTGTCGCCGGAGATGTACATCCGGAGCGTCGACGAGGACGCCTCGTCCATCCGCTGGAACTCGAGGATGCTGCCCATCACCTCCGGAAGCGCGACCGAGAGGAGCGACGGTGCATGCTGCCCGGGCATCGCCCGGATCCGGCAGCTGGCGCGTGAGCCGGAGAGCACGCTCGCCTCCCACGTCTCGAGCGGCTGAACCGCCTCGAAGCCGCGATCGCCGAGCTGCTCGGCGGCCTCCGGCGTGGTGATGATCGTCGTGGACTTGTCGAGACGCTCCTGGGCGATCCGATCGAAATGGTCCGCGTGGAAGTGCGACAACAGGACGGCGTCGATCGGCGGCAGGTCGTCGAAGTCGATCGCGGGATCGGTCAGCCGGCGGGTGGTCATCCCGTAGCCGAGCGGGATCTCCTCGCCGGCGTGGATGAAGTTGGGGTCGGTCAGGATCGTGAGGCCACCGAACCGGATCAGCAGCGTCGCGGTCCCGATGAAGAGGACGTCGTCCGTCGTGACCCGGGCGGTGCCGGTTCGCTCCCTGATCTGCGTTGCCATCCCGCGCTCTCCATCCAATCGGACCGTTCGTGGTCGCGCGGGGAGGGTTGCAGCCGCGTGGTTGCATCGACCGGGCGAGGTGAGGATGCGGATTGCGCGGGCCTGACATCCAGTGCGCCCGCCGCGGGTGCTGCTCTGCAGGACGCGGTGGCTCGACGCCCGCGCAGGCCTCACAGCTTCAGAAGGAACTTCGCAATCTCGAAGTACATGATCAGGCCCGTTCCGTCGACGAGCGTCGTGATCAACGGGGCAGACACGACCGCCGGGTCGATGCGGAGGCGCCGCAGGACGAGCGGCAGCACCGCCGCGACGATCGCGGACCAGACGCAGATCGCAAGGATCGTCACGCCGACCACGAGGCCCACGTTCGTCGGCACGTTCAGCAGCTGGGCGCGCCCGATGGCAACAACAGCCATCACCGTGCCGATCACGAGACCGACCCGAAGCTCCTTCCAGACGATCCATCCGACGTCCCGCAGCGATATCTCGTTGAGCGCCATCGCGCGGACGATCAGCGTCACGGTCTGGCTGCCAATGTTCCCGCCGGTCCCGATGAGGAGCGGGATGAAGAAGCTGAGGGCAACGGCCGCCTCAAGCTCGTCCGAGAAGGCTCGCAGCACGGAGCCCGTGTAGGCCTCCGCCACGAACAGCAGCAGCAGCCAGCCGACGCGCTTGCGAACGAGAAGCGCAACGCTGGAGAGCCGGTACGGGACGTTGAGGGGTTGCGAACCGCCGAGGCGCTCGATGTCCTCGGTCGCCTCGGCCTCGAGGACGTCCGCGACGTCGTCCTGGGTGATGATCCCGAGCAGGTGGTCGTCGTCGTCCACGACGGGAATCGCGAGCAGGTTCCGCTCGGTGAGGAGGTTCGCGGCGGCTTCGCGATCGGCGGAGGCGCGGACGCGGACAGTGGTCGGGGCGATCAGGTCCGTGACCGGCGTCCGACCCGGGCTGAGCATCAGCCGATACAGCGAGAGCACGCCGATCAGGCGGCGCTCGCCGTCGACGACATAGACGTAGTCGACCGTCTCCGCCTGGCCGACGAGGCTCCGGATCGCGGCGATCGCCCCGTCCGTGGTTGCGTCGGCACTGACGGCCACGAACTCCGGCGTCATGATCCCGCCGGCGCTGTCGGGCTCGAACCCGGAGAGCCGCCGGATCTCCTCCGCCTCCTCGGGCGCCATCCGGACGAGGATCTGGTCCGCCTCCGGCTCGGTGAGGTTCTCGACGACGTCGGCGGCGTCGTCGGGGTCCATCTCGGCGAGGAGCTCGGCGGCCTGCTGGCGGGACAGCGTCCGGAGGATCGCCGCCGCCTCGTGCGGATCGAGCTCCTCGAGGACCTCCGGGATCTCCTCGTCCGGCAGCCACTGCAGGAGGACGGCGACCTCCTGCGGGTCGAGACGGGGCACGAGCGCCGCCCATTCGGCCGGTCCGACCCGCTCGGCGAGGCCGGCGACGCCGTCGCGCTCGCGCTCGCGGATCAGCTCCTGGATCTCCTCGAGCAGGGCGTCAGTCGCCACGGTCGACATGGTCGGGCCTCGTGAAGACGGCGCGGTGCGCCGAGGGATGTCGCGGTCAGGATGTGGCGGTCATGGTCCGTCCGCCGGACGCGGTGTCGCTCCGGCGGTCCGGATCGTAGCGCCGAGCGGCCCGGCGGGTGTGTTCGGCCGTTGCCGGCGTCGCCTCAGCGGCGGGCGCCCTGGCTTCGCGTCACGGCTCGCAAGCCGCGGCGACGAGACCGCCGGCGTGGACCAGGCCCAGCGATCGCCCGCGACGGATGGCCTGGAACGACGCTAGGCGCCGAGGTCCTCCTGATCGCCCCTGCGAAGCCCGCGCGCCTCGTTGGTCTCGGTCATCGACGCGTCGAGCCAGGACTTCGCGCTCCGGATCGCGAGGAACAGGCCGGCGATCGCGAGCCACGGACCGAAGGGTCCCGCGAGCGCCACGCCGCCCAGCCCGATCGCGATCCCGAGCGGCGCCCAGCCCGGCCGCGGGACGGGTTCCTCGCTTCCCTTGTGCGTCGCGCCGACAGGTCCTGCGGCCGCCGGTTTCGCCGGTCGCCGCTGCCCGCGAGAGCCGAGCACGATCGCGAGCGCCGCGATCCCCGACGCGACACCGAACGTCGTCAGCATCACCGAGCCGGCCGTCTCGTAGGTCAGGAACCAGTAGACGACGCCGACGATCAGCCCGAACGCGGACATCCGGATGAACAGCCTCGCCTCGGCGGTGACGCCGCGGTCGGCCTCATCCGGCCCGCCGTGCTGAGGATCGGCGCGTGGACCCGGCGTCACGTCTGGCGAGTCGTTCGTGTGGTCATCCTCGTCCAGCCGCTCGGTGACATCTCGGCTCACGACGGCGCCTCGCCCCTGGCCTCGAGGCGGGCATCGAAGACCGGACGCGCGGACCGGATCGGCGGCAGGTTCCGGAAGTTGCCCGGAGGCGGTGGCGAGTCCGTCCACCACTCGAGCGTCGCACCGCCCCATGGATCCCCGCCCTGGTCGGGCGGATGTCGCAGCGCGTCCGCGACCGCGAGCAGGAACGGCAGGATCCCGATCGCGAGGAGTCCCGCCCCGGTCGTCGAGAGCAGGTTCAGGTCTGTCCAGCCGTTTGCAGCCGAATAGTCGGCGATCCGGCGCGGCATGCCGAGCAATCCCAGCTCGTACTGCGGCAGGAAGGTCAGCGTGAAGCCGATGACCCACATCCCGAAATGGACCTTCGCGAGCCGCTCGGACAGGCGGCGGCCCGTCATCTTCGGGAACCAGTAGTAGATCCCGGCAAAGGTCGCGAACACCGTCCCGCCGATCAGCACGTTGTGCATGTGGGCGACGACGAAGTACGTATCGGTCAGGTGGTAGTCGAGCGGCGGCGAGGCCACGATGACGCCGGTGATCCCACCGAGCAGGAAGATGTAGAGGAAGCCCATGGCCCAGACCATCGGCGCCGCGAACGTCAGCTGGCCGCGCCACATCGTCGCGATCCAGTTGAAGAACTTGACGCCGGTGGGAACCGCGATCGCGAACGACGCGATGCTGAAGAACGGGTTGCTGACCGCGCCCGTCGCGAACATGTGGTGGGCCCAAACGGACATCGAGAGGCTCGCGATCGTGATCGTGGCGAACACGAACGCGACGTAGCCGAACACCGGCTTCCGGCTGAACACCGAGATGACCTCGGTGATGATCCCGAAGAACGGCAGGATCAGGATGTAGACCTCGGGGTGGCCGAAGAACCAGAAGAGGTGCTGCCAGAGGACCGCCGAGCCGCCCTGCTGCGGGAGGAAGAACGAGCCGCCGAGGTGCCGGTCGATCAGGAGCATCGCGAGGGCGGCGGTGAACATCGGGAAGGCGAACAGGATCAGGAGCGACGTCACGAGGAGGTTCCAGGTGAAGATCGGCATCCGGAACAGGGTCATCCCCGGTGCCCGCCGGCCGTAGATCGTCGCGACGAAGTTGATCGACCCGAGGATCGCGGAGACGCCCGTCAGGACCAGCCCGACGATCCAGAGATCCACCCCGATTCCGGGCTCGAAGGGTTCGTCGCTGAGCGGCGGATAGCCTGTCCAGCCGATCGCAGGCGGCCCGTCCTTCACGAGGAAGCTGCTGAGGAGGATCAGCGCGCCGACGATGAACAGCCAGTACGAGAGCGCGTTCAGCCGCGGGAAGGACATGTCGTCCGCGCCGATCTGGAGCGGGACGAAGTAGTTGCCGAGCCCGACCGCCATCGGCGTTCCGAACAGCAGCAGCATGATCGTGCCGTGCATCGTGAAGAGCTGGTTGTAGCCCTGCTCGTTGACGAGCTGGAGGCCCGGCTCGGCGAGCTCGGTGCGCATCAGCGACGCCAGCAGTCCGCCGATCAGGAAGAACGTGAACGCGGACATCACGTACAGGACCCCGATCCGCTTGTGATCGGTGGTCGTCAGCCAGCCGGTGAGCCCGCCGAGTTCGACGATCGGGTGGGCCGGCCGCGGCAGGACGTCCGCCCCCACGGCCCCGGCGATGGTCGAGGCGTGGGAGCCGGTCGTGGCGTGCGGGCCGCCGCGCCCCGGCTGTGGCTGGGTCAGTTCGGTCATGGGGCGCTGCTCCCTGGTGCCACGGCTCCCGCCGACGGCGTTGTGCTGGCTTCCGCCGGGGTGCTCGGCGCCGCGGGGTTCGAGGCCGTCGGACCCGGCCTCGGCGAGTTCGACGGCTGCGCCGACGGCAATGCCGACGGACCGGCGGTCTGCTGCTGGGTGAGCCAGGCGTCGAAGTCCGGACGGGGCACCGCCCGGACGGTCATCGTCATCCGGGCGTGGAACACGCCGCAGAACTCGGCGCACTGGCCGGAGTAGACGCCGGGCTCCGTGATCGTCAGGTCGAACGAATTCGGCTTGCCGGGGATCGCGTCGCGCTTGAAGAGGAACGCGGGCACGTAGAAGGAATGGTCGACGTCCGCCGAGTTCAGGACGATGTGGATCGGTTCGCCGACGGGCACGACCATCTCGGGCTGGCGATCGGGACCGCCGACGATGCTCACCGGCGTGCCCTCGTAGTCGAACCGCCACTGCCAGCGAAAGGCGGTCACGTCGACGGTGACGCGGGTCGCGGCCTGGGCATCGACCTTGGTGAGCGTGCTCAGCGTCAAACCGAAGAGGATCAGGATCGTCACGATCGGGACGGCCGTCCACAGCACCTCGAGCCAGGTGATGTGCCCGATCTGCGGCGGCACGACGCCCTCGTCCCCCGGCCTGCGCCGGTACCGGAGGATGGCGATCGTGATCAGCGTCCAGACGATCCCGCCCACGATGGCGGCCGCGATCATGAACTGCGACCAGAGCGTCGAGATCGCCTCCGCCTGTTCGGTGCGGGCCGTCGGCAGACAGCCGGCGACCACCGTCGGCAGGACGAACAGACTCGCGATCCAGCCCGCCCGGCGGACGCGCGACCGCGGGCTCATCTCGACTCCACCTGCCCGAACCCGCCCTCCGGCGCGCGGTCGGCCGTGCCTGCGGCCCCGCTGTCCAGCCGGTCGATCGGGCTCTGCTCGCGGTCCGCGGCCCGCCGCCGCTCCACGCCGAGACGCCACGCGAGCAGGCCCACGGCGATCGGCAGGACGACCACGAGGATCCGGCCCGCGCGGGTGATGTCCTCCAGGCTCACGTGGAGGTTGACCGCGAGGACGTCGTTGCCACCTACGAGCGTGAGCACCACGAAGAACGTCAGGACGCCCGCACCGATCCCCAGCCGCACGGGAGCCTGCCACGGCCACTGGAGGAGCTGGTGGTCCCGGTGGTCGTGGGACAACCTGGCCTCGATGAACGGCCAGATCGTGAACATGCCGAAGACGATGCCGGGCACGACCACGGCCGGCACGAACAGGCTCGGGATGCGGACGCCGAGGATGACTGGCTCGAAGTCGAAGCCCATCCGGAGCAGGCCCTCCAGCCAGCCGAGGTACCAGTCCGGCTGGGCGGGGGAGCTCACGGCGAACGGCGCGTACGGGCCGTAGACCCAGACCGGATTCACCTGGACCAGCCCGCCGACGAGGGCGAGCACGGCGCCGGTCAGGAAGAACAGCCCCAGCGAACGGAAGACCTGGCCCGGCCAGAAGTGGCGCCCGACGACGTTCGTCTCCCGGGCGCGACCGCCCGGGAACTGGGTGTGCTTCTGGAACCAGAGGATCAGGAGATGGGTCGTGATCGCGCCGATCATCAGGAGCGGCAGCAGCATGATGTGGAACACGTAGAGGCGGCCGATGATCTCCGCCGACGGGAACTCGCCGCCGAACACGAGATAGGCGAGCCACGGGCCGACGAACGGGATCGAGATCGCGACCGCGTCGGTGATGCGGAGCCCGGTCCCGGACAGCAGGTCGTCCGGCAGCGAGTAGCCGGTGAGACCGGCGGCCAGCGCCATCAGCAGGAGCCCCACGCCGACGAGCCAGTTGATCTCGCGCGGCCGGCGGAACGCGCCGGTGAAGAAGACGCGGCAGACGTGGACCACGATCGCGGCCACGAAGACGATCGCTGCCCAGTGGTGGATCTGCCGCATGAGCAGCCCGGCCCGGACCTCGAACGAGAGCCGCATCACCGAGTCGAAGGCGGCGGACACCTCCGTCCCGCGCAACGGCGCGTACGGACCGTCGTAGATGACCGGGCGCGTGTCGGCAGCGAAGAAGAACGTCAGGAAGATTCCCGTCAGGACGAGGATCGCGTAGCAGAAAAGGGCGATCTCGCCGAGCAGGAACGACCAGTGATCCGGGAACACCTTGCGCAGCACGGTCCGCGCCACGCGGGCGATTCCGGTCCGCTCGTCGAGCCAGCCGACGATCCGGTCGAGCTCGGTCGCGTCGGCGGGGTCCGCGATCCGGCCGGGATCGCTCGCGTCGGGAGCAG
Organism: Chloroflexota bacterium; assembly: GCA_042408445.1. GTDB lineage: Bacteria > Chloroflexota > Limnocylindria > Limnocylindrales > CSP1-4 > CF-46. The sequence continues at coordinate 70,496 of JBHORC010000004.1, forward strand.
GGATGCCGGTCATCGCCTCAGCCCGCGCCTTCGTTGCTGGCGGGGAGGTTCCAGAAGCTCGGCCCGATCGGCTCAGTGAAGTCGCCGTCCGCGACGAACGTGCCGTCGGCCTGGAGGCGGATCGGCAGCTGGGGGAGGGGCCGGCCCGCGGGCCCGAACACGGGCACGGCGCCGCGCAGGACGTCGAATGTCGATTGGTGGCACGGGCAGATGAGGCGCCGTTCGGTCGCCCGGAACAGCCCGACCGGACAGCCCGCGTGGGTGCAGACCTTCGAGTAGGCGACGTAGCCATTCGGCGCCCAGCCCGCCCGTTCCGGGCTCAGCTGGAGGAGCTCCGGCGGCACCCGGATGAGGAGCGTCTGGCTGTCCGCCGAGCCGGGCGCCCCCTCCGGGAACACCGTCAGGTAGCTGTCGAGCGTGAGATCGTCCGCCCGAACGGGCGACCCGTCGCCGCGAACGAGGCGAAGCCCCTTCCGCCACGCCGTCGTGAACTGCTCCTGCCCGGGCGCGGGCCCGAGCGAGAGCGCCGGGATCAGCAGCGCCGCGCCGAGCCCGCCGAGCGCCGCGAGGAGCATCCCGACGAGCGCCTTGCGTCGGGTGAAGCCCGCCTCCTCGGTCAGAGCGGCCTGAAAATCCGCTGTCTCCTCCGGGCTCGAGGTCGCTGGATGTCGCTCCTCGACCACGATCGGGGTGTCCATGAGCGACTGGGCCCAGAGCACGATGCCTGCGCCGAGGGCGCCGAGCGCGACCGCGAGGATCAGGCCCTCGAGCTGCGTCTGCCCACCGACCGCGTAGATCACGAGCAGCACGACGCCCATCAGCGCGGTCAGGCCGAAGAGGCCCAGCACGAGCCACTCGGTCCGCGAGCGGGCAAGCGCGCTGGGGCGGGGGAGGCGTCCGCGGTGGCTGCCGCTCATGCCCGGCGCCGCCGTTCGATCCAGCGCGTCACGGCGACGAGCCCGACGAGATAGACGAGCCAGCCGACGTAGCCCTCCGCAACCGGCCCCACTCCGCCGACGTTCGCGCCACCCGGCGACCCGTGCTGCTTGAGGTACTGGAGATACGCCGCGATCTCGCTCAGCTGCTGGTCGCTGATCTGACGCTGATCGAAGGCCGGCATCGCGCCCGGCCCGAGCCGGATCGCCTCGCCGACCTGGGTCGGGGCCTCGTCGAGCAGGGGTGGGGCGACAGCGTCGCCGCCGATCGCGTCGCCGCTGCCGCTCGCGCCGTGGCACGCGGCACAGGTGCTGACGTACGCCGCACGGCCGGCGGCCGTGTCCGTCGCCGCGTTCACCTGGACGGACGGAATTCCGGGGCCGGCGCCGAGGGAGGCGACGTAGTCGACGATGGCCCGGATGTCGGCGTCGTTGAAGACGGGCTCGGCGCGCCGGATCTGCCGGCCGGGCTCGGGGAGCGGCATCCGGCCGGTCCGGAGCATGAAGTCGGCGGCGAGGGCGCCGACGTTCTGGAGGGAGGGGCCGTTCTGCGTCCCCTCGCCGGCCTGGCCGTGGCACGAGGCGCAGCTGGATTGATAGAGCTGGGCGCCGCGGCCGCCGTCCGTCACCTGGGCGGTGGTCGCAGCGAGCTGCGGCCGGACGATCGCGGGGATCGGCGTCGGGGCAAGCGGTCCGAGGGTCACGACCCAACCCAGCGCTGCCACCGACAGGACGGCGGCGATCCCGCCGACCGCACGCCGATCGGACACACACCTCTCCTGGTCCCGAGCCGCGGCGCGCCCGATCCGCTCGGCGCCGTTCGACTCCTGGGGACCTATCCTGCAGCGGGGGCATCGGCCCGTCCAGAGGGAGCCAGAGGACGACGTGTCAGACGCGCATCAGTTTGTCGCCTGGGCCGTCGTCATCGTGACAATCGTGCTCGCGACCGCGGCGGCCTGGTCGGCCGCCGAAGCCCGACGGTCGGCAGGCGCGAGGGACCACCGCTTCGCCGTCGACCGCCTCGTCCTCGTGGTCCTGGCGGCGCTCGTCGTGAATCTCCTGATCGGCGCGGTCTTGCTTGCCGGCGGCCGTCGCCCGGAGGATCCGCTCCACCTGCTCTACGGACCGGCGGCTCTCGTCACGCTCCCGATCGGCCGGTGGCTCGCGACCCGCCGTGGGACCGGAGCCGACCGCCGTCGACGCGACCTCTGGCTGGTCGCGGCGGCCGTCGTCCTGGTCGGCCTCGAGGTTCGCCTGTTCATGACCGGCTAGGTCGCGCGATCTGCGCGTTGCGCTGAGGCAACGGCCCAGCCGGATCGGGCACCAACGTACGGGTCGCCGCCTTGACCCCGCCTTCCGATCGGGCTATTGAATGTCCAGCGCCAGCGGCCGATCGTCGGGGCACTCGTAGTCCGCCCCCGCCGGAGTTCCGTCACGTGTCCGTCACCACGTCCGCGCCCCAGCCGCTCCATGCCCGCGACGACCTTCGCCCAGGTCCTGTCGGTCGCGTCCGAGCGCCCCACCGGCTGACGCGCCATGCCGCCGCGGTCGTGATTGCTGCGGGCCTCGTCGCGACCGTGATCGCCGCACCGGTCACGATGGCCGGGACCGCGACCGCCCCCGTCGCTGCTCCGCGCGCCGCCGACGCGACCGGATACATCGAAGGGGTCGATGTCAGCCACTGGCAGAACACGATCAACTGGTCGCGCGTGGCGGCCGCCGGCAAGTCGTTCGCGATCATCAAGGCGAGCGAGAGCACGACGTACGTCGATCCGCTCTTTGCCACGAACCGGGCCAACGCCCAGGCCGCGGGGCTCTGGACGGGCGCCTATCACTTCGCCCGCCCGGACGCCACGCCGAACGACGCACTGCTGGAGGCGGGCCACTTCGCGGACACCGTTCGGCTTGGGACGCACGACCTCGTCCCGGCGCTGGATCTCGAAGCGGCCGGCGGGTTGTCCGTCGCCGCGCTGCAGACGTGGGTCACGACTTGGCTGAACGAGGTCACGCGACGGACCGGCAGCCGGCCGATGATCTACACGAGCCCGGCGTTCTGGACGAAGTACATGGGCGACACGCCGGCGCTCGCGGACGCCGGCTACAAGACGCTCTGGGTCGCCCACTGGGGCGTCTCCTCACCGACTGTCCCGGCGCGCAACTGGGGTGGCAAGGGCTGGACGTTCTGGCAGTACTCGAACTGCGGGACCGTCTCGGGGATCACGGGCTGTGTCGACCTCGATCGCTATCGCGGCGTGGACCTCGCGGCCCAGGCGTTCTCCGTGTTCCGGCTGACGGCAACGACCTCGACGTCGATCAAGCAGGGCCGCACGGGAACCGCGAGCGTCGGCATCATCCGGACGAACTTCGGCTCGCCGGTCGCCCTCGACGTCGCCGGCCTGCCGGCCGGTGCGACCGCGACGTTCGGGGAGTCACCGACCACGCTCGCGTCCGTCGCGATGACGGTCCAGAACTCGACGTCGACGCCGACCGGGACCTATCCGCTGACGATCACCGCCGACGGCGGCGGCCTCCAGCGAACGACCCTCGTCACGCTCGTGGTCCAGGATGGGATCGCGCCGGTGCTCACGGCGCCCGTGACGTCGATCATGGCCGGCCGGAGCCTCGGCCCGTCGAGCGTCGCGCTCCGGGTGGGCTGGACGTTCTCCGACCCGAGCGGAATCCTCAACGGCCACCTCCAGCGAAGCGTGAACAGCGGCGCGTGGACGAACGTCCCGCTCGCCACGATCCGCTCGCTGGCGGCCTCCGAGACCCTGCCCTTCAACGCATCGGCCCGGCAGCGATCCGTCGGAACCGACCGGGCCGGCAACGTCAGCGCCTGGTTCACCGGGCCGCGCGTCACCGCCGGGGTGAGCCAGCAGACGTCGACCGCGATCCGGTACACCGGCTCCTGGAGGTCCCAGACCTGGGCGTCCGCCTCGGGTGGCTCGTTCCGCTCGGCGACGACCGCCGGCGCCTCCGCGACCTACACCTTCACCGGCTCGAGCGTCGGCTGGGTGACCTCGACCGGGCCCACGCGCGGAACGGCGCGGATCTACGTCGACGGCGTGTATGCCGGCCCGATCAGCCTGTACTCGTCGACGACGCGCGCCCGCTGGGTCGTGTTCGCTCGGAGCTGGGCGACGAACGGGATCCACTCGATCCGCGTGGTCGTCGTGGGGACTCCGGGCCATCCCCGCGTCGATGTCGACGGCTTCGTGAGGCTCGTCAACAGCTGAGCCGCTGAGTTCGGCGGCCGGCGCGAGGGCGACGCCCCACGGTACGGAGCCGGCAGCCGATCAGGCCGGGTCGGACGGCAGCCCAAGGAGCGCCGATGCGGCGCCGGCCATCACCAGATCCTCGCGCGCCTCGACGCGCAGGACCGCCGGTGGGCCGGGCGCCACGACTCGGTCCTCGCCCGGCTCGTCGTCCCCGATCGCCGGAATGCCCACCGGGGCCAGGCGCCGAACGATCGCCGCCCGCATCGGACCGGAATGCTCTCCGATGCCGCCCGTGAAGACGAGGGCGTTGACGCGCGGCAGCCAGGTGGCGGCCCCGGCAATCCCTGCCGCCGCCCGCGCGGCGTAGAGGTCGAGCGCCAGGCGGGCGGCCGGATCGCCTCCGTCCGCGTCGCGCTCCAGCAGGCGAACGTCGGACGTCGTTCCGGACACGCCGGCCAGTCCCGATTCGTGCTCGAGAGCGTCGGAGATCGCGTCCATCCGCTGGCCCGACCGCGCCACGGCCAGGACGATCCCGGGATCGATCGCGCCGGGTCGCGTCCCCATCATGATTCCGTCGAGTGGCGTGTAGCCCATCGACGACCAGGCCGAGCGACCGCCGTCGACCGCCGTGACCGACGAGCCACTGCCCAGGTGGGCGACCACGATCGCCAGCTCATCGACGCGCCGGCGCAGGAGCTCCGCCGCCCGGCGCGTCGACCACTCCACGGACAGGCCATGAAACCCGAACCGCCGGATCCCGAGCGCTCGCCACGCCCACGGGATCGGCTCGGTCGTCGCGAGCGCCGGCAGCCCTGAATGGAACGCGGTGTCGAAGCACGCGACATGCGGGACGTTCGGGAGCCGTTCGCGGGCGATCGCGATCGTCTCGAGCGCCGTCTCGTTGTGGAGTGGCGCGAGCTCTGACGCCGCCGCGATGCCGGCAAGGACGTCGTCGTCGATCACGACATGGTGCGAGAACCGGACACCACCATGGACGACGCGATGCGCGACGGCGGCCACCTCACCGACCCGGACGCCGAGCCCGTCGAGGAGCTCGCCGAGGACGCTGCCGCGATCCCGCCGGGCCCAGTCGACGGTCCGGGTCGCCCTCGCCTGGCCCGCCTCGACGAGGCTCGCCTTGAGCGAGCTGGACCCGGCGTTCAGGGTCACGATCCGGGCAGCGGCTCCAGCCACGCCCGGACTCCCGCCGCCGTCGTCGGTCAGTGTGGCCAGGTCCAGTCCCGGATCTCCGCCGGGTCCTCGCCGTTCGTGCGCGCGAAGGCGCGCGCCTCCGCCCGTCGGTCGACCATCTCCTGGCGAAGCTCGGCCGCGTGCGACCCCAGCGAGGGGACGCGGTCGATGACGTCCATCACCAGGTGGAACCGGTCGAGATCGTTGCGCATGACCATGTCGAACGGCGTCGTCACGGTTCCCTCCTCCTTGTACCCGCGGACGTGGAGGTTGGCGTGGTTCGTTCGGCGATAGGCGAGGCGGTGGATGAGCCACGGGTAGCCGTGGAACGCGAAGATCACCGGGCGATCCGCTGTAAACAGGGCGTCGAACTCGCGGTCGGTGAGCCCGTGCGGATGCTCGGTCGAATCCTGGAGGCGCATCAGGTCGACGACGTTGATGAACCGGACGCGGAGCTCCGGCAGGAGCTCCCGGATCAGAGCAACGGCTGCGAGCGCCTCGAGGGTCGGGACATCGCCCGCGGACGCGATCACGACGTCCGGATCTCCGTCGTCGTTGCTCGCCCACGGCCAGATCCCGATCCCGCGAGTCGCGTGGAGGATCGCCTCGTCCATCGAGAGGTAGGTCAATGCCGGCTGCTTGCCGGCGACGATGACGTTCACGTAGTGCCGGCTCCGCAGGCAGTGGTCCGCGACCGACAGCAGCGTGTTCGCGTCGGGCGGCAGGTAGACCCGGATGATCTCGGACTTCTTGTTCACCACGTAGTCGATGAAGCCCGGATCCTGGTGGCTGAAGCCGTTGTGATCCTGGCGCCAGACATGGCTCGTCAGGAGGTAGTTCAACGACGCGATCGGCCGTCGCCACGGAATCTCGCGGGTCATCTTCAGCCACTTCGCGTGCTGGTTGAACATCGAGTCGATGATGTGGATGAACGCCTCGTAGCAATTGAACAGGCCGTGCCGGCCCGTCAGGAGGTAGCCCTCGAGCCAGCCCTGGCAGAGATGTTCGGAGAGGACCTCCATGACGCGGCCGTCCGGCGCGAGATGGTCATCCGTGGGCAGGATCTCCGTGTCCCACGCGCGGTTCGTCGCCTCGAAGACGGGCGTGAGGCGATTTGACGCGGTCTCGTCCGGTCCGAAGAGCCGGAAGTTGTCCGGGTTCCGGGCGATCACGTCGCGGAGGAACGTCGCCATCACCTTCGTCGCCTCGGCGGAGTCGACCGCAGGCTGCTCGACCTTCACCGCGTAGTCCCGGAAGTCTGGCAGCCGGAGGTCGCGCAGGAGCAGGCCACCGTTCGTGTGGGGGTTGGCACTCATCCGGCGCGCGCCGCGGGGCGACAGTGCGGCGACCTCCGATCGGATCGTCCCGCGCTCGTCAAAGAGCTCGTCCGGGCGGTAGCTGCGCAGCCAATCCTCGAGCTGCGAGAGATGCTCGCGGTTGTTGCGCACGTCGGAGAGCGGCACCTGGTGCGACCGGAAGCTGCCCTCGGCCGGCAGCCCATCGACGATCTTCGGGCCGGTCCAACCCTTGGGCGTCCGCAGGACGATCATCGGCCAGCGTCGGCGCTCGCCGTCGCTCGCCGTCCCGGCGCCGCGCGCGGCGGTCTGGATCGCGGCCACGTCGTCCGCGACCCGGTCCATCGTCTCGGCGAGGAGACGATGGACGCTGGCCGGATCATCCCCGGCGACGATGTACGGCTCGTACCCGTAGCCGATGAACAGCGACCGCAGCTCGTCCTCGGGGATCCGCGCGAGGACCGTGGGATTGGCGATCTTGTACCCGTTCAGGTGGAGGATCGGGATCACCGCCCCGTCGTGGACGGGATCGATGAACTTGTTCGAGTGCCAGCTCGTCGCGAGCGGCCCCGTCTCGGCCTCGCCGTCGCCGACGACGCAGAAGACGACGAGATCCGGGTTGTCGAAGACGGCACCGAACGCGTGGGTGAGCGCGTAGCCGAGCTCGCCGCCCTCGTGGATGGAGCCGGGCGTCTCGGGCGTCGCGTGGCTCCCGACTCCGCCCGGAAACGAGAACTGGCGGAACAGCTGCCGCAGCCCGGCCTCGTCCATCGTCAGGCCCGAATACACCTCCGTCTGCGTGCCCTCGAGGTAGGCGTTGGCGACCACGGCTGGCCCGCCGTGGCCCGGGCCGGCGATGAAGAACGCGTCCAGGTCGCGGTTCCGGATGAGGCGGTTGGCATGGGCCCAGATGAGGTTCAGCCCCGGTGTCGTGCCCCAGTGGCCGAGGAGGCGTGGCTTGACGTGCTCCGGCCGCAGCGGCTCACGCAGCAGCGGGTTCTCGAGGAGGTAGATCTGGCCGACCGAGAGATAGTTCGCCGCTCGCCACCACCGGTCGAGCGCCTCAAGCTCCGCGTCGTCGATGCCGCCAGCGCCGACCCTGCTGCTCGGGCGCGGGCCTGGCCCGTCGCTCGTCGTCGTTGCGAGGTTGGCGCTGGTCGCAGTCATGGCCGTCCTCCGGCTGGCTGCCGAAGTCGCCCGTCCTCCGGCGAAGTGATGCCCAACTGGGCCGCGGGTTGCGGCGGGTTCCCCCACAGGATCGCACCTCCGGGGTCGACGGGCCGACTCACCCGGCGGCCAGCGAGGTAACGGTCGTCGCCGCGTGCATCGCTCGACAGAGGCGCTCGCCGGAGCTCCACGCGTCCGGCATCCCCGTCCGCAATCGGCGCCGCTCCGCGAGGAGGAGGGTCCAGAGCGCGCTCCGCCGCTCGCGAAGCGCGACGCTGGGACGATATCGATCGATCGTGTCCTGGACGAAGGCGGCGTAGCGTCCAAGTGCCGCGGTCCCTGCGACGTCGGACTCGAAGCCCGGCAGGACGTCCACCGCAAGGAGGAGGCGGCCGAACCAGCTCGCGACGCTCTCGGCCCCCTCGTCCCAGCCCTGGGAGTGGCCGCCGCGCCGCAGGATCGGCGAGGGGGACGTGAACGCGGCGACGACGTCGTCACCGATCCGATCGGCTTCGAGATGGCCTCCGAACGTCAGGTACTCATTGGCGATGCCGCGACGGTCGACGATCCGGATCACGCCCCACGAGACGTCGGATTCGAGGGGCAGGATCGTCGAGCGCGTCAGCGACCGCCGTTGGCCGCGGCCCGCACAGGTGACCCAGTAGTCGATCGTCTCCGGGTCGAAATGACGCAGGGTCGGGAGCGGTCGCAGCGCGACGAGCAGGTAGGCCGGGCCTGGCCGATCGGGAAGGTCCGAGACGGCGAGGAACCCGAGGCTGGCGAGTCTCGCGGCGGCGGTCGCCGGCGTCGGATCGAACTCTCGCTCGGCCTCGGGCATGCGGGCGCTCATTCGGGTCCGCGCCGTCAGCCGGAAGGGACGATGGCGGCGATGGGCGTCTCGTCGGCGCCGACCGGCTCGTCGAGGATCGGGATCAGGAATCGCTCCTCGCGCTCGATGTGGGCGCGGAGGAGTGCCTCGAGGCCGAAGAGATGGCAGCGCAGCTCGTCGTGGCGGTCCAGCTCCCGGTGCCGGCCGAGCGACTCGCGGTCGGCCCGGATGCGCGCCACCATGGTCCGGACCTGCTGATGGTCGAACCGCGCTGCTCGTGTCGCCCAGGGGGTGCTCGTGCGACGGTCGATCTGGGGATAGAGCCAGCCGTCCTCCCAGGCCATGTGCGGCTCGAGCGTCGTGTCGAGCCACTGGAGCACGTCCAGGACGTGGATCGAGATGTCCGGCGTTGCCGACGTCCCGATCGAGCATGCGACGTCGTGGATGCGGTTCACCCCGGCGGCGAGATCCCGGTGCTCGTGCTCGGTGAACGCCTTCGCAGGAACGGATGCCATTGGGGTGGTGACCATCGCGATCTCCTCCTTCACGCGGTCGCGGGTTGCGGCACGGATTCGCGCGCTGCGCCCGTGCCCCGCTCGGCCTGGCGCGCGATCGCCGCGCGGAGATTGCGGACGGCGGATTCCGGGACATCGGACGTGACGCCGAAGCCGCCGAACAGGACGCGTCCCTCGATCGTGAGCGTCGGGGCACCCTCGGGCTGATCTGTTCGTCGATCGTCGCCCACGCCGCCGATCCCGACGACGGTCGAGACGACCCGCCACTCCTCGGGCACGACGAGCTGCGCGCCGCCGAAGATCGCCCGGACGCGGAGGTGCGCGCCGAGCGGGTCGAGGACGGCCCTGCGGAGGTCGATGATCCCGCCGCCGTACCACGTGTCGATCGTCCCGCCCCGGAACGCCGTTGCCGAGGATTCGAACGCGATCGGCGCGAGGATCGCAGAGAGGTGGACCTCGTCGGCGTCGGGTGCGTCGACGACGAGGACGCGACGCTTCGCCAGCGCGGCGGCGACCGTGCCGAGCGCCGACACGAGCAGGAACGCGGCCCAGACCAGGCCGAAGATGCGGCGGATCAGCTTCATGACTCAACCTCCGTGGCCGGCCACCGGGCGTACCGGCGGCCGGCCGTGATCCCGCGATCCCATGACGTGGACCGCGACGCGATCAGCGAGCGACGACGACGGTCGCCTCGGCGTGGGTGGCGACGTGCTCGGAGACGCTGCCCTGCAGCATCCGTCCCAGGACGCCCTGGCGCCGCGAGCCAACGACGATGGTGTCGTAGTCGCCCGCCTTGGCCGTCGCCTCGATCTCCTCGGCTGGGTCACCGCCCGGGATGAGCAGGCGGCACGGAATGCCGAGCTGGTTCAGCCGCGCCCGAGCATCCTCGAGCTCCCTGAGGTGCACGTCGCGGTCGTCCCATGGATCGATCGGCGCGCGGCCGGTGTGAACCGGGACCACGCTGATCACGTCGATCGTGCCGCCCATCGCCGTTGCGAGGCGAGCGGCCGTGTCGAGCGCATGGCGGGCTGGCTCTCCGCCGTCGTACGCGAGCAGGATCTTCATCGGAGACTCCTTTCGAATCTCGGTCTGATCGACGGGTTGGGTGGGTCTGCCGGCCCCGGTCGATCCGGGCGCGGCGGCAGACACCGGGCGGTCCGCGACTGGTCGCGTCGTGACGACCGGCGGGTGGACGATCAGCACCGAAGCGGCGGCGTGACGAAGGACATGCCGGGCCACGCTTCCGAGCACGAGGCGCGTCACGCCCTTCTGGCCGCGGGAGCCGATCGCAATGACGTCCGCGTCGAAGTCGATCGCCGCGCGGATGATCTCGTCGGCCGCGTCGCCGACTCGGCGCTCGGCCGTGGCGGTCATGCCGGCGTCCCGAAGCGCGTCGACGGCGGCCTCGGCGGCCGCACCCTGGCGCCGCTCGGCGGCGTCGATCATGGCGGCCATCTGCTCGATGCTCTCGCCGTCGACCGTGCTCATGCCGACCCACCACGGGTATCGTCCGGGCACGACATCGACGATTCGCGCATCGAGGCCGTGGAACGTCGGTCCCACGCCGAGGAACTCCACCGCCGAGCGTGACGCGGGCGAGTCGTCGACCGCGACGGCGACCCGTCGAACGCCCGGCCGACGGGCGACGAGCACCGGAACCGGCGAACGATCGACGACCTCCTCGGAAACGGAGCCGACGAGGATCGACGAGAGCGCGCCGTGGCCACGGCTTCCGACGACGACGAGGTCGGCCTGCCACCGGACCGCCTCCGCGACGATCTCGACCGCCGGCCGGCCCTCGAGGACCACGGTCGTCGGACGGAGGTCGGCGGGCGTTCGGGCCGCCTCGTGCTCGACGCGTTGCTCGAGCTGCTGCCGGAGGGCGAGCTCGATGGCCCGCGGATCAAACGCGGCGGCCGCCGGCCACGGACCGCCGAAGAGGTCGACGGCCGGTGGCTGGACGGCGACGATCCTGATCTCGCCGTGGGCCAGCGTCGCCAGCGAACGTGCCTGTTCGCAACCGATCGCCGCAGGATCCGACCCGTCGGTTGCCACGAGGATCCGCATCTCACACCTCCTCCTGGGCAAAGGCTCCGAAGGCGGAGAGCTCGATATCCGGACCCACCGCCGGCCCGCAGGCCAGCAGCCGCCCCGTCGAGTCCACCCCCGCGAATCGGCCGCAGGTGAAGCACCGCTCCACGTCGGCCACCCCGCGCTGCGGGCACATGACCTGGCCGGCCTCGATTTCGAGGCCGAGGCCGCGTCCGGGAGTTGCCCCGCGTCGTCGACCGAAGAGCATTCGAATCATCTCGGCACCTCCGCCGTTGGCCTCATCCTCTGCCGGCGCGTCGTTCGCGGGATGAGCCGGAAGGCACCGATCGACAAGCCGGACGGCCCTGTCCGAAGCGCGGTCCGGTCGCGTGTCATCGGGACGCACACAGGAGGTGCCGGATGACAGCACGAGACGGGGCCGGAGCGGGCCCAGGCCATGCGGCATTCGAGGCCCGTCTCTCCCAGCGACGAGGCGCCAACGTCCCGCGGCCGGAGCTTCACCGAGCCGGAGTGACCACGGTCACGGCGCTCGCGCTCCTCGGCCTCGGCGCGCTGGGTGGGGCCGCCGTCCTGGTCGCGCGCCCGGACGGGAGCATCGCGCAGCTCGATCCGTCGCTCCTCGCCGGCAGCCCGTTCCGCGACTTCCTGGTCCCGGGCCTCCTGCTCGGCGGCGTGTTCGGCGTCGGCTCGATCGCCGTGGCGGTCGCAGGCCTGCGCCGGATGCGGATCGCCCCCTTCCTCGCGTTCGCGATCGGCTGCGGTCAGATCATCTGGATCGTCGTCGAGCTCGCGATCATCAAGGAGCCGAGCTTCCTCCAGCCGCTGCTGTTCGGCGTCGGCCTGCTCATTGCGGCCGGCGCGGTCGTGTGGGGCCGGCCGACCCTTGCCGCGTGGCTGGCGGGACGCTGATGCACTCCGACCGGAGGTTCAGAACCGAGGTGGTTGCCATGCTGACCGTCCGAACCGTGATGACCCGCAACGTGATCTCGGCAACGCCGTCGACACCGCTCAAGGACGTCGCGCAGCTGATGGTCGACCGACGAATCAGTGGGCTGCCGGTCGTCGATGACGAGGGGCACGTGCTCGGCGTCGTGTCCGAGGCGGACTTCCTGGTCAAGGAGCAGGGAACCGACGCGGTCCACCACCGGCGATTGGCCCGGTTCTTCGGCGAGGCCGCCGAGACGCGCGATCAGCTCGCGAAGCTCGGGGCGGTGACGGCGGGCGAGGCGATGTCGAGTCCGGCTGTCGTCGCGAGCCCGTCCACCGGGATCAGCGAGGCGGCCGCCGTGATGACCACAAGGCGGCTGAATCGGCTGCCCGTCGTCGAGAACGACCGACTCGTCGGGATCGTGACCCGGGCCGACCTGGTCCGCGCCTACGTCCGATCCGATTCCGAGCTGACCACCACGGTCCGGGAGGACGTCCTCCGCAGGATCATGTGGGTGGATCCGGCGGCGTTCACCGTCATCGTCCAGGACGGCGTCGTCGCGATCAGCGGCCGGGTCGAGCGCCGCTCGACCGCGGAGGCGATCGAGCGTTCGATCGCGTTCGTGCCGGGCGTCGTCGGCGTGCATGCCGCGATCGGCTGGGAGCTGGACGACGCGCGCCTGGAGCCTGCCTCGATCGATCCGGTATTTCCGTTCGGCCCACGCTGACCGAGTAGCGCCGCGTGGCGCGCGTTGCCGGAGCGTTCAGGAGCGCCCGTGCGGCCTCCTGCCGGATTCCGGCGCGGATGCGAACATGATCGACCTCGCGGCGACGCCGATCGCGCAGGTGCACCGAGCCTCGAGCGGGGTCGAGCCGTCTGTGCAGAAGACGTCTTGGAGCGGACGAATGGTGAACCGGAAGCGCGCCGCCAACGAACGCCCGACCGAGGCCCGAGCCGTCCGCCGCGATCCACGCGGCCGCTTCACCGCCCGTCCGACAGGGATGGCGAGCGACGAGATCCGCTACGCGATCTCGCGAGCCGGCACGCTCCACCGGCTGATCGCCGACGGAATCCCGCAGAGCATGGCTGAAGCCTGGCTCGACGCATGGGAGGAGCGCATCGCCGGGGGCCTCGATCTCCGGCGTGACGCGCGAGCCTGGGACGAGGGCTACGCGTATGCCGTCCGCGAATGGGCGGCCGGCCGGACGCCGCCACGGACTCCGGCCCGATCCAGCGCCTGACGTCGGCGCGCTCACGTCCGCCGTCAGCCTCGATTGGACCCGAGCAGCCCGCGCTCGAACGCCGTTGCTACCGCGGCGGCCCGGTCGTTCACGCCGAGCTTCTCGTAGATGTGCAGGAGGTGCGTCTTCACCGTCGCCTCGGAGATGAACAGGCGGCCGGCGGCGCCGCGATTCGTCTCGCCTCGGGCGATGAGGGCGAGGACGTCCAGCTCCCGTTCGCTGAGCGTCGCCTGAGCCGACGCCGGCCGCCTCAGCTGGCTGACGAGGCGGGTCGTCACGGATGGCGCGAGGACGGACTCGCCGCGATGGGCCGCGCGGATGCCCCGCGCCAGCTCCTCGCGGGGCGTGTCCTTGAGCAGGAAGCCGGTCGCCCCGGCCTCGAGAGCCGGCACGACATCCGCATCGGAGTCGTACGTCGTCAGGACGAGGATCCGTGCGCGGTTGCCGATCTCGCGCAACCGGCGGATCGCCGTCACGCCATCGGCACCCGGCATCCGGAGGTCCATCAGGACGACATCCGGCCGGCGGGCCTCGGCGAGGGCGACCGCCTCGTCGCCGTCTCCCGCCTCGCCGATCACGTCGAACCCGGGATCGCCCGTGAACATCCCGCGCAGGCCGTCGCGGACGACGGGGTGGTCGTCGACGATCAGGAGCCGGATCGCGGCCGGCTTCGAGTCGGTCACGTCGAGAAGTGGCCCGTCTCGGGTGCAATCGCCGGCAGACGGGCGGAGATCGCGGTTCCTCCGCCCGGCTCGGACTCGACGACGAGCGTGCCGGCAAGACGGCCAAGGCGCTGGCGCATCGCCGTGAGCCCGAAGCCGGAGCCGTGTTCGGACGGTCGCCGGGCGCCGCCGCCGCTCGGGTCGACCTCGAAGCCGGCGCCGTCGTCGCGGACATCGAGGGTCACGACGTCGCCCATGTACGACAGGGTCAGCCCGACTCGAGCCGCCCCGGCGTGCTTGGCCACGTTCGCGAGCGCTTCCTGGGCGGTCCGCAGGAGCGCCACTTCGATGTCCGGATGGAGTGGCGCCGCATCGCCGGTGGCGGCGAACGTGGCGTCTGTGCCGTGGAGCGCCGACCAGCGCCGAACGAGATCGGCCAGCGCCTCCTCGAGCGATGTGCCCTGGAGCGCCTCCGGCCGCGAGGCCTCAACGGATCGCCGTGCCTCCGTCAGGCTCTCCCGCGCGAGCCGGAGCGCATTGTCGACGTGCCGGGTCCAGTCAGCCCGGCGATCCGCAGCCTGCTCGGCTGCCTCGAGCTGGGTGACGACACCCGTGAGGCCGTGCGCGATCGTGTCGTGGATCTCGCGGGCCATCCGCGCCCGCTCGTCCAGCACGCCGGCTTCCCGCGCCTGGGCGACGAGCTGCCGCTGCAGCCCGCGATTCTCGGCCAGCGCAGCCTCGCGTTCGGCCAGCAGCAGCCGTCGCTGCTCGTTCAGCTCGGTCATCCGCTCGCCGATCACCGATCCGAACCCGATCGCGATCGTCTGGATCACGATCACAGCACCGAAGAGGACCCAGAGGTCGGCCGTCGGCCAGGGAAACCCGGTCAGGAGGACCTCGATGAGCGCCGAGGTGGTGAAGACCGCAAGGATCGTGAGCGGCCAGGGTCGGACGAGCGACGCGTGGAAGAAACCCGTGATCGCGAAGATGAAGAACAGCGGGTTGCGGGTCATGAGCAACGCAGCGAGCACAAGAAGCCCGACGACGTAGATCCGCATTCGAGCTGGCGCTGCCCGCCGCGGCTGCGGCGAGCGGGTGTACAGGACGTACATCCAGCCTGCCGCCAGGCCGGCAAGCGCAAGCGTGATCAGTCGGTCGTTCGGGACGCGATCCGGGCGGAGGAGCGCCAGGGCCGTTGACGCCGCGAGGAGCACGTAGCCGACGGTCTCCAGGCTCGCGTCGTTCCAACGCTCCCATCGGGTTCGGGCGCCGCCGCCCGGCAGCCGACTTCCGACGACGCTCGCGAACCCCACCGATTCGGACGCCTGTGGCGCGCCGCCCTTTACCGCGTTCATCGCGCGCAGGCTACTCCCACCGGAACGAGCGGGCGGCGACCCAGCCCGCGATGACGGTGATCGCACCCATCCCGACGAGCGGCAGCGGCTGGAGCGGCGTGCCCGACCATGCGTCGAGCAAGGACTGGACGCCGGGCGGCGTGAAGTCGCCGATTCGGACGATGACCTCAGGGAGGAGCCATCGGGGCAGGTAGACGCCGCCGAGGAACATCACTGCGGCGAACAGGGGCAGCGCAATCGCGGTCGCCGTCGAGCTGGTCGGCGCCACGGCTGCGATGAGCAGGCCAAGCGCGAGCAGTGACGACATCCCGAGTGAGAACGCGACAGCAAATCCGACCGGGTCCTTCGGCACCGGAATTCCGAACGCGAGGTAGCCGATTGCCACGAGCAGGACGAGCCCGGCCAGCGCAACGACGGAGTTGATGACGAGCTGTGCGATCAGCAGCGAGGCCGGCGACGCGGGAGTCGTCGAGAGGCGGCGCAGGACGCCCCGCTCGCGGTACCTCGCGAGCCGGGTCGGGAGGGTGTTGACGCCGAGGGTCGCAAGACTCAGGACGACGAGCGACGGCGCGAAGAGGTCGATGAACCGGTGACCACCGAGGTCGGGGTCCGGGGTCTGGGGCGCGAACAGGAGGCCGATCGCGACGAGCACGATCGTGGGCAGCAGGACGGCCGCCAGCCAGGCTGCGGGCTCGCGGACAAACAGCTTGCCCTCGACGATCGTCATCCGGGAAACGTGACTCATGGTGATGGGTCCTTTCAGCTAACGAGCCGGCGCCCGGTCAGGGCGATGAACGCGTCGTCGAGGTCGGCCTGGTCGATCCGGAGGTCGTTCGCGACGATTCCGTTCCGCGCCAGGGCCGCGGTGACTGCGAACACGAGGTTGCCGCTGCCTGCGACGGTCATCGCCGCACCGGAGCGGCTGACGCTGCGGACCTCCGGAAGTCCCGTGAGGATCGCCTCGTCGAACGGCGCTGACGGTCGGAATCGGAGCTGCTGCTCGGTGGCCACGCGTCCGACGATGCCCTCCGGCGTGTCGAGCGCGACGAGCCGCCCGCCGTCGATCAGGGCGATCCGGTCGGCCAGTCGCTCCGCCTCCTCCATGAAATGGGTCACGAGCACGACGGTGACGCCGCGGTCGCGGATGCTCTCGATGAGGTCCCACGTGTCGCGGCGCGATTGCGGGTCGAGCCCGGTCGTGAGCTCGTCGAGCACGGCGATCCGTGGGTTGCCGACCAGTGCCAGCGCGATCGAGACCCGCTGCTTCTGGCCGCCCGACAGCTTCCCGAAACGGGAGTTGCCGGCCGCATCCAGCCCGAGCCCGTCGAGCAGCTGTCGCCAGTCGAGCGGGTTTGCGTAGAACGAGGCGTACAGGTCGAGTGCCTCCGCGACGCGCAGATTGTCCGGCAGCGCGCTCTCCTGGAGCTGGATGCCGAGCTGATGGCGCAGCGCGTCGCGATCGCGGCGCGGATCCAGGCCGAGGACCCGGATCTGCCCGGAGTCGATCGGCCTCAAGCCGGCGATCGACTCGACGAGGGTCGTCTTGCCGGCGCCGTTCGGACCGAGGATGGCGAAGATCTCGCCCTGCTGGATCTGCAACGAGATGTCGTCGACGGCCCGTCGGCCGCCGTAGGTTCGGGTGACGTGCTGGACGTCGATGACGGTTTCCATGCCGACGAGGATCTGCGAGGGTCGTCACGTCGCGCATCGGACGTTCCGCCCGTTTCCGGCGCGTACCTGGTGGATGCCGGGGTCAACCGTTCGGTGGATGCGCGACGCGACGGGCTGCGGCACGGTCGCGCGCGGGCTCGATCGCGCACGTGCGATCGGGTCAGGTCCGAGGAGTTGGCTGGCGAGGAAGGATTCGAACCTTCGGTCTCCTGATCCAGAGTCAGGCGCCTTACCGCTTGGCCACTCGCCAGTGGTCGGACCGCAACAGGTCACGGCCCGGATGTCCGTCGGATCGGATGCCCCGCGCGCCGGATCCCGGCCGATCGCGTGAACATCCGAGACGGAGCGACCAACAACTCGCCTGGAACCCAGGCGAGCGCCGGTGCCCGGTCATCTTAACCGGGCGCGCTGCGGTCAGCCACCCGGCTCCAGATGCCGTTCACGCTTCACGCGCGCGCCTCGGCCATGGCCCTCACCGGCGCGGCCACGACCTCGTTGCCGTGCATCGTCGGGACGATGTCGAGGTCATCGACGTGCGAGCGCACGAAGTCCCAGTCGCGGAGCTGGCCCGACTGGCGGAGGTAGCGGATGCTGTTGCTGCCGCCGGCGCTCTCCACGCTCGCGCGACCCCAGCGCTGGATGATCTCGGCCGTCCTGCCGTCCTCCGGGATGAATCCCAGGCCGAGGAGACGGCGTCCGATCCATCCGCAGCACAGCTGGTCCTCTTCGCGGAACTCGCCGCGGCTCCCCGCGCCGATCAACGCGACGTCGGCCTCGCCATCCGCGAGCACTCGCACGGTCGCCTCGACGTTTCGCAGGCACGCGACGTAGGTGACCGGCGCCCGCCGGGCGGCCTCCAGCATGAGGAGCGCGCCCGAGGACGAGACCATGACGATGGGCCGGCCGGGATCTGTTCGGGCGACGAGATCCGCGGGACTGTTGTTCAGGTCGAACGTCTCGGGCATCACGCCGGCGATCTCGCCGGCAAGCACGGCGCCGCCGAGCCCGTCGCGGATCGCCAGTGCCTCGTCGACGTCCCGGGCGACGAGGCAGCGACGCTCGGCGGCCAGTGCGGTGACCGCGAACGTCGTCGCCCGGATGACGTCGATCGCGACGATCGTCCGTTCGGAGTGCCGGGCCGCGCGCTCGGGCAGCGCGTCGATGAACACCCGCCGCCGCAGCGGACCGGTCACGAGCCGTCCATCGGGCGGGGAGGACGCAGGTTGTCGTGCATGAACGCGTCCGAGTGCAGCCCGCGGCGGTAGATCTCGACGCGCAGGATCTCCTCGAGGCGGATGTTGCAGAGGTGGACGTCCGGTCCGAAGTGGTTCAGCAGCGCAAACTGGCTCCGCTTGTCGGGCGCCTCGAAGATGCTGATCCCGAGGCCGAATGCCTCCGCGAACCGATCCGCGTTCGTCCGGTCGAGCTGTCCCCGGTCATCGAAGACCCCGACCCCCAGCGCGCTTTCCCGCGCCTCGATGACCAGTTGACTCGCGCCCGCGTCAAGCCAGCGCCGTCCATCCTCGATCAGCTGACCGACCACATCGGCGGTGAACGCACCGTCGTGCTTCTTGCCGAGCTCGAACTGGACCTCCAGGCCGCGCTGCCTCGCTTCGGAGAGGACAACGTTCGGGGTGAGCGGCATGTCCGTGAAGCCCATGCCGGCCTCGATCCGGTTCATGCCCACGTCCGCGACCAGGTCGAGGTACTCGCCCAATCGACCCTGCGCCACCGCGATCTCGAAGGGCCCGCCCCCGGTGACGGTGGCGACGCCGCGCTCACGGCACAGCGCCACCTTCCGCCGCGTGACGTCCTCACTGGCGACGAGCCAGCTCGCCATCGAGATCTTCATCGTCTCGATGAGATGGGCGCTCTGGGCAAGGTGGCCTTCGAACGTGAACGCGTCGTAGCCGGGATCGAATGGCGACGTGGCCGGCGGCCGCTCCCGCACGCCGATCGACTCGAGGAAGTCGCGGGTCCGAAGCGATCCCGGCGGGACGCGGTCAACGGTGGCCAGACGAACGGAATGGGTCATAGGGCGGCCTCGCTCGAGACGCTGGCGTTCGAAGACAGCATGACCGTGGGGGCTGCCACGACGCCATGGATCAGGGGACAAGGCATTTCCGGAACGCTACGAATTCCTTTCAAACGCTCTCCTCCGGACCAGGGACGCGGCCATCCGGGCGAACGGCGAGAGGTCGTCCACGGCGAAATACGCGCCTTCGCGGATGCCCCGCAGGGATGCCAGCCAGCCTCGCAGGCCGAGCGTCCCCTCGCGGCGGTAGGCCAAGGATGACTTGACGTCCGCGCGCTCGTTGATCCAGCGCCGACCCGTCCAGAGCGGCGCCGTCGGAACGGGTTGACCGGTGAGATCGAGATACATCGCCCGGACGACATCCATGCCGTTCCGCGCGACGAAGAGGCGAAACGTGGCACCGATCCTCGGGTTGACGTCGAGGACCTTGTATTGCGCGTCCCGGGCGTCGTACCGGTAGCCGATGTCGAGGATGCCGCGGTAGCCGAGGCGCTTCATCCAGCGGACCGTCGTGTCGTGGACGGCAGGGTTCGGGAGGCAGACCCCGAGGCTGGTCGCGCCCGTGTGGATCGGCGTCTGTCGGAGCTTTCGGCCGGTGAAGCCCACGACGCACTCCGAGTCCTCGTCGAAGTAGCCGTTGAACATCCAGATGTCGTCATCCCCACCGGGGATGTACTCCTGGAGGATGAGATTCGGGTCGCTCGGGTCCTCCATCTGCCGATAGAGCCGCTCCAGCTCAGCCGGCTCGTGGACGATGACCATCTTGTGGCCGGTCCGCGCGCGAAGCCGCACGCCGTCGATCCCCTTCAGCATCACCGGGAACCGCGCCTGCCCGGCATACGCGCGGACGTCCTCGACGCCGTTGGGGATCACCACGTTCGGTGTCGGGACGCCGTGCTCGGTCGCGAGGATCGCCATCGTCCCCTTGTCGGCGAGGGATCGCGCCAGCCCGACCGGTTGACGAGGCATGACAAAGCGGCCGTCGATCGCCGCCCTGTGCTCGTCGACGACGAGCGTCGTGCGGTCCGATGTGGGAATCAGGATCGCTGGCCGATCGAGCCGCTCCGCGACGCGGAGCAGGTCCTCGACGAGGGCCTCCGCCGGAATGCCTTCGACGTCGGACGGTGCCCGCGATCGCAGGTAGCGGGAATGCGACGCTGGCGCGGGCGGCTCGCGATCGAGCGCGTGGACTGCGACCCCGAGCCGGCCGAGGCTCCGGAAGATGCCGAGCGGGCCGTGCCGCTGGGCGCCGAGAACCACGACCGGTGTGCTCGAATCGATCGCACCGATCGTCGAGGGTCGCGGCTCGGTTCGGCTGGGCACTACCGACACAGGGCGCTGATCCATCAACTCTTGCGGCGACCGGAATCCTACCGGGTCAGCGGCTGACGAGCCTCGGAGGGCCACCTTCCGAGGGGGCGAGGCCTCGCGGGTCCGTGCTTCTGTTACCCTCCGCGACGGTGAATCGCCTGAACGGGCGTGCAGCGGCGACCGTCACGCCGCGGAGGGGATCGCGTCACCTCCACGCCTTCCTCGATGCCATCTTCCCGGGTGTCGGCCACCTGATCGCCGGCCGGCCGCGGCTCGGTGCCCTGTTCGGGCTGCCGATCCTCGTCCTCCTCCTCGCGACCGCCGCCGTCCTGATCATCACCCCGACCGCCCGGCTCCTCGGGATCGCCCTGGATCCGGCTGCCGTCGTGGTCCTGTTCGGCCTCCAGGGCCTCTTGCTCCTGTGGCGGACCGTGGCGGTCGGATCCAGCCTGCTCGACGCCCGGTTCCCGCGGCTCGGCCGGCGCGACGCCCTGCCGGTCGCCGCCCTCGCCGCGATCCTCCTCGTTCCGCAGGTCTACGCCGGCTACGTCACCGAGGTCGTCCGCGAGGAGGCGGATCGGGTGATCCCCGTGACGCCGGAGACCGCGGGGGCCTGGCAGCCGAACGGCTACGACACGCCGGAGCCAGATCCCTCCGACTTTCTCGCCCCCTCGCTCGACCCGTCTCCGAGCGCCGACCCGAGCCCGTCGGCCACGCCGGCGGTTCCCCGCCAGAACGTGCTGATCATCGGGGTGGACCAGGGCATCGGCCGGAACACGTTCCTCACGGACACGATGATCGTCGTCTCCCTCGATCCCGTCGGCGAGACCGTGTCGATGGTCTCGATCCCGCGCGACATGGTCGATGTCCCGCTGCCGGACGGGCGGAAGTTCCGCGGAAAGATCAACGGCCTCCTCTCCTTCGCCCGGCACCACAAGGCCCAGTTCCCCGGCTCCGACGGGTCCGGCCACGACGTGCTGATGGGCGCGCTCGGAACGCTGCTGGGCCTCCGGATCGACCACTACGCCCAGGTCAATCTCGGAGGCTTCATCCAGGTCGTGAACACGCTCGGCGGGGTCGACGTGACCGTGACCGAGGGTTTCTGTGACCCGACCTACCACGAGTACGGCTATCCGGACGGCTTCGCGATCAGCGCCGGTCGGCACCATCTCAACGGAAACCAGGCGCTGGCGTTCGCCCGCGTCCGCAAGGCGGCCGGCGAGAGCGACTTCACCCGCGCGGGCCGACAGCAGGAGCTGCTCTCCGCCGTCCGCGATCGGGTCAAGGCGGGCGGCTTCCTCAGCGATCCCATCGGACTCCTGCGCGCCCTGGGCCAGACCGTCGAGACGAACATTCCGCGGTCGCTCGTTCCGGACCTCGCGGAGATCGCGACGCACGTCGGTCGAAAGGAGACGTACCGGGCGGTGATCAGCCACCCGCTCGTGCGGCCCGGCTCCGACGCCCGCGGGTCGATCCAGATCCCCGACCTCGCGAAGATCCATGCCCTCGTCGCGGCCCTGTTCCCGCCCGCCGGAGAGACGCCGGACGATCGATACCAGGTCCCCTCGGCGACCGGCCACGTGTCCGGGTCGGGGGTGAGCAACTGCGCGGACCCGCCGCGACCGACGCCGAAGCCGACGCCGAAGCCCACGCCGAAGGCGACGCCGAAGCCGAGCGCCTCGGCCGCCGTCCCGCCCAGCGCGAGCGCGGCCGCCTCGGCAGCAAGCCCGAGCTGACCGCTCGTCGCGTGTCGCTCGATCGCGGCTGATCTACGCCGGGGGACGCGGCAGGACCGCGCACGCGGCGCCGGTCCTCCTCGAGATCACGCCTCCAGCGTCTGCCACTCGCTGACCCATGCCTCGGCACCGGCTCGGCCGGTCCCGGGGGTGTCGAGCGCCTCGCGGAGGAGACGGGTCAGCTGGTCCCACTCGACGAGGAACGCATCGTGGCCCTTCGTCGAGCGGATCTCGCGATAGCGCGCGGCGACGCCCGCCCGGGCGGCCGCGTCCACGAGCCGCCGGACCTGTCGCGGCCCGTAGAGGATGTCGTCGACGATCCCGATCCCGGTCAGGCGGACGTTGCTCGCCGCGAGACGAGCCAGCGCCGCCTCCACGCCGCCCCGGTCCTCGCCGATGTCGTGCCGATCCATCGCGCCGGCAAGGGTGCGATACGTGTCGCCGTCGAACCGCTCCAGGAGCTTGTCGCCCTGGTGGTCGAGGTAGCTCACGACGGACGGACGACCGTCGGGCTCACTGGACCGCCCGAACCGCTCCTCGAAGTCGGCCTCGCTCCGATAGGTCGTCATCGCGAGCTGGCGGGCGAGCGCGAGACCCTCGTCGCCGAGGCGCTCGATCATCGCGCTCTGGATCCGGTTCCAGGCGATCGCCATCGGTCCCGTCGCAGCCGGTGCGGCGATCGGCACGACATGGTCCACGGCCTCGGGTCGGACGAGCGCGACCTCGAGGGCGACCATCCCGCCGAGCGAGCCGCCGACGACGAGCTGCAGCCGCTCGATCCGGAGTGCGTCGAGAAGGACCCAGAACGCGCGCGCCTGGTCGCGAGTCGAGACGCCCGGAAAGGCCGATCCGTACGGGCGGCCGGATGTCGGGTCGATCGAGAGCGGCCCGGTGGAGCCATATCGGCCGCCGAGGAGATTCGCTGCAAGAACGCCGAACCGGTCGGTATCGAATGCGCGGCCGGGCCCGATCAGCGGCTCCCACCAGTCGCCGGCCGCGTCGGCGGATCCGGTGAGGGCGTGAACGATCAGCACCTGGGGAGCCTCGGTCGGCCCGGGGCCGTCGTGGCGATACGCGATCGACAGCTCCGGGAGACGCGTCCCGTCACCGAGGACGAACGGTCCGAGCTCGGCCGTTTCGACGCGACCCGTCCCGAGGGGCGGGGGAGGGGCCGAGGGCGTCGCGCGGACGCCCTCGGCGGTGATGGTCAACCGGCAGCGCCGACGAGGTCACCCGCCGTCGACGCCTCGCCCAGCGCGATCGCCAGCGCCCGATCCAGGTCGGCGATCAGGTCGTCGACGTGCTCGAGCCCGACCGAGAGCCGGATGAGATCCGGCGTCACGCCGGTCGATTCCTGCTCCGCCGGCTCCAGCTGGGAATGGGTCGTCGAAGCGGGATGGATGATCAGCGACTTGGCGTCGCCGACGTTCGCGAGCAGCGAGAAGATCTGGACGTTGTCGATCAGCTTCCGGCCGGCCTCCACGCCGCCGCGGACGCCGAACGTGACAATGCCGCCGAAGCCGCCCTTCAGGTACTTCAAGGCCTGCTTGTGGGTCGGCGCCGACTCGAGGCCGGGATAGCTGACCCACGTCACCCCGTCGCGCTTTTCCAGCCAGCGAGCGACCGCGAGTGCGTTCTCGCTGTGGCGCTGGATCCGCAGCGGCAGGGTCTCGAGGCCCTGCAGGAACAGGAAGCTGTTGAACGGGCTGAGCGCCGCGCCGAGGTCGCGGAGACCCTGGACCCGGAGCTTCAGGATGAACGCCAGGTTACCGAACGCCGCCGTGTAGCTGATCCCGTGGTAGCTGGGGTCCGGATCGACGAAGTCCTGCTTGAACCGCTCGCTCGCAGCCCAGTCGAATGTTCCGCCGTCGACGACGACGCCACCGATCGCGGTTCCGTGGCCGCCGATCCACTTCGTCGCGGAGTGGATGACGATGTCCGCGCCGTGCCGGATCGGCTGGGCGAGGAGCGGCGCGAAGGTGTTGTCGACGATGACCGGGACGCCGCGGGCGTGGGCAACGTCGGCGATCGAGGCGAGATCGTGGACGTCGAGCCGGGGATTGCCGATCAGCTCGAGGAAGACGGCCTTCGTCCTCTCGTTGATCGCCCGCCCGAACGCGGACGGATCGCTGCCATCGACCCACGTCGTCGTGATCCCGATCTTCGGCAGCGTGTGGGTGAACAGGTTGTACGTGCCGCCATAGAGCGACGACGACGAGACGATGTTGTCGCCGGCCCGGGCGAGGTTGAGGATCGTGAGCGTCTCGGCCGCCTGGCCGGAGGCGACGCCGAGGGCCGCCACGCCGCCCTCGATCGCGGCGATCCGCTGCTCGAAGACGTCGTTCGTCGGATTCATGATCCGGGTGTAGATGTTCCCGAACTCCTGGAGCCCGAACAGCCGCGCGGCGTGGTCGGCGTCGTTGAAGACGTAGCTCGTCGTGGCGTAGATCGGGACTGCGCGGGCGTTCGTGGCGGGGTCGGGCTTCTGGCCCGCGTGGAGCGCCTTGGTCTCGGGATGGAGCTGGGTCGTGTCGAGATCGGTCATTGCGCTTCTGCTTCCCTTTCGAGGTGGACTCACCGGGCCGGATCGTGAGGCCTCGGGAGCCGACCGTCAGTCGTCATACGTCTGTTGACTTTGACATCGTTCGTGGGTCGTCAAGGCCCCGGCCCCTGGGAAGGGCGGCGGTTTGGCGGTCACCCGTCGCGTCGGTCGGAGGAAACAAAAAAGCCGCGGCTCCTGCCTTCAGGATCCTCGGCCCCGGGACCTCGTCTGTGGTCCCGCGCCCGTCATCTCAGGTTGCGCGTGACCTCAGACCCCATCCTCCGCACGGCGGGGCCGCCAGCGCATACACATCGACCAGGAGACTTGGGTGTGGGTCATCGCCGGGTCATGCTCGCCCACGGTCGCGCCATCCGTCAACCCGGTCGCCGAATCGCAACCTTCGTCCTGCCGACCCGTTGCGGGGACCGGCGCGAACCCCGGCGGCGCGACCGCGCAACGCTACCCTCGGCGACATGAGCTCGATCCCTGACTCGTTCCCCGCGTTCGTGACCGAAGCGTCGCCGGACGGCGTGACGCGCGGCATCCGGAGCTTCGCTCGGGACGACCTTGCACCGGGCGACGTCGAGGTTCGGGTCGAGTGGTCGAGCGTGAACTACAAGGACGCGTTGGCGACGATCGCCGAGGGCAAGGTCGCGCGGATCAGTCCGCTCATCCCGGGGATCGATCTCGCCGGGACGGTGGTCGCGTCGGCGGATCCGTCCATTCCGGTCGGTTCGGCGGCTCTCGCCCACGGCTACGACCTCGGGGTCGCCCGGCATGGCGGCTTCGGCGCGTACACCCGGCTCCCGGCGGGCTACGTCGTGCCGATGCCGGCCGGGTTATCTGCCCGCGACGCGATGGCGGTCGGGACGGCCGGGTTCACCGCCGCGATGTCCGTCGCGGCGCTGGAGCGGCAGGGACTCGTCCCCGGCACGGGACCCGTCCTCGTCACCGGGGCGAGCGGCGGCGTCGGCACGATCGCCGTCGCGATCCTCGCCGGTCGCGGGCACGAGGTCTGGGCGGCCACCGGCAAGGAGGACGAGCAGCCGCGGCTCCGGGGCCTTGGCGCCGTGGGGTTCGTGCCACGCGACGAATGCACCGCGGCCGGCCGACCGCTCGAGTCCGCTCGCTGGGCGGCGGCGATCGACACGGTCGGCGGGGCGACCTTGCCATACGTGCTCCGGACGCTCCGCCCGGGGGCCGCGGTCGCGTCGTCGGGGAACGCCGGCGGCGCTGGACTCACGACGACCGTCCTGCCGTTCATCCTCCGCGGTGTCGCCCTGCTCGGGATGGATTCGGCGAACCTCGCGATCGACGAGCGGCGCGCGCTCTGGGGGAGGATTGCGACGGATCTCCGTCCCGTCGGGCTCGGCGATGACGTGACGCTCGGCGTCACCGACGTCGGGCTGGACGGCCTCGAGCCGGCCCTCGACACGATCCTCGCCGGCGAGGCGCGCGGCCGGTGGGTGGTCCGGGTCAGTTAGTCGAGCTCGCCCCGAAGCTGGGCCAGCGCCCGTTCCAGTGGCTCGCGCGCCGCGTCGGCGGGGTAAGGGGTCCGAAGGAGCGCGTCGCTCAGCCCCAGCTGCCCGTCATGGACCAGGGTTGCGAGCTCGGCGATCGTCCGGATGTCGACCATCGAGCGAACCGCGAACGCCTTGTCGCCGATCGTGCCGTGACCCGGCACGACGGGTCCCGTGACGAGGTCCACGAGCCGCTCGACGGTCGCGGGCCACTCGATCGGATAGCCGTCACCGAAGTACGGCGGCGCATCAGCCTCGATCAGGTCGCCGGCGAACAGCACCTCGGCGTCCGGGATCAGGACGACGATGTCGTTGTCCGTATGGCCGCGTCCCAGGTGGCGAAGCTCGATCGGCCGGCCACCGGCGTCGAAGTCGACCACGGCCGCGTCGCCGTCGAACGTCCGGTCCGGGGGATCGAGGACGACCTCCGCGAGATCCTCCGCGATCGCCGGGATGGCCGCGGAGACGCGGGCGATCTGCTCGCGGCCCGTCTCGGCGACCATCCGAGCACAACGGGCGTGGCCCCAGATCGGCGCCGGCCGGAAGCGGTGGTTGCCGAACGCATGGTCGTTGTGGCCGTGCGTGTTCACGACGGCACGGACGGGCAGCGGCGTCAGCGTCCGGAGATCGTCGAGGATCTCGTCCGCCTGACGGTGGGAGATGCGGGTGTCGATGACGAGCACGCCGTCGTCGCCCAGCACGACGCCGATGTTCTGGTCGTAGAACGCGTAGCGGCGGACGAAGACGCGGTTGCCGATCTCGGACCAGACGGACATGGGCCGCAGAGTAGCCGGTCGAGTGCCTACGATGGCTGTCATGTCGGCATCCACGACCTCGACGATGAGCGCGCGGGACGGGACGTCGATCCTCGTGCGACGTTGGCGCGCGGACGGAGACCCGTGGGCGCACGTCCTGCTCGTGCACGGGATTCACGAGCATTCCGGCCGCTACGAGCACGTCGGGGAATGGCTCGCCGCCGCCGGGGTGGACGTCACGAGCTACGACCAGCGCGGCTACGGCGGGTCCGGCGGCCGCCGGGCATGGGTCGACCGATGGACGGACAACCACGACGATCTCGAGGAGATGCTCGCGGCCGTCCGCGCGCACGCCGCTGGGCTGCCGGTCGTCCTGTTCGGGCATTCGCTCGGTGGACTGCTAGCCCTGGGCTACGTCGTCGCCGAGACGTCGCGTCCGTTGCCCGACGCGATGGTCCTGAGCGCGCCGGCGCTCGCGTCGACCATCCCGGCCTGGAAGCAGCTGCTGGCCGGCGTGCTGGATCGCGTCGCGCCGACGTACGTGCTGCGGGACGCGTTCGACGGGAGCGTGCTGTCGCGCGACCCGGACGTCGGCGAGCGGTACCGGACGGATCCGTTGGCGTTCCACGTCACGACCGCACACTTCGGCGCGGAGGCGTTCCGCGAGCAGCGTCGCGTCCGGGCGGCGGCGCCTCGGCTCGCGATCCCGACGCTCGTGTACCACGGCGAGGACGATCGGCTCGTGCCGCCCTCGGCCAGTGAACCGCTTGCGCTGATCTCCGGCGTGGAGCGTCGCACCTGGCCGGGCCTTCGGCACGAGAGCCACAACGAGCCCGAGGGGCCGGAGGTCATCGCCGCTGTCGTCGGGTGGCTGCGGCAGCGGTTCTCCGCCCTGCCGGCGGAGCCGGGCCGGAGCGGGAGCCCGGCTGCGACCGATCCGGCGAGCCCGCTCGGAGCTGGATCGCGACCGCCGATGCTAGACTCGCCCCACAACTGAAGATCGCCTCCGGGGAGCGCGAATGCGCTGAGAGTGTGGCTTGGCCACAGACCCGCCGAACCTGATCTGGCTCATACCAGCGAAGGAAGCAGGCCCATGTAGCTCGAAGCCGTCCCGGAATCCGGGGCGGCATTCCTGTTTCATGGAGCGAAGAACGCACGCGATGAAGGCCACGATCCTGTTCCTGGCGGTCGTCCTGATCGTCGGATGCTCGTCCGCGAGCAGTCCCGCGCCGATCCCGTCGGCGGCCGCTCCAGCGCGGTCCGCCTCAGCCTCGGCCTCCGCCTCGGCCTCCGCCACGTCCTCCGCCACGACGTCCGCCTCGCCGTTCGCGGGCACGCCAGCGACCGTCCGTCTCGCGCTCGACTGGACGCCGAACACGGACCACACCGGGTTCTTCGTGGCGCGTCACGAGGGCTGGTACCGGGATGTCGGGATCGACCTCCGGGTCCTGCCGTACGCGAGCGCCACGCCCGAGACCCTGCTGGCGGCCCATCAGGCGGAGTGCGGGATCAGCTTCCAGGACTCGCTGACCTTTGCTGTCGCGGCTGGCGCGGACATCACGAGCGTGGCCGCGATCCTCCAGAAGACGGCCTCCGCGATCGGCGTCCTCGCCGGCGGTCCGATCCAGCGGCCGCGAGACCTCGACGGCAAGACGTATGCCGGGTTCGGCTACCCGAACGAGGTTCCGACCCTGAAAGCGGTGATCACGGCGGACGGCGGGACGGGCGACTTCAAGGTCGCGACGCTGAATGCCGCGGCCTACGAGGCGCTCTACAACCATCAGGCGGACTTCACGATCCCGTTCACCGCCTGGGAAGGCGTCGAAGCGGACCTCCGCAACATCCACCTGCGCTACTTCCAGTTCACCGACTACGGCTTCCCGGACTTCTACCAGGTCGTCCTGGCCTGCGATCGGCAGTGGCTGGAGCGGGATTCCGACGCCGCACGGCGGTTCGTCGGCGCCACGGTGCGGGGGTTCCAGCTTGCGGCGGACCGTCCCGATGACGCCGCCGCCATCCTCGTCGCCGAGAACCCGGGCGTCTTCGACGCGAACCCGACGCTCCCGCGGGCGAGCCAGGAGTTCCTCCAGAAGGGCGGGTTCCTCGTCGACGCGAACGGTCAGTTCGGGACGCAGACGCTCGAGCGCTGGACGGGCTACTCGAAGTTCCTCTTCGACCAGGGTCTTCTCACCGACGCGAGCGGCAAGCCGCTGAAGACCGCGCCGGACTACGCGCGCCTCTTCACGGACGACTTCCTGCCGTGACGCCGGGCGACCTGCGCCGACGTCGTCGCGTGGGGCCGCCGCTCGCCCTCGCCGCGATCCTGCTCGTCGCGTGGGAGCTCTACGCCCGCTCGTCGGGGGTCAGCCCGTTCGTGCTGCCGGCACCGAGCCAGGTGCTCGCGGCGCTCTGGGACTTCCGGGGCGAGGCGATCCGGAATGCCGTACCTACGATCATCGAGACGGCCCTGGGGTTCGCGGCCTCCATCGTCGCCGCGATCGCCGTCGCGATCGCGCTCGACCGCGTCCCGCTGGCCCGGGCAGCCGTCGAGCCACTCCTGATCGGCTCGCAGACGATCCCGATCGTGGCGATCGCCCCGCTCGTCGTGGTCTGGCTCGGCTTCGGGATCGTGCCGAAGGTCCTCGTCGTGATCCTGGTCACGTTCTTCCCGATCACCGTCGCGCTGCTCCACGGTTTTGCCTCGACACCCGCCGCCGCCACGGACCTCATGCGGTCCTTCGGCGCGTCGACAGGTGACACGTTCCGCAAGCTCCGCTGGCCGACGGCACTGCCGGCTCTCTTCACCGGCCTCCGGATCTCGGCGACCTACGCGGTCGTTGCCGCCGTCATCGGCGAGTACGTCGGCGCGACCGACGGCCTCGGGATCTGGATGCAGGTCAGCCAGCGATCGTTCCGGACGGACCTCGTCTTCGCTGCCATCCTCCTGACCGCGCTGCTGAGCATCGCCCTGTACGCGGCAGTGGTCGCCGCCGAGCGGACCGCCATCCCGTGGTGGCATCCGTCGCGGCTCGACGACCGGCCCGAGACGATCGTCGTCGATGCTCGGGAACGATTCGGGTGACGGCCACGCCCTAGGATGCGAGCGCGGTCCCGAAGATCGCGCCGACCATGCCGAGGGCAGCGGTGGACCAGCAAGGTCTCGTCGAGCGGGCGCAGCGGGGCGATCATGACGCCTTCGCGACGCTTGCCGCTGGGACCGTCGCGCGGTTGGACGCCGCCGCCCGCCTCATCGTCCGGGACCACGATCTCGCGCGAGATGCGGTCCAGGACGCCCTCATCCGGTGCTGGCGCGACCTTCCCACGTTGCGGGACCCGGTCGCGTTCGACGCCTGGCTCCACCGATTGCTCGTCAACGCCTGCCTCGATCTCGTCCGTCGCCAGCGGCGGCGACCCGTCGAGGTGGAGCTGATGCCCATCCACGTCCCGGTGATGAGCGACTTCAGCGGTCAGCTCATCGACCGGGACCTCCTCGACCGCGCGCTCGGACGGCTGGATCCGGACTGGCGCGCGATCGTCGTCCTCCACTACTTCCTGGACTATCCATTGCCCGAGGTCGCCCGAATGGTCGGCATCCCGCTGGGGACGGCCAAGTCGAGGCTTCACCGGGCGATCGCCATCCTTCGCTCGTCCGCCGGTGCCGACGCGACCCCGGCCATCGAGCCGGCAGTGGCTGGGCGATTCGCATGACCACCATCGATCGGTTCGAACGCGAGCTGCCCGCGGCCCTGTCCGACGTGGCGGGAAGCGGCCGGCCCGACTACCTCACTGACATCCTCGGGCGGACCGCCCGCACCTCGCAGCGACCCGCCTGGGCCTCCCTCGAAAGGTGGCTCCCCGTGAACACGGCGATCCTTCGGGCGCCCGTCGCCCGCATTCCCTGGCGACCCTTGCTTGCCGCCGTCCTCGTGCTGCTCCTCGCCCTTGCCCTGCTCGGCGTCTACCTCGGTGGGCAACGTCGGCTGCCGGCACCGTTCGGGCCCGCGGCGAATGGGCTCATTCCGTACTCGGCGAACGGCGACATCTTCATCGGTGACCCGGTCACCGGCCAGAGTCGGACGCTGATCGGCGGCCCGACGGACGACTACGGCCCGACGTCCTCGCCGGACGGCACGCACGTCGCCTTCCTGCGCGCGGGGCCGAACTGTCCGAAGCCCGGCGAGGATTGTCCCGGCGGCGAGGACCTCATCGTGGCGACGCTCGACGGCAACGATGCTCGTGCGGTCAACGCTCAGCCGCTCGCGGGGATCTCGTATGTCGCGTGGGCAGCCGACAGTCGAGCGCTGTACGTGGCGCAGAACGCATACGGCAACCTTGGTCTGTCTCGCGTCCCGATCGACGGTCGAGCAGCGACCCAGCTCGCCTCGGGCGTCCAGATCGACTGGATCGTCGTCCGACCGCCCACGGGGGATGAACTCCTTGTTCGCGGCTTCGTCGGCGCCACGTTCGGGCTCTATCGCGTCGGCACGGACGGGTCGGGCGTTCACCTGCTCGCGCCCGGAAACGTTCCCGGCGAATCCTTCGACAACAACCAGGACCTGAACTTCCCGACGTACTCACCGGACGGGGCGCGGATCTACTACAACCGGTTCGTCCCTGCGGCGCAGACCATCCAGGCGTGGGTCATGAATGCCGACGGCTCGGACCAGCACCGCCTGAACGCGGCCGGCCCCGCGTGCTGTTGGTGGGAAGGCGAGGTGGCACCGTCCCCGGACGGGAAGTGGGTGCTCATGTGGCGGGTCCCGCCGACCGGCACTGGCGGCTCTGCCGTCACGCTCTTCCCGGCCGACGGCTCCGGACCCGGCCGCGCGGTGGGACCGCATGTCCCCGGCACGGCGCACTGGGTCTGGTCGCCGGACTCGACCAGCATCCTCCTCAACCCGAACGACCCTGCTGATGGCAACCAGGGGTTGATCGACGTCGCCAGCGGCGCGTTTGCCCAGCTTCCGTGGAGCGTCAACGCCGAGCCGGACTGGCAACGAACGATGCGCTGAGTCGTCGTTCGACTCGTCCTCGAGCCCCGACCGGAGCGGCCGGGGCTCGATGCTGTCGCGCGCACCGGGCTCACTTGGCCCGGCGAGGGCTTCTGACGCACAATCGGCGAACCGAATCCGCACCCCGAACCTGCGCGCCGTGACGGCGCCACGGAGGCTCCGATGACCGACACCCTGGACCGGGTCAAGACCTATCAGCAGCTGATCGGCGGGTCGTTCGTCGACTCCGCGTCCGGCGAGACGCTCGAGGTGATCAACCCGGCGAACGACCAGGTGATCGCGAACGTCCCGAAGAGTGCCGACGAGGACGTCAACCGCGCCGTCGACGCCGCGGAAACGGCCTTCGCCACCTGGAAGAACACGACCCCGCAGGATCGCTCGCTGCTCCTCCTGAAGATCGCCGACAAGCTGGACGAGCGCGCCGACGAGATCGGCCGGCTCGAGAGCCGAAACGCCGGCAAGCCGGTCGGTGCCGCGATCGACGAGATGGCGGTCTGCGCCGACCTGTTCCGCTTCTTCGCCGGCGCATCGCGGGTCATGGACGGTCTCGCCGCGACCGAATACCTCGCCGGCCACACCTCGATCATCCGCCGCGACCCGATCGGCGTCGTCGCCTCGATCGCGCCGTGGAACTACCCGCTCTACATGGCGAGCTGGAAGCTCGGGCCGGCGCTTGCGACCGGCAACACCGTCGTCCTGAAGCCGTCCGCCCGGACGCCGCTGAGCGCGCTGGCATTCGGCGAGATCCTTGCCGAGGTCCTGCCGCCCGGCGTCGTCAACGTCCTGTCCGGCGCCGGCAGCGACATCGGCGACGCGCTCGTGGGGCATCCGAAGGTACGGATGGTCTCGATCACCGGCGACACCGTCACCGGCAAGCGCGTCGCGAAGATCGCGGCGGACACCGTGAAGCGACTGCATCTCGAGCTCGGCGGCAAGGCGCCGGTCATCGTCTTCGACGACGCGGACCTCGACCTCGCGGCCGAGACGCTGAAGTCGGCGGGCTACTGGAACAGCGGCCAGGACTGCACGGCGGCGACGCGCGTGCTCGCCGGGCCGGCGGTCTACGACTCCTTCGTGTCGAAGCTGTCGGACCAGGTTCGCTCGATCAAGTGGGGCGACCCCACCGAATCGGATGACATCGACATGGGGTCGCTCATCGCCCACGCCCAGGTCGACAAGGTCGCTGGGATGGTCGACCGCGCCCGGGCCTCCGCGGAGATCGTCGTCGGCGGGAACCGGCCGGACCGGCCGGGCTCCTACTACGAGCCCACCGTCATCGCCGGGCCGGACCAGAAGTCCGAGATCATCCAGGACGAGATCTTCGGGCCCGTCGTGACCGTCCAGCGGTTCTCGGACGAGGACGCCGCGATCCAGTGGGCGAACGACACGCCGTTCGGACTCGCCTCATCCGTGTTCACGACCGACATCGGGAAGGCGATGCGTGTCGCCAAGGCGCTGGAGTTCGGCCACGTGTGGATCAACGAGCACTTCACCCTCGCGTCGGAGACCCCGCACGGTGGCGTGAAGCAGTCCGGCTACGGCAAGGACGGCTCGAAGTACGCGCTCGAGGACTACACATTCATCAAGCACGTCATGATCAATATCGGGGAGTAGGCCGGGTCATCGGCTGTCGCGCCTGGGCGCGCCATCGCCGCGTTGGAGCCTGTGCTCCTCGCTCACGGGCCTTCAAGCCCGCTCGCTCCGGTGCTCGGCTCCGCCTTGCGCTGACGCACCCATCCGCGACGAACGCAGTGGCGTGGTGGCCGGGTTGTGGCCCCCAGTCAGACTCGGCCTTTGCTCATACGGCAGCCGGCGCGCTCTTTGGCGACGACCGACCGGCGGATGGCTGCTACTAGCGACAGAATTTGCCGTCGAAGGCTAACAACCGCAGGATTCAGGCGCGATTCGGGCTCGGCGACCGCCAAAGCCGGCTCTGATTGTCGAATGAGCCTCGCCGGCCGCCGGGCGGCGCCAGCGAGTGGCAGGCCTCAGACCGCGGACGCCGCCACGGCGTCGCGGATCGCACCGAGCTGGCTGATCGTCTCGAGGTCCCACGGCGACCGGAAGATCAGGATCGGATGGCGGAAGCCGACGGCGGCGTACTCCGCCAGCGTCTCGGCGACGCGGTCGACCGGTCCGCCGACCACGAGGCGGCCCTCGCCCTCGCGCGGCTCGTGCTTCCGCGCGTAACTCGCCCAGTCCCGCTCGGCGGCGTCGACGCTAGACCGGACGACGACGTTGAGGTTCACGGTCCGCTCGATCGCCTCGGGATCCCGGCCGATCGTCCGGCACTGCTCGCGGAGGATCGCGTCGCTGGCCTGGAGTGACGCGGGCGACCCGTACGCGTTCCACAGGTCGGCGTACCGGGCGACGAGCGGGAGGGTCTTCGTCGGTCCGGAGCCGCCGATCAGGATCGGCAGTCGCTCCTGGACGGGTCGGGGAGCAGAGAGCGCGTCGTGCATCCGGTAGAAGCGGCCCGAGTGGGTCACGAGCTCACCGTCGAGCAGGCTCCGGATCAGCGGGACGGCTTCGGCAAGCCGATCCAGGCGCTCCCCGAACCCGCCGCCGAACGGGATGCCGAATGCGTCGTGCTCCTCCTCGAACCAGCCGCCGCCCAGGCCGAGGATCGATCGACCGTCGCTGATGTGGTCGACCGTGGTCGCCAGCTTCGCCGTGAGACCGGGATTCCGGATCGTGTTCGCCGCGACGAGCAGCCCGAGACGTGGACGGCTCGTCACCGCAGCCACCGCCGCGAGCGTCGCCCAGCCCTCGAACTTCGGGTGGACGCGGTCGCCCTCGTCGGCGAGCAGGTGGTCGTCGATCCAGAGGTCGTCGGCTCCGCCGGCCTCTGCCGCGATGACCGCTTCGCGGAGGGACCGCCAGTCCGAGCGCTGGACCCAGAAGGCGGCGCCGATGCGAACCGGATGGGCCATGGCCCGATGCTACCCTCGAGCCGATGACGGGAATCGCGCCTCGCGACAGCGTGCCGGCGCCCGCGTCGCTCGGCGACCGCGAGCGGCTCGCCGTCCTTGCCTGGTACGACGCCCGCGGTCGGACGATCGCCTTTCGGTCGACTCGTGATCCGTACGCGATCCTGGTCTCGGAGGTGATGGCGCAGCAGACCCAGATCAGCCGCGTCGTCCCCGCGTGGCAGCGCTTCCTCGGACGGTTTCCGACGGTCGACGCGCTCGCGGCCGCGTCGCCCGCGGACGTCCTGCGCGAGTGGCAGGGGATGGGCTACGACCGCCGAGCCCTCAACCTGCGGCGCGCCGCGATCGCGATCCGGGATCTGCACGGCAGTCAGGTTCCGTCGATGCTCCTCGAGCTTGAGCAGCTTCCCGGGATCGGGCCGTACACAGCTCGGGCGGTCGCGGCGATTGCCTTCGGAATGCCCGTCGGCGCCGTCGACACGAACGTCCGCCGGGTTCTGACACGCGTCCTCGGGCTCGAACCGACGACGATTGGCGGCCCGCCCGACGTCGCCCGCGTCCAGGCCGCGGCCGACGCGTCGGTCGATCCGATGCGCCCCGCCGATTGGACGCACGCCCTGATGGATCTCGGGGCGACGACCTGCCGGCCGCGCCGGCCGCACTGCGACGCGTGCCCGCTCGCGTTCGTCTGCCGTTCGCGTGAGTCGGCGGAGCCCAAGGCGGGGGAGCGCCTCAAGGCGCTGCGTCGGGAGCTCGACCGCACAACCCGACTCCCGGCCGCAGCCAAGGAGCCGTTCGAGACGACGACCCGCTGGCTCCGCGGCCGGATCGTCGATCGTCTCCGTGCTACGTCCGGGGAGTCGTGGACAACGGTCGAGGGTCCGATCGGCGGCCACGACGCGCTCGCGGTCACGAACGCCCTGTCCGCCCTTGCCCGCGACGGCGTCGTGGAGCTGGATCCGCTCGATCGTCGACAGGCCCGCCTCGCGACCGCTTGATCGCCGGCCGACGGCGCACGATACGCTTCCGGCCTGATGTCCCTCCTCTCGTCAGCGATGCGCGACCGTGGCCCGGAACGGGATCCGGACGGCGATCCGCTGCCCGCCGACGACCCGGAGATCTTCGATCTCGACCTCCGCGGCCTCCGCGCGCGCTGGGCGACGACGGCGGGACGCTCGCCGATCACGGGAACGACGATGACCGGCATCGATCGCCGCGCGCAGGCCGTCGGGATCCCCGGCGAGCAGCTGATGGAGCAGGCCGGGACTGCGGTGGCCGCCGCGGCGCATGCCCTTGCGGTCGACACGGACCGCTGGGGTCACGGGCCGATCGTGATCCTGTGCGGGCCGGGCAACAACGGAGGCGACGGTCTCGTCGCCGCTCGTCGGTTGGCGGGGATCGGCGTCCCGGTGGTCGTCGCCCTGGTCGCGGCGGACGCACATCCGGCAACCAGGGACGCCCGCCGGAACTGGGAGCGGATCGTCCGCGACGACCGGATCACGATCGTCCACACGCCCGTCGCGCGCGACCTCAGCCTGTTCGGGCGCGGCATCGAGAAGGCGGCCGTCGTCGTCGACGCCCTGCTCGGGACGGGGGTCCGTGGTCCGCTCCGCGAGCCGATCCGGTCGGCCGTCGAGCTCGTGAACCGCTGTCGCGCGGCGCTCGTACCGGTCCTCGCCGTGGACACCCCGACCGCCGTCGATCTCACGTCCGGCGACCCGTCCGATCCGGCGGTCCGGGCCGACCTCACGATCACGTTCCACCGCCCCAAGACCGGCCTCCTGACCCGAAATGGCAAGGCGCTTGCCGGTCGCGTGCTCGTCGCGCCGATCGGGATCCCGCTCGAGGCCGATCGTGGGTGACACCGCCCGCCGGTCACCGGGCCTTCGCGAGGCCCTCCTCGTCGGCGCGCTCACGGTCGCGGTCGTCCTCGGCGCCGCCGTCCTCACGGCCGTGCTTCCGCCGGACGCGCGCGACATCGTCTTCCGGACGCCGCTCCTGATCGTGGTCCTCGTCGTGGGGACGGCCGTGGTCCTCTGGCGGATCACGAGACCGGGCGGCGGCGAGCGATGACGATCGAGACGCTGGACCCGCTGCAGCGCCGGCGCCGGGATCTCGCCGCCCTCGCCGACGAGCCGCTCGACGTGCTCGTCATCGGCGCGGGGATTGTTGGCTCCGGGGCGGCCCTGGACGCGGCGACCCGCGGGTTGCGCGTCGGCCTCGTCGAGCAGGACGACATCGCCGTCGGCACGTCGTCGCGATCGTCGCGGCTGATCCACGGCGGGCTCCGCTATCTCGAGCAGTACCGGTTCGGCCTCGTGAACGAGGCGCTCCGGGAGCGCTCGCGCGTGCTCCACCTCGCACCGCACCTCGTCTCGCTCGAACCGCTGCTGTTCCCGCTGTTCGGCTGGCCCGTGGTGACCCGCTCCTTCTACCAGGCGGGGATGACGCTGTACGACATCCTCGGAGCCCGGAAGGACGGCGGCTGGCACCGCCACCTGTCGGTGGACGAGGTCCTCGAGCACGCGCCGCGGATGCGACGCGAGCGGCTGCGTGGCGGCCTCCTGTTCCACGACGGGATGGAGGACGACGCCCGGTACACGCTCGGCGTCGCCCGGACGGCGGTCGAGGACGGCGCCACGATCGTCACGCGGGCGCGCGCGACCCAGCTGCTCGACGCGGGCGGCCGCGTCGCCGGCGCTCGGATCGAGGATCGCCTCGGCGGCGACTCGGTCGAGGTCCGCGCGCGAGTGGTCGTCGACGCGACCGGCGTCTGGGGCGCCGATCCAGCGTCCCCGCTGTCGGGCGGCACGACTCGGCTGCTCCCGTCGCGCGGCGCCCACCTGATCGTCGCCCGCGACCGCGTCCCGAGCGACGTCGGCCTCACGATCCGCGTCCCGGGCAAGGTCGTGTTCCTCGTGCCCTGGCCGCACTACTGGCTCATCGGGACGACGGACGCGCCGTACGACGGACCGATCGAGCGACCGACCGCCGGCCACGACGAGGTCGACGAGCTGATCGGGACGGTGAACCGGTTCCTCGACGTGGACCTCACGCGAAGCGACGTCGTGGGAACGTATGCGGGCCTCCGGCCGCTCATCGCGCCCTCGAGCGGGTCGACGGTCAGCGCGTCCCGTGAGCACAAGGTCGTCATCGAGTCGAACGGACTCGTCCGGGTGAGCGGCGGGAAATACACGACGTACCGCCAGATGGCCGAGGAGACGATCGATGCCGCGCTGCGCGTCCTCGGGGAGCAGCCGGCGGACCGCCCGACGAAGACGCCGACGCGACGCCTCGTCGGGGCTGCCGATCGGCCGGAGCTGGATCGCCTGTCAGCGTCCCTCGCCCAGGAGCACGGCCTCGCACCCGCCGTCGCGGCCCGGCTGGTCGCGCGTCATGGGACGGAGGCGCCGGACGTGCTTGCCCTCGGGCGCGAGTGCCGCCTCCTCGACCGGCTCGTGCCGGAGGAGGAGTACCTGGAGGCCGAGGTGGCATGGGCCGGACGCCACGAGCACGCCCTCTCGATCGACGACGTCCTGACCCGTCGGATCCGCCTCGTGCAGGAGCTGCCGGACCGAGGTGCGGCGATCGCTCCTCGCGTCGCCGGGATCCTCGGCGCGGAGCTCGGCTGGGATGCCGCCCGGCAACGCTCGGAGGTCGACTCGTTCCTCGAGCGCGCCCGACAGGAGTTCGCCGTTCCGTGATGCCGCTGGACGCATTGCCCCGCGACGTCTGGTCCGCAACGTCCCGCTCGCAGCGGTGACCGCGCCGGCGGCGGACCTCGTCCTCGCGCTCGACGAGGGCACGACGAGCGCGCGCTCGATCGTCTTCGACCGCCACGGCGCCGTCGTCGCCGTCCGGCAACGGGAGTTCGAGCAGCGGTACCCGGCGCCCGGTGACGTTCGCCACGATCCGGAGGCGATCTGGGAGACGCAGCTCTCGACCGCCCGTGACGCGGTCGCAGCAGCCGGCGGTCCCGAACGGATCGCGGCCATCGGCGTGACGAACCAGCGTGAGACGGCGGTGGTCTGGGATCGTCGGTCGGGCCGCTCGGTTGCCGACGCGATCGTCTGGCAGAGCCGCGTGACCGCCCCTTTCTGCGAGGCGCTGAAGACCGGCGGCCACGAACCGATGGTCCGCGAGCGGACCGGCCTGCCGATCGACGCCTACTTCACCGGCCCGAAGATCCGCCAGATCCTGCTCGAGGATCCGTCGCTCCGGTCCCGCGCCGAGGCGGGCGAGCTCGCGGCGGGAACCGTCGAGTCGTTCCTGGTCTCGCGACTGACCTCTGGCCGGGCGCACGTCACCGACGTCTCGAACGCGTCGAGGACGCTGCTGCTCGACATCCGGAGCGGTCTGTGGGACGACGACCTGCTTCGACTGATGGAGGTTCCGCGACCACTCCTCGCCGAGGTCCGCAGCTCATCGGAGGTGTACGCCGAGACGGACCCGTCGATCTTCGGCCGACCGATTCCGATCGCCGGGTCAGCAGGCGACCAGCAGGCGGCGACCTTCGGCCAGGCGTGCTTCGGGCCGGGCGAGGCCAAGGTCACGCTCGGCACGGGCGCGTTCCTGCTGGCGAACACCGGCGAGCGCGTGACGACATCCGAGCACGGCCTGCTCGCCACGATTGCCTGGCGCCTCGGCCCGACAGCACCGATCGTGCATGCGATCGAGGGCTCCGTGTTCGTGACGGGCGCCGCGGTCCAGTGGCTGCGCGACGGGCTCGGGCTCGTCGCGGCCTCGTCCGAGATCGAGAAGCTCGCCGCGTCCTGCGACGACAGCGGCGGGGTCGTCGTCGTGCCGGCATTCGTCGGCCTCGGCGCGCCGTACTGGGATCCGACGGCCCGCGGCGCGATCCTCGGGATCACCCGCGGGACCGGCGGCGCGCACATCGCCCGGGCAACGCTCGAGGCCGTCGCGTTCCAGGTTCGTGACGTGGTCGAGGCGATGGATGCGGACCTCGGCGCGCCCGTCTCGGTCGTTCGGATCGACGGCGGGGGCGCCGGCGACCTCGTCTGCCAGCTCGTCGCCGATCAGCTCGGCCGGCCCGTTGAGCGACCCGTGAATCGCGAGACGAGTGCCTTCGGCGCGGCTGCGCTGGCCGGTCTCGCGGTCGGGCTGTGGACCGGCGTCGACGAGGTCGCGGCCCTGCGTCAGGTCGAGCGCCGGTTCGAGCCGACGTCAGCCGAACGCGAGGCGCCGTATCGGGCCTGGAAACGGGGTGTCGAGCGAGCCCGTGGGTGGGCCGTCGAAGCCTGATCGTCGGCCGCTGACGGCGTCGACCAGAGGCCGATCCGCGTGCGGTTTTCGGCCGGATGAGCGAAAATACCTCTGTACAACTCCGTCGTCAGTCGTCTAGACTCCCGCGCGGAAACGCCGTGGAAGCGTCTGCGGCAAGAACATACGTAGCTCGACGACGACTCGGACTCCTCTCACGGCTGACGCGAGAAAACCCGGAGGGATCGCGCGGCTACCGAGAGGAGTTTTCGTTTCGTGTACAACGACAAGAATCTGACCTGCGCCGACTGCGGCCAGGAGTTCGTGTTCACCGCGAGTGAGCAGGACTTCTACGCACAGCGCGGGTTCACCGAGCCGCGCCGATGTCCGTCGTGCCGAGCCAGCCGCAAGGCTGCCCGGAACGCGAACGGCGGCAGCGCCGGCGGTGGCAGTAGCAGCAGCTACGGCAGCTATGGCGCCAGTGGTGGGTATTCCGCCGGTGGTGGCTACAGCGGCGGTGGCAGCAGCTACGGCAGCGGTGGTGGCGGCGGCGGCTACGGTCGCGACCGCGGCCCCCGCGAGATGTTCACCGCAACCTGCTCTTCCTGCGGCAAGGATGCCCAGGTCCCCTTCCGCCCGACGAGCGGCAAGCCCGTCTACTGCTCCGACTGCTTCCGCAGCCAGCGGGGCGGCAGCTCCTACTAGTCCAGTCCTCTCGGCGCGGGTCCGCGAAGGACCCGCCGAACCAGCCGCGAATTCCCGACCCGGGTTGTCAGCCAACCCGGGTCGTTCGATTCCCCGGGGCGTGCCTGTGGTGAACGGCTGTCGCGGCTGACGGCCGTGTGGTGCGTTGGAACCTGTGCTCCTCGCTCACGCACCCTCAGGTGCGCTCGCTCCGGTGCTCGGCTCCGCCTTCCCCACGACCGCCATCCGCGACGAATGCAATCGCCGGCTGTCGCGCCTGGGCGCGCCATCGCCGCGTTGGAGCCTGTGCTCCTCGCTCACGGGCCTTCAAGCCCGCTCGCTCCGGTGCTCGGCTCCGCCTTGCGCTGGCGCACCCATCCGCGACGAACGCAGTCACGGGTGAATGGCTGTCGCGGCTGGACGACCCTGGGTGCGTTGGAACCTGTGCTCCTCGCTCACGCACCCTCAGGTGCGCTCGCTCCGCTTCTCGGCGGCGCCTTCCCGGCGCGGTCCATCCGCGACGAACGCCCTCGGGGGGTGAACGGCTGTCGCGGCTGGACCGCCGCCTCGTGCGCTGCCGATCCTCGCGGCCTGGTCCGCCAGGCGGAGCAAGTGACGGCTGAGCGGGCGGGGCGCCGGGACGGCGCCTTGAACCAGCCCTTCGCCGGTCGCTTGGACGGGCTCGCGGACCGCACGTCGGCTGAGGCGGTCGAGACCCGCGTGATGGCGACTGCGCCGACGGTTCGGCGGTCACTTGCTCCGTGTCCCAGACCACGCCGGTGAACGCGAGCTGTTGGCCGGGGACGAGCGACGGGCCGCCGGGAAGGCGACTCCGGTCGGCGCCGCGCCTTCAGCTCTCGGCGGCGCCGCTTCCTCCGCCGGAGCCGCGGCCGCTCAGCTGGCCGAAGTCGAACTTCCGCTCGGTGCCGTGGATGAGCCGGTCGATGTTGTCCGCGTGGGCGACCCAGATCAGGACGGGCCCGATCGCGGCGTACACGAGGTACTGCGCCGGAACGGCTCCGGATGCGACGGCCCAGATGATCAGCATCGCCGGGAACATCGCGGCGGACCCGAGCAGCGACCCGAGCGACACGTAACGGGTGACCAGGATCGCGCCGACGAACACGGGCAGCGCCAGCAGGATCGCGACGGGCTGGATCACGAGCATCGTTCCGACGCCTGTCCCGACGCCGCGGCCGCTCCGGAATCCCACGAACACGGACCAGATCGCGCCCGCGACTGCGGCAAGCCCGCAGAGCACCTCGACGACCGGTTCCCCCGAAACGAGCCGCGCGACGAGCACGGGAACGATCCCCTTGAGGAGGTCGCCGGCGACGACGACCGCGGCGCGCTTCCGACCCAACGCGCGGAGGGCGTTCGTGCCGCCCGTCCGTCCGGAGCCGACGGTTCGCGGATCGATGCCGCCCGTCAGCCGCGCGACCAGGACGCCCATCGGGATCGAGCCGCAGAGATAGGCGCCGATCACGAGCGCAACATCGAGGAGAATCGTCTCGCCGTCCACGTCGCTCCGCGTGAGTTCGGGCCGAATCCGGGCGAGTCTAGCATCGGGCAGTGGGCGGGCCCCCGGAACGGGAGGCGGGGAGCCGACAGCGGCAGCAGCGCGGCAGTGGCCCCGGCGACCGCCCACGCAACGTCGCCGCCTGGCACCGCTCGACCGTCGTCGGTTGCGGGGTTCGGAAGGGCCCGCGTACGATGGGTCGCAGTTGATCCATCGCCCAGCCGGTGGCCCCGCGCTCACCGGTCCGTGGCTCGCGAGGCGCACTGACTCGATGGCCGTCGGCTCCTCAAATGACTTCGATCTCGTCGTGCTCGGCGCCGGAACCGGCGGCTACACGGCGGCGTTCCGGGCGGCCCAGCTCGGCCTCAAGGTCGCCCTCGTGGACGAGGATCGGATTGGCGGGACGTGCCTCCATCGCGGCTGCATCCCGACGAAGGCCCTGCTCGAGTCGGCCGGCTTCGTCGAGCGCGTTCGGCACGCCAAGGACTACGGGCTGACGATCGCTGGCGACCCCGGCATCGACTACGTCCAGATGGCCGCGCGCAAGGACCAGGTCGTGAAGCGGATGTGGACCGGCCTCAAGACGCTCATCGACAAGAACAAGGTCACGTGGGTCGCCGGACGCGGCCGGCTCGACGGCCCGAACAAGGTGCGGGTGAGCCAGCCCGGTGAGGACGGGACGCCGGGCAAGGGCGGTGATCGCGTCCTCGAGGCGACGGACGTGATCCTCGCCACCGGCTCGCGTGTGAAGAGCCTGCCCGGTCTCGTCCCGGACGGCGAGCGGATCCTGACGAGCGACGACCTCCTCCGGGCGACCTCGATCCCGAAGGACATCGTGATCGTGGGTGCCGGTGCCGTCGGCTGCGAGTTCGCGTCGATGTACCACGACCTCGGGACGAAGGTGACGCTGCTCGAATACCTGCCGCAGATCGTGCCGCTCGAGGACCGCGAGGTCAGCCAGACGCTCGAGCGCAGCTTCAGCCGCCGCGGCATCACCGTCATGACGAACGCCCGGTTCGACGCCTCGAAGGTCGAGGTCGGCAAGGACGGGATCTGCCTCGTCGTCGCCCCGGAGGGCAAGGAGCCGCAGGAGCTCCGCGCGGAGCAGCTGCTTGTCGCCGCCGGCCGGGCCACGAACGTCGAGGACATCGGCCTCGAGACGACGAAGATCGAGCTCGACCGTGGGTTCGTGAAGGTCGACGGCCGGATGCGGACGAAGGAGCCGCACGTCTATGCAATCGGCGACATCGTCGGCGGGCTGATGCTCGCCCACACCGCCGGACACGAGGGGATCGTCGCCGCCCACACGATCGCCGGCGACAAGGAGGTCCACCCCGTCGACTACGTCAAGCAGCCGCGGGCGACCTACTGCCGGCCGGAGATCGCCTCGGTCGGGCTCACGCAGCAGCAGTGCGAGGACCGGGGACTCCCGATCAAGGTCGGCAAGGTCCCGTTCCAGGCGATCGCCAAGGCGATCATCGGCGGCGAGTACGAGGGCTTCGCGAAGGTCATCGCGAACAAGGAGACCGACGAGACGCTCGGGATCCACCTGATTGGCCCGCACGCGACGGACCTCATCGCCGAGGCATCGGTGGCGTTCGAGCTCGAGGCCGTCCCGTGGGAGATCGGCGGCTCGACCCATGCCCACCCGACGCTCTCCGAGATCGTGGGCGAGGCCGCGCTCGCCGTCGACGGTCGGTCGATCAACTTCTGAACCGGGCGAGGAGGACGAGGCGATGGCGGTGACTCCATCCGATCCCGCTTCCGCCTCGACACGTGAGCCGGCTCGTCCCGCGCTCGGCGCCGACCTGGGGCTGACCCCCGACGACCTCCTCGAGATGTACCGGCTCGTCGCCCTCTCGCGCGCAGTCGACGAGCGGATGTGGATCCTGAACCGGGCGGGTCGGATCCCGTTCGTGATCAGCGGCCAGGGCCACGAGGGCGCCCAGGTCGGGATCGCCTGGGCGCTGGAGAAGGGCAAGGACTGGATCGCGCCGTTCTATCGCTCGATCGCGACGTGCCTCACGTTCGGCATGAGCCCCCGCGACATCATGACGGCGCAGTACGCGACGGCCTCGGACCCCTCATCGGGCGGCCGCCAGATGCCCGGCCACTACGGCTCGCATGAGCACAACGTCGTCTCGGTCAGCTCGCCGGTCGCGACGCAGCTCCTGCATGCGGTCGGCCTCGCCCTCGCCGCGAAGATCCGGAAGACCGGCCAGGTGGCCCTGACGGCGATGGGCGAGGGGTCCAGCAACCAGGGTGACGTCCACGAAGGCCTGAACTTCGCGGCGATCCACAAGCTGCCGTTCATCTTCGTCGTCGAGAACAACGGCTATGCGATCTCCGTCCCGCTGGCGCGGCAGGTCGCGGGAGCCGGCGTTGCGGGTCGCGCCGCGGG
Source organism: Chloroflexota bacterium (assembly GCA_042408445.1). GTDB lineage: Bacteria > Chloroflexota > Limnocylindria > Limnocylindrales > CSP1-4 > CF-46. The sequence continues at coordinate 115,220 of JBHORC010000004.1, forward strand.
ATACGGCATTCCGGGCGTGACGGTCGATGGGTCCGATGTGCTCGCGTGCTACGCCGCGGCCCGCGATGCCGTCGCCCGAGCCCGGGCGGGGGAGGGGCCGTCGCTGATCGAGGCAAAGGTGACCCGGCTCACGGCCCACTCATCGGACGATCAGCAGACGAAGTACCGATCCGAGGAGGAGCTGGCGGCCGAACGCACGCTCGATCCGGTGCCCAAGTTCCGGGCCCAGCTCGTCGAGGCGGGCGTCCTGACCGAGGAGGCGGAGGCGCGGATCAAGGACTCGATCAAGGCCGCCGTCGACGACGCCACCGAGTACGCCGAGTCGCAGCCGGACCCGGACCCGTCCACCGCGATGCGCTGGGTCTATGCGGAGGAATGGCCGTCCGAAGCTCCGCCGCCGTGGGGCTTCGGGGAGTGACGCGCTGATGGCCCTCAAGACCTTCATCGAGGCGGTTCGCGAGGGCCTCCGCGAGGAGATGCTCCGCGATGAGTCGGTGATCGTCCTCGGCGAGGACGTCGGCAAGAAGGGCGGGGTGTTCCTCGCCACCGACGGCCTCTGGGGCGAGTTCGGCGACGATCGCGTGATCGACACGCCGCTGACGGAGAGCCAGATCATCGGGACGTCGATCGGCGCGGCGATCGGTGGCCTCCGACCCGTCGCCGAGATCCAGTTCGCTGACTTCATCCACCCGGCGTTAAACCAGCTCGTGTCCGAGGCGGCGCGGCTGCGCTACCGGAGCAACAACGGCTACGGCGCCCCGATGGTCGTCCGCGCACCGTACGGCGGCGGCGTCCACGGGGCGCTGTACCACAGCCAGTCGGTCGAGGCGTTCTACACCCACGTTCCCGGCCTGAAGGTCGTCGTTCCGTCCACGCCGCACGATGCCAAGGGTCTGCTCCGGAGCTCGATCCGGGACGACGACCCGGTGCTCTTCTTCGAGCACAAGAAGATGTACCGAAGCGTCCGCGGCGACGTGCCGGAGGGCGACTTCACGGTTCCTCTCGGGAAGGCGCTGGTGACCCATCCCGGCAGCCAGGTCACCGTCATCGCCTACGGCCTGATGGCCCACTACGCCCTCGAGGCGGCCGACCGCGTCGCCGAGGACGGGATCAGCGTCGAGGTCGTCGACCTGCGGACGCTTCGCCCGCTCGACAAGGAGACGGTCCTCGAGTCCGTCCGCAAGACCGGCAAGTGCCTCGTCGTCTACGAGGACAACCGCTTCGGCGGCTATGGAGCCGAGGTCGCCGCGATCGTTGCCGAGGAGGCGTTCGACTACCTCGACGGCCCCGTGACTCGGATCGCCGGACCGGACGTGCCGGGCGTGCCCTACAACCACGTCCTCGAGGAGTGGTTCATGGTCAACCCCGGGAAGATCGCCGCCGGGATCCGCAAGCTCGCCGCGTACTGAGCGGCGGGTGGACGCGACGGAGCTCGAGGCTGCGCTGTCCGGGATCCTGGCGTCCTACGACGGGCGCCTCGAGCGGGCGCACATCTACGGGATCGAGGTCCTGCACCGGCCCGGCGCGCGAGCGCACGACTGGTTCGCCGGCGTCCGTCCCGGCAAGGGCACCGCGAAGCTCATGCTCCTGCCCGTCAAGGACCATCCCGAGATCCTCGACGGGGTCTCACCTGCCCTGGCCAAGCGACGGAGCGGTGACGCACTGTTTACCCTGAAGCCGGGCGACGAGGCGCTCTTGCCGGAGCTCGAAGGGATCGTCGCCGCCGCATTCCGCGTGTACATCGAGGGACCCGGAGAGTGAGCGATTTCGAGGCGGTCCACGACCGGCTGCGCGACATCCTCATGCGCCACCGCGGAGACCTGGCCGTCACGAAGGACGGACCCGGCGGCGTGGCGATCGAGGTGCCCGGGCTCGAGGGCAAGCCCTGGGGGTACGTGGCCGGAACGCGCGTCGGGAAGACCTACGTCAGCTTCTACCTGATGCCCGTGTACGCATCCGCCGAGCTGGCCGCATCGGTGTCACCCGCACTCGCGAAGCGGAAGCAGGGCAAGGCGTGCTTCAACTTCACGAAGGTCGACGAGAGCCTGTTCGAGGAGCTCGAGGCGCTGACCGCCCGAGGCGTCACGGGATTCCGGTCCGCCGCCGAGGCTGCCGCCGCCGGCCGATCCTGATCGAATCGGCTGTGCCTCGCGCGCGGCTCAGATCTGGACCGTACCGTGGACGCAGGTGACGGTCCCGCCGCCGATCCAGATCGTGCCGGCGTCGTCCTGGCTGATCTCGATCCGTCCCTGGCGGCCGAGCACCGTGCCCTGTCGCGCGCGATAGGGAGCGCTGGCGCGACCGCTCCGGATCAACCAGCCGGCGACCGAGGCATTCAGGCTCCCGGTCACCGGATCCTCGACCGTCGCGCCGTTCAGCGGGAAGAAGCCGCGAACCTCCCAGGCTTCCGGCGAATCCGCTGGATGAGGACCGACGAGGCCGATGTCCAGATCGATCGCGCCGGGTCGCACGGCGAGGACCTCGTCGGCGCTTGCCATCAGGATCGCCACCCAGCCAGGACCGTTGTCGGCCCATTGCGCATCCACGACTCCGGACCGAGGGATCCTGAGGACGTCCACGACGTGGTCGAGCGTCGCCGCGTCCACCGGGCCGGACCGGATGAGCGGCGGCTCGGCGAAGCCGAGCACGCCGTCGGGGCCACGACGGACACGAACGAGTCCGGCGTCGCACTCCTGCACGATGACGTCCGGCTCGCGTGATACGCCGCCTGCCTCCAGCCAGGCGTGGCACGTCCCCAGGGTCGGATGGCCGGCGAACGGCAGCTCGGCGGCCGGCGTGAAGATCCGGACGCGGTAGTCGGCGGCCGGGTCGGTCGGCGGCAGAAGGAACGTCGTTTCGGACAGGTTGGTCCAGCGGGCGAAGCGCGCGAGGGCCTCGGCGTCGAGCCCGTCGGCATCGTGGACGACGGCGACGGGGTTCCCGAGGTAGGGAACCGAGGTGAACACATCGACCTGACGGAAGTCGCGGAGCATGACCCGAGTCTGCCACCCGACGATGAGCAGCGGCGCACGTTGGCTCGATGCGCGACACTGTCCGGAACAGACAGCGATGCGGAGGCCGCCCGGACGGTCATCCGCCGGCGACCGGGAGGAACATCAGTGGCCAAGGTGACGATGCCCCAGCTCGGCGAGAGCGTCGCCGAGGGGACGATCGGCAAATGGCTCAAGCAGCCCGGTGAGACGGTCGAGAAGTACGAACCGCTTCTCGAGGTGATCACCGACAAGGTGAATGCCGAAGTTCCGTCGCCGTTCGCGGGAGTCCTGCGCGAGATCCTCGTCGAGGAGGGCGCGACGGTCCCGAACAACGCCGAGATCGCGGTGATCGAGACGGCCGACGAGAGCGGTGCGGGCGCCGGGGTGGCGCCGATGGCCCTCGAGAAGGAAGCCGGCCCGGAAGCCGAGGGCATGGTCCAGGTCGAGCCGCGGGATGTCGAGGCGGCGGCGCAGACGTCGTCGGGATCGGCCGGCGCGCCCTCGGCCCCCAGCGCGCCGGCGCCGGCACCGGCATCTGCGGCGGCGCCCGGGGGTGGGACGCCCTCGCGGCCCACCTACACGCCCGCCGACGGCCCCGGCGGCTCCGACGAGCGACCGGAACGGGCGGCGGCATCAGCCGCTCCCGCGCCGACCGCTGTCGCGGCCGAGGCGCCGGGGAACCCGGACGCCCGGATGACCCCCGCCGTCCGTCGGCTGCTTCGGGAGCACGGGCTGACCGCCGCCCAGATCGTCGGCTCCGGTGGCGGCGGACGGATCACCCGCGAGGACGTCACGAACTACGTCGAGACCCAGCGGACCGGCCAACCGGTCGGCGGCCAGTCGGTCGGTGGCGCGGCGGCTCAGCCTGCAGCTTCGACGAACGGCTCCGCGCGGACGGCCGCCCCCGCGCCCATCGCGGCGCCTCCGGGCACCCCGGCGCCAGCCCCCGCGGCCCAGACGCCGTCCGGAGCCGCGCCGGCCAGGACGACTGCAGCGCCCGTCGCCGCGACGAGTTCCCCGGCGTCGGGCGGGACGAAGATCGAGTTCCCCGCCGGCGCGGACGAGGTGCTCGTCCCATTGACTCAAATGCGGAAGGGGATCGCCGCGCAGATGACGCGGGCGCTCCAGGCGCCGCATGCGTACGTGCAGATGGAGATCGATGCGACGCGGCTCGTCGCGCTCCGGGAGAGGGTGAACCGCGAGTACCGCGCGAAGGAAGGCGTCGGCCTCAGCTACGTGCCGTTCGTCGTGAAGGCCGCGGCCGCGGCGCTGAAGCGGAACCCCACGTTCAACGCCCACTGGACCGAGCAGGGCCTCATGGCCAAGCGGCGGGTGAACATCGGGGTCGCCGTCGCGGTCGACGATGGCCTGATCGTTCCGGTCATCCGCGACGCCGATCAGCTGTCCATTCACGGTCTGAACGTCGCCATCCTCGACGTCGCCAACCGGGCTCGTGTCAACAAGCTCCGGGTCGACGACTTCGGCGGCGGCACGTTCACCGTCGACAACACCGGCTATCTCGGCACGAACCTCGTGATGCCGATCCTGAACGTGCCGGAGGTCGGGATCGTCACGATGGAGGCGATCACGAAGCGGCCGGTCGTGGTCTCGACCCCCGACGGCGACGTCATCGCGATCCGACCGGTGATGAACATGGTCCTCGGCGTCGACCACCGGGCGAACGATGGCGCCGGCGGGGCGGCCCTCCTCCGCGACATCAAGGCGTGGCTCGAGGCCGTTGGCCCGGACACCTCGGTCTACTAGGCGCCGCAGCGACGGTCCGACGGCCCCGCGCCGGGTCGTCGTCACCGGAGGCGGAGGGCTCGTCGGGCGGGCCGTCGTCCGCGTCCTCCGCGAGCGGGGCGACACCGTTGTCGCATTGGTCCGCGTTCCGGCTGCAGCCGCGTTCCTCGCGGAGATGGGCGCGGAGCTCGTCGAGAGCGACCTGTCGGACGTCAAGGAGCTCACGGACGTCCTCCGTGGTGCGGACGGCGTGATCCACGCCGCCGGCAGCTACCGGATCGGGATCCCGAAGTCCGAGCGCGGCGCGATGTGGGACGCGAACGTCGGGACGACGACGCGCGTGCTCGATGCGGCAGAGGCCGCCGCCACGCCCCGAGTCGTGTACGTCTCGACCGGGAACGTCTACGGCAACACCCACGGCGTCGCCGTGGACGAGACGTATCGGCGCGATCTCCGCGAGGGGTTTCTCAGCTGGTACGACGAGACGAAGTACGGCGCCCACGAGGTCGCCGAGCAGCGGATCGCCACGGGTGCGCCGATCGTGATCGTCCTGCCGAGCCAGGTGTACGGGCCGGGCGATCGATCCGGGTTCGGCGAGCAGATCCGGCTGGCCCACGAGGGCACGCTCCCGTACCGCGCGCTGACCGACGTCCGGATCGGCCTCGTCCATGCCGATGACCTTGCCCGGGGGATCGTCGGCGCGCTCGATCGCGGCCGGGTCGGCGAGCGATACAACCTGAGCGGACCGGAGTCGTCGCTCGGCGAGGCCGAATCCATCGCCGCGCGTCTCGGTGGGACGCGTCTCCCGCGGCTGCGGATCCCGGACGGCGTCCTGCGAGCGCTCGCGCCGCTCGGCGGTCTCGTCGGTCAGCCGAACCTCGGCGAGGTGGTCGCGGCCTCCGCGGGCGTGACCTATCTGTTCTCCGCCGCGAAGGCGCGCGCCGAGCTCGGCTTCGAGACGCGCGACATCGAGACTGGCCTGCGCGACACGTTCACCGGGGGCTGACTAGACTCACCCCGATGGCACGCGAGCTCCCGATGTTCGACCCGCCCGGCTCGCCGGCCCACCACGGGGCCGCCGCGCCCGAGACGATCGCGATGGGCGGCGGCGTCACGCCGCTCCGCCGGCACCCGGACTGGATCAAGGCGCGGATGCCGTCCGGCGAGAACTACCACGACCTCAAGGGCCTGCTCCGCGGCCTGAACCTCAACACGGTCTGCGAGGAGGCGCACTGCCCGAACATCGGGGAGTGCTGGGACCAGCGGACCGCCACGATCATGATCCTCGGCGACACCTGCACCCGCGCCTGCGGCTTCTGCGCCGTGAAGACGGGCCGGCCGACCTGGTTCGACCAGGACGAGCCGCGACGCGTCGCCGAGGCGATCTCCGCCCTCGGCCTGGAGCATGTCGTGGTGACGAGCGTTGCCCGGGACGACCTGCCCGACGGTGGCGCCGGGATCTTCGCCGAGACGATCAGCCGGATGCGGGCGACGAGTCCCGGAATGGGGATCGAGGTGCTGATCCCGGACTTCGACGGCTCCGACGACCGGCTCCGGATCGTCATGGAAGCTCGGCCGGACATCCTGAACCACAATCTCGAGACGGTCCGTCGGCTCCAGAAGCCCGTCCGCAAGCGGGCCCGCTGGGATCGGTCCCTGTACGTGCTCCGCCGGGCGAAGGAGATGGCGGTCGAGATCGGCTACGCGGCCCACACGAAGAGCTCGCTGATGGTCGGCCTCGGCGAGACCCGTCCGGAGCTGACCGAGGCGTTCGAGGCCCTCCGTTCGGTGGACGTCGACATCCTCACGATCGGGCAATACCTCCGGCCGAGCGAGAAGCATCTCCCGCTCGAGCGCTACTACCACCCGGACGAGTTCGCCGAGATGAAGGCCGAGGCGCTCGCGCTGGGCTTCCGGCACGTCGAGTCGGCGCCGCTCGTCCGGTCGAGCTACCACGCTCGCGATCAGGTGCCCGGCGCAGAGCTGCGAGCGGTTCGTCGCGCGGCCACGCTCGACGCGATGGGACGCGTGGTTCCGGCCGCGAGCTGAACGGTCGACAGGACTCGAACGCGCGTTCTATTCTTCCCATCTGATGGTCGCGGAATATCGCGAGGAGCCCTGCCGGTCCGCCCTGAACAGGGTGACCGGCATGTCCTTCAAGTGGTCGCTGAACCCCTACACCGGCTGTGCCCACCGCTGCACGTTCTGCTTCGTCCGGGCGTTCGAGAAGCGGGCCGACCGGCCGTCGGATGATCGGTACGGCACGTCGATCCGGGTCAAGGTCACCCTCGTCGAGGTGCTTCGCCGCGAGCTCGCGCGGCCCCGCTGGACGGGCGACAACGTCGTCATCGGGACCGCGACGGACCCGTACCAGCCCGCGGAGGGTCGGTATCGTCTGACGCGGCGCTCGATCGAGGCGCTCGCCGAGCGCGGGAACCCGCTGTCCATCATCACCCGCGGCCCGCTGATCGTCCGCGATGTCGACGTGCTCGCGGAGGCCGCGCGCCGCGCGGCGGTTGGGGTCACGTTCTCCGTGCCCACCCTTGATCGGGAGATCTGGCGTCTGGCGGAGCCATCGACGGCGCCGCCACACCAGCGCCTGCGAGCGCTGCGGATGCTCGTCGACGCCGGCATCGACGCGAGCGTGGGGATGGCCCCGATCCTGCCCGGTCTCTCGGACCGGCCGGAGCTCCTCGCCGACGTCGTGAAGGCCGCGCGGGACGCCGGGGCGACGTCGATCTGGACGAACGTGCTGTATCTCCGGCCCGGGACGCGGGAGCACTTCCTTGAGAACCTCGCCCGGGACTGGCCGGAGCTGCTGCCCCGCTACGAGCGGCTCTACGAGGGTCGTGCGTACCTTCCGAAGGCCGAGGTCGAGCCGATCCGCCGCGAAGTGGCCGATCTGCGGCAGCGCTTCGATCTTCGCGATCGACGCGTGCTCCGGCTGCTCCCCGTCCCGGTTCCGCCGGGTGTCGAGCAGCTTCCGCTTCCGATCGGGGAAGACGCCCCCGAGCGTCGCGAGGAGGCCGCGCGGGCGGGCTGAGCGGCGACGACGACCCGGGCGGGCCGGCTGAGCGTCGACGACCCGGGCGGCCCGGACGACTATTCCCGGCGAGCGCTCCGCAGCCGCCGATCACGGCCGAAGTCGCCCAGGGCGATGATCCCGCCGGCGATCACGAGGAACCCGGCCATGATCACGATCACGTGGTACGCCACGGACCGATACCCGCCATTGTCGGGATCGAGGAACGGATACGGGTACCACGCGTCGACCGCGCCCCGGATCAGGGTCAATGCGAGCCAGATCACCGGGAAGATCAGCCACAGCGCGACATCGCGCATGCGGAGGTCCGTCTCGGGCGGATCCAGAATCCAGTCGATCACGACGAGGATCGGGAACAGCTTGTGGACCACGAGGTCCACGAAGCGATCCGACAGGCTCAGCTCCGCGCCCTGCAGGAGAAGCACGACGACCACGAACGTCACGATCAGGTAGAGGGTTGCCGCCCCGCGCAGGAGGTCATCGGTCCGGGTTCGGGTTCGCCGCCAGCGGGCCGCGAGCCAGAGCCACAGCACCGCACCGAACAGGTTGCTCAGGATCGTGAAGAACGCGAAGAATCGCAGCGGCCGGAACAGCCCGGTGTCGATGATCACCTTGGCCTGATACGCGATCGCGGCGAGGACGACGATCCCGACGACGCCGCGGAAGATCGCCAGGGCGAGACGACGGTCCATCCGCGGCATCGTACTGGCGTCGCGACCGCCGTGCGGCCAGATGCGCCGCTCTCCGCGTCAACGGTCGGTATCCTCTGATCGTGGTCCGACTCCTCTCACGCAAGATCCCGCTCGCCGAGCTCCATTGCCATCTCGGCGGCGCGGTGACGCCGGCGATCATGTGGAGCATCGCCCACGCCCAGGGCATCAAGCTCCCGACCCGCGACTACTGGGAGTTCCGCGACACGATCACGGTGTCGGAGAAGCGGAACCGGAGCTTCGACGGGTATCTCCAGCTCTTCCACTGGACCGAGCTCATCCAGAGCTCCCCGATCGCCGTCGAGCGGGCCGTCTACGAGGTCGTCGGCGGCGCCTACCGCAAGAACAACGTCACCACGACGGAGCTGCGCTTCAACCCGATGAAGCGCAACCGCGGCGGCGAGCAGGACCTCGACCACATCATCGCGGCCGCGACCCGGGGCATGGATCGGGCGAGCCTCGAGTACCCGGTGAAGCCCGGGCTCATCTTCTGCCTGGACCGGGCGTTCCCGTTCGAGCTGAACGAGATCATCGTCGACAAGGCGATCGCGTGGCGGGACCGGGGCGTCGTCGGCGTCGACATCGCCGGCCCGGAGAGCTCGACCTTCCGGGTCGCCGACTACCGCCGTCTCTTCCGCCGGGCCCGCCAGTTCGGCCTCGGGCTCACGGTCCACACCGGCGAGTCCGGGCCGGTCGACGAGGTGGCGCGGGTCGTCGAGCTGCTCGAGCCGGACCGGATCGGCCACGGGGTGAAGGCCGCCTACGACCCGCGGGCGATGGCGATGATCCGGGAGCGCGGCATCGTCCTGGAGATCTGCCCGAGCTCGAACCTCAACACCCGGGTCGTCTCGGGCTGGGACGAGTTCCGCTGGATCTTCGACACGTTCCGCCGGAACGAGGTCCGCTTCACGATCAACACCGACGGGCCCGAGATGCTCAAGACCTACATCCGGGACGAGATGGCGACGCTCGGCCGGCTCGGCATCCTCACCGTCGAGGATCAGGAGGCGGCCGCGGCGACGTCGCTCGCCGCGTCATTCGTCCCGAACGTTTCCGACGTCCCCGCGCCGCGCCTCCAGCCGGCCACGCGTGACGCCGTGGAGCGCGAGGAGGCCTAGCCGCTCGCCGTCTCGACGATGCGATACGTGCAGCAGCGGTCGCCCGAGGCGATGTGCGTCTCCCGGACGACGTCCGCGCCGAGGACGTCGCGGAACAAGTCGAGCTCCGCATCGCAGGCCGAGCGACCGGCGCGGGCGACGTCGAGGATCGCGCAGTTGTGCTCGCGCAGCCGGATCGTTCCGTCCGGCTCGAGGTCGGCGTTCGCGAGGTAGCCCTGCTCGTCCTGGATGACGGCCAGGACACGGACGCGATCCGCCAGCGGCGCATCGGGACCCACTCGATCGGCTAGCTCGCGTCGGACGCGGTCACCGATCTGCTGGCGACGCGCCTGGAAGACCTGCTCGATCAGCGTGTCGCCGCCCACCGCCTCGACGGCCGCGAGCAGGCTCGCCGCAAGGCCGTCGTAGTTCGACGGGAAGAGCTCCTGCGCGTTGGCGGTGATGTCGTAGAGATGACGCGGCCGGCCGACGCCGTGGCGAATCGTCTCGTGCCGGACGAAATCGGTCGCCTCGAGCGCCCGCAGCTGCTGGAGGACGCCCGTCCGACTCGCGCCAATCGCCGCGGCGAGCTGATCCGGGGTGGAGGGGCCGTCTCGTCGGAGCCGGATGAGGATCTCGCGGCGCAGGGCACCGGACAGACCCAAGACGGTCGACGGCCGCGGGGCTGGAGCGACGCGCATGGTGGCGGCACCGCCCTCCTTCATCGCCGAAGGCTAGCACCGGCCTCCCTCCGGCGCGTTGCGGCGCGGGGCGGTTCGGCATCGCGGCGCGGGTGTCGCGGCGGGCCCCCCCGACGTCGGCGAGCGCCGGGCGCCGTCCCGTCGAGGCGGTGTTACCCTCGGCCGCGATGGACCTCGACCTGTCCGCCGAGCACGCGCTGCTCCGCTCGACGATCCGCGACTTCATGGAAGCCGAGGTCGCGCCGGTCATCGACGAGCACGAGAAGGCGCACCGCTTCCCGGCGGACATCGTGCGGGGGCTCGGCGAGATGGGCTGGCTCGGGATCCCGGTGCCCGAGGAGGACGGCGGGGCCGGGATGGACACCCTCGCCTACGCGATCGCCGTCGAGGAGATCAGCCGGGTCTGGGGCTCGCTCGGGATCATCGTCGCGGCCCACACCTCGCTGGGTTGCGGCCCGCTGATGATCGCCGGCAGCGCCGAGCAGAAGGAGCGCTTCCTCCGTCCGCTTGCGTCCGGCTCCGTGATCGGCGCCTACGGCCTGACCGAGCCGGGAGCCGGCTCCGACGCCGGCGGGACGCGAACGACCGCTCGCCGCGAGTCGACGCCCGACGGCGACAGCTGGGTGCTCGACGGCGGCAAGCGGTTCATCACGAACGCCGGTCAGGCGGGCACGTACATCGTCACCGCGAGGACCGGCACGACGGACAAGGGCGACGCGCAGATCTCCGCCTTCATCGTCCCCGCCGACACGCCCGGCTTCTCCGTCGGCCGGCTCGAGGACAAGATGGGCCTCCACGCCTCGGCGACCGGCGAGCTGATCTTCCAGGGGGCGCGGATCCCCGCGGAGAACCTCCTGGGTTCGGAGGGCCAGGGCTTCCGGACGTTCCTGAAGGTCCTCGACGGCGGCCGGATCAGCATCGCCGCCATGGCGCTCGGGATCGCCCAGGGAGCGTACGAGGCGGCGGCCGCGTACAGCCGCGAGCGCGAGCAGTTCGGCCGGCCGATCGGCTCGTTCCAGGCGGTCGCGTTCATGGTCGCCGACATGGCGACCGAGATCGAGGCAGCCCGATCGCTCGTCTACCGGGCCGCGTGGCTGAAGGACCAGGGCCGGGACCACACGGTTGCCGGTGCGCAGGCGAAGCTCTTCGCGTCGGAGGTCAGCAGCCGGGTCACCAATGCGGCGATCCAGGTGCACGGCGGATACGGCTACGTCGAGGAGTACAAGGTCGAGCGCTACCTGCGTGACGCCAAGCTGACCGAGATCGGCGAGGGGACAAGCCAGGTGCAGCGGCTGGTGATCGCCCGGAAGCTCCTCGACCTCCGCGTCGTCTAGCCAGGCGGGCCTCACCGGTCTCGGGACGGCGTGGCGTCCCGGCGAGCTCGCCGCGACGTCAACCGACCTGGAGCAGACGAACCATCAGGCGGTACTGGCTGTTCGCCCCGACGCACGTCTGGAGCGTCATGCTCGGCCGGCTCTGGGCAGCCCAGGCCCACGACGCCGCGGTCGTCGGCGCGACGACCCGCCACCAGACGACGCGATAGGCGTGGACCCGGGCGGCTCCGTCGGCGTACCAGACCTTCATCCCCGCTCGGAGGCGGTGGCTGACGTACGCGTCGTGGAGCGGCTTGAAGGTGCTCCAGGCATGTGCGAGCAGGTAGATGTTGTTCGACCCGGCGCAGCCCCAGCGATAGACGCCGGCGTCCGGTGGCCGCGATCGCGAGCACGGGAAGGACTGGATCGACCGGTTCACGCCGAGAGACGGGATCCAGACGTGGTTTCGGCCGTGGAACGCGGTCGACGGAACCTTCGACGACGAGGCTGCGCGCGGGGCGTGCGAGGCCGTGCCGGTCGTGGTCGACCGCCCCGGTGCGGCGACCGCCGCCGAGGTTGGCCGCCGCTTCTCCGCAGTCGAGGCGTTGCTCGCGGCCGCGGACACGAGCGCGTCTCGCGCCGCATCCGGTCGTGGGTCGACGGATCGATTGGCGGCGGCGGTGATCGGCGCCGCCGGGGCCTCGGTCGAAGCGGAGGGGACCGCGGAGCGGGCGATTGCGAGCCCGGTGATCTCCGCCGCAAGGGCAATCGCGAGGATCGTCGGAAGAACCAGGCGAGGACGACGCGGACGGGAAGGAGCCATGCCGGAAGCATTCCGACGGCGAGCCCGGATGACGCTGGCTCGGTGGTCCGTCCCGCTGCCGGACGATCGTGCCGGGGGTCGGTGAGCTCTGGTTGGGTCCGGTGCGGTCGCGTCGAGAGCGGGTCAGCCCCCGGTGCCGGCGGCCTCCGTGATCGCTGATCTCAGGGCGGCCTTCAGCTGCGGTCCCCAGGGTCCCTGCCCGGACACCACGTACGGCGACGTTTCGACCGTCTCGTACGTCGCCGGGTCGGTCACGTAGGACTGGGCACAGGCGTCGATCGTCGACCGGAGGCGCTCGTACGTCTCGCGGTTCCGGAAGATGTAGACGTAGATCCGGCGCGGGGTCGGTTGATCGAGCCCGGCCGCATCGAACGCGATCGCGGTCCTTGCCAGGTTCTGATCCGGGCAGCCCGCGTCTCCCGAGACGATCCCGGATACCTGGACGCCTCGCTGCGAGAGGGCGCCGGCGATGTTCGGGAAATCGCCCGGCGTGGGTGCCGGCGGCGTCCGCGAGACGGTGCCGCACGCCGCAACGACGAACATCGCAGCCGACAGAACGACCGCGGCCGAACGATGCGATCCCGCCAGGCGTCCGCGCCTGCGACGGGCGCGCGGCAGCGCCGCCGCGAGTGCGATCAGGGGACCAGGGAGCACGGCCCGAGCGTACCGTGCGCCGCGGATCAGCGTTCCCTGGCGCGCCGCTTCGCCTCGCGCAGTCGGGCGAGGGTGTCCGCCTCGGCTGGCGACGCGGCCGCACCAGGAGCCGGAGCGCTCGCCGGAGGCGGTGCCACGGGTGCAGCGCCGGCCGCGCGATCCCGCGTCGACGGCGAGGTGTCGGCGGCGGCGGTCGCCGCGGTGGGCGCAGCGCTCCCGGTCGAGGTCGGAGTCGAGGCGCCGGTCGGTGCGGCGGGCGTCGCCCCCGTGCTCGGCCGA
>JBHORC010000005.1:0-13499 GCA_042408445.1 Chloroflexota bacterium
GCTCGGCCCCGGCGGCGCGCCGCTCCGCCCACCGCGAGCCGCTCGGCTCCGTCGGGTCGCGAGCGCCTCGCGCCGCGCTCAGCGCGCCTGGGCGGCGACCCCGTTCTGCGCACCGTTCAGGGCGCCGGACGGCGAGTGGTCGTGCGAGTCGGCATTGCCGATCAGCTGCTCGTGCAGCAGCTCCTCGCACTCGCCCTTGCCGATCGCGATCACCTTGTCGCCCTCGGCGAGGATCGTGTCCTGGCGGAGTGGAACGGCGACGCCGTCACGGATCACCGCGAACAGCGAGCAGCCCTCGGGGACGGGGATGTCCTTCATCGCCCGGCCGATCGCCGGGGACCCGGCCTGGAGGTGCGCCTCGATCAGCTCGAGCTCGCCCTCGCCGAGCGCGGCGAGATGGAGCAGCTCGTGGACGGGGATGTCCTGCTCGATGGAGCCGAGGATCATCCGCGTCGGGCTGATCAGCTCGTCGACCCCGAGGTGCTTGAACAGCTCCTCGTTCTTGGGGTTGTTCACCCGGGCGATCGTCCGCGGGACGTCGAAGTGATGCTTCGCCATCTGGCAGATGACGAGGTTGTCCTCGTCGTCGCCGGTGACCGCGGCCACGATGTCGGCGCGATTCGCCCCGGCCTCGGCGAGGTACTTGCCCTCGCAGCCGTCGTGCGAGATCACGATCGAGCCGATCTCGTCCGCGATCTGGCTGGCACGGGACTGGTCCTTCTCCATGAGGACGACTTCGTGGCCGCTGTCGATCAGCTCCTTCGTCAGGTAATAGCCGACCTTGCCGCCACCGATCACGAGCACGAACACGGGACTTCAGCCCTCCCGGGCGGTCGACGCCATCGGCGTCGGAGTGGAGACGATGGGTGTCTCGGGAAGCGCGGCCGCCGGGCTGGCGTTGACCGGCTGCCCATCCGATGGAGACGACGACCCGGCAACGGGAACACCGGGCGATCCCGCGGCCGCGGGCGCCGCGGGGCCTCCGACCGTCGGGTCCGCCGCCTCGGCATGGTGGGCGCCGCCCGGATGCTGGCCGGTCGCGGCCTGGATGCCGGGTCCGAACGTGAGGCCGAGTTGGACGAAGTCGCTCACCGCGGCGGCCATGAGGTTCGTGCGGCAGAGCGTCGCCAGCCCGAGATCGGAGTAGGCCGCGGCTCGAAGCGGATCGTTGATCTTCGCGATGACCTGCTTCGCGGCGAGCGCCTCGGCCGCCAGCTGGCTCGCCATGACGTTCCGGTTGTCGCCCTCCGTCAGCGCCATGAACAGGTCCGCGCCCTCGGCTCCGGCCCGGCGGAGCGTGTCCTCGTCGGTGCCATCGCCGCGGACGGCGGAGCCACCGAACGATCCCGGGAGGCGATCGAAGGCGGAGGTCTTGAGGTCGATGACGATCACCTGGTGACCGGCTCGGTCCAGGCTGTCGGCGAGGACCGAGCCGACTCGGCCGCACCCGACGATGACGGTTTTCACTGGGTCTCCTCCTGGATCGGCTCGCGCACGACCCAGACTGCACAGGGAGCGTTCTTCAGAACGTAGGGAATCGTCCGGCCGATGGCGAAGTCGCCCCCGAACTTGGTCCGGTAGGCGAGGCCCACGACGAGCAGGTCGGCGTCGCGTTCGACCGCTTCATCGACCAGCGCCGCGCCGACGTCGCGTGCCTGGAGCAGCACGGACTCGAGCTTCACCCCGGCCGCTTCCGCCGTCCCCTCTGCGAGGTCGAGCACCTGCTGGATCTCCTCCGATCGTCCGGCCACGTCGACATCGAGCGGCGTGGACCAGTCCACTTCGACGACGTGGACGCCGATCAGCTCCGCCTTCCGGAGCTTCGCCAGCTCGGCGACGAGCCCGATGAGCCGCATCCCGTTCGGATGTCCCGACAGCGCGACGAGCGCGCGCCGGAACGTCGGGGCGGCGGTGGGCTCTGGCACGGCGGCGACGATATCACCGTCGCCGTTCCGCGTCGCCCGGCCCGCGGTTCATCGGTGCGCGGCCGCCCCGCGCCCCCGACGCGCGAGGGCGGGGGAGTGTGGCCCGCTCAGCCGCTCAGCCGCCCGGCGCGACCGGCGGGCTCGTCGGAGCGACGGGTGCACCGGGTGCACCGGGTGCACCCGGTCCGCCGGGGCTCGGCGTCGTCTCGGTCGCGCCGGCCCGATCGAACAGCGACGGATCCTCGCGCCGGTACGGGACGTTGACGACGACCGTGTGCGGCCGGCCGAGCAGCGAGCTCCGCAGCCGCTTCACGGACTGGTTGTAGAGGATCCGCTCCCACCACCGTCGGGCCACGTACTCGGGCAGGACGACGAACGTGATCGGGGCCGGCTTGTCCGGTGGCCACGCGGCATCCAGCACGTCCAGGTACGCCTGCAGCGGTCCCGTCAGGGCACGGTACGGCGACTCGACGACGACGAGCGGCACGCCGGGCACCTGGCGCTCCCAGCGCTCGCGGACCTCGGCGCCATCGGCGGCATCCTCCGTGATGAACACGGCACGCACGTCCTCGGCGACGGAGCGGGCGACGTTCACGGCCTGGATGACGGCCCGATTGACGCCCGGGATCGGCACGACCGCTCGCTCCTCGCGGTGCGGCGGCTCGAACACGAGATCTGGTCGAACCCGGAGCTCGCGGCGCGAGGCGTCGTACTGGCGGTGGATGAAGAGCATCAGCCCGACGAGGACCGGGATCAGGATCACGACGAGATAGGCGCCGTCGACGAATTTCACGCTCACGACGACGACGAGCACGACCGCCGTGAGCACCGCTCCGAAGGCGTTGACGGCGAGGCGCCACTGCCACCCGGACTCGCGCACGGTCCGCCAGTGCTTGACCATTCCGATCTGACTGAGCGTGAAGCACACGAACACGCCGACGGAGTAGAGCGGGATCAGCGCCGTGACGTTGCCGTGGAACAGCCAGATGAGGAACGCCGCCACGGCGGAGAGCAGGACGATCCCCCACGAGTAGGCAAGCCGGTCGCCCCGGTACGAGAACTGGCGGGGCATGTAGCCGTCCTGGGCGAGGAGGGCGCCGAGCCGCGGGAACGCGTTGAACGAGGTGTTCGCGGCGAGGAACAGGATCAGCGCGGTCGAGGCCTGGAACAGCACGAACAGGAACGATCCGCTGCCGAAGGCGGTCCCGGCGACGAGCGAGACGGTCGTCGGAACGTCCTTGACGGTCGGCTGGATCTGGTACGCGTGGGCCACGACCGTGATCCCGATGAACAGGATGCCGAGCAGGATCACCATCGCCCCGAGCGTGTTCGCGGCGTTCTTCGACTCCGGCTTCTGGAAGGCGGGCACGCCGTTCGCGATTGCCTCGACGCCGGTCAGTGCGACGGACCCACCGGCGAACGCCTTCAGCAGGAGGAAGATCGAGAGTCCGGTGCCGGGCGGGAAGACCTCCGCATTCGGCGTCGTGAGGGGCTGCACCTCGCCGCTCGCGATATGGACGAGGCCGATGCCGACCATCAGGAGCGCCAGCCCGACGAACAGGTAGGTCGGGATCGCGAAGATGTTCCCGGACTCGCGCAGGCCGCGCAGGTTGGCGATCGTCATGAGCGTGATCACGACGACGGCGATCTCGACGGTCCAGCGCTCGATGCTCGGCACGACCGAGACGATCTGGGCGATCGCGGATGCCGTCGAGACCGCGACCGTCATGACGTAGTCGATCAGGAGGGCGGCGGCCGCGACCAGCCCGAGGAGCGGGTTGAGGTTCTCGCGGGCGACCGCGTAGGCGCCGCCACCGTTCGGATAGGCCCGGCAGACCTGCCGGTACGAGATGGCGACCACGGCCAGCAGCACCGCGATCGCGACCGACACGCCCACGGAGAACGCGAGCGCCGTCGCGCCGGCAACGGCCAGGACCCGGATGATCTCCTGGGTCGCGTACGCGGACGAGCTGATCGCGTCCGAGCTGAAGATCGCGAGCGCCTTCTTCTTCGAAAGACGCTCGCCGATTTCCTCCTCGCTCGCAAGCGGGCGCCCGATCGCCGCCTTGCGCACCCGCGCCCACGTCCGCCCCAGGGCCGTCTTCGGCTGGTGGGCCGCGGCCTTGGCCACGAGCTGGTTCGGGCCCGTGTAGCGGAAGTACGGGGCATGCGGCCGCTCGACCCGGACCCGCCGGTCCGCGGGCTTCCGGCCCTGCAGCGGCCGGCGACCTCCGATCATCCGCCTCCGTTCAGCTTCGGGCGATCCTGACCGTGGCCGCGGCGGTACGGGACGTCCGCGATGACGGTGTGCTCGCGTCCGACCAGGGCGGACTTCAGGCGCTTCGCCGACTGGTTATACAGCAGCCGGTCCCACCAGTGACGGGCGACGTACTCGGGCAGGACGACGATCGTGACGGGTGCCAGCTTCTCCTCCGGCCAGGCGCGGTCCAGGACGTCGAGGTAGGCGGTGAGCGGCCCGACGAGCGCTCGATACGGCGACTCGACGATGACGAGCGGCACGCCCGGCACCTGGCGCTCCCAGCGCTGGCGGATCTCGTCGCCGACGTCCGGATCCTCCGTGATGAAGACGGCGCGCACGTCGCTCGCCAGCGTCCGGCCGAACAGCACCGCCTGGACGACGGCGCGGTTGATGCCGTTCACCGGGATCACGACGCGCTGCTCGCGGTGGGGCATCCCGACGACGTAGTCCTCGCGGACCTCCAGCTCCTTCTGCTGGGCGTCGTACTGGCGGTGGATGAAGCTCATCATCCCGACGAGCACCGGGACGAGCACGAGGACGATGAACGACTGCGGTGCCTTGGCGATCGTCACGACGACGGCGACGATCGCGGTCAGCGACATCCCGAAGGCGTTGATCGCGAGCCGGCGCCGCCAGCCCTGCGGCCGCTCGCGGCGCCAGTGGCGGATCATCCCGGCCTGGCTGATCGTGAAGTCGATGAAGACGCCGACCGCGTACAGCGGGATGATCAGGTGCGTCTCGCCCTGGAAGAACCAGATCAGGAAGGCCGCGACAGTCGCGAGGACGATGATCCCGTAGCTGAACGCCAGGCGGTCGCCGCGGAACGAGAACTGGCGGGGCATGTTGCCGTCGATCGCGAGGATCGCCAGGAGCCGCGGGAACGCGTTGAAGCTCGTGTTGGCCGCGAGCACGAGCAGGAGCGCGGTGAATCCCTGGAACAGGAAGAAGGGGATCGAGCCCGCGCCGTAGACGCGGCCCGCGATCTGGCTGATGACGGTCTGCTTCTCGGGCAGGTCGATATGGGTGATCCCGAAGTTGACGGCAAGGAACGTCAGCCCGATGAACAGCACGCCGAGGAGCCCGGCCATCGCGGCCAGCGTGGTCGCGGCGTTCTTGGCCTCGGGCGGCTGGAAGGCAGGGACACCGGTCGCGATCGCCTCGGTGCCGGTCAGCGCCACCGCGCCGGCCGCGAAGGCCCGCAGGAGGAGCAGCACGGAGAGCGTCTGGAGGCTGTCGCCGACCTGGTCGGTCACCTGCGCGCTGTAGGCGCTGCCCTCGCCGAGGACGACGATCCGGAACGTGCCGATCGCGATCATCAGCAGCGCCGACCCCAGGAACAGGTAGGTCGGGATCGCGAACAGGTTGCCCGCCTCGCGGAGGCCGCGGAGGTTGCCGATCGTGATCAGGGTGATCGCCAGGATCCCGAGCAGGACCCGGGCGTCGATGAGGGCCGGGATCGCCGACGTGACCTGCTCGATCGAGGACGCGGTCGACACCGCGACCGTCATCACGTAGTCGATCATCAGCGCCGAGGCCGCGATCAGCGACATCCGCCGGCCGAAGTTCCGCTTCGACACCGAATAGCTGCCGCCCCCGGTCGGGTAGGCGAGGCAGATCTGGCGATAGCTGATCGCCACGGCGATGAGCAGGACGGCGATCGCGACGCTCACCCAGAGGCCCCAGGCCAGCGCGGCGATGCCGCCGAGGATCAGGACCCGGAGGATCTCCTCGGTGGCGTAGGCGGACGAGCTGATCGCGTCCGAGCTGAAGATCGCCAGCGCCTTCTTCTTGGACAGCCGCTCGCCGATCTCCTCCTCGCTGGCCAGCGGGCGGCCGAGCAGGATCGCCTTCGCGCGGGCGAAGATTCGACCGGCTGCGGTCGTCGGCCCCGACGCCGCTTCCTTTGCCGTGAGCTGGCCCGGACCGGTCCAGCGGAACATCGCCGCGTGCGGCCGCTCCACGCGGACCCGGCGGTCCCCCGGCTTCCGGCCCTGGAGGGGTCGGCGCTCGTTCATCGCGGGTGGTGGCTCGTCACGGTCGAAGCGACCCGCGTCTCAGAGCCCATGGCCCAGCCGCTCGGACAGCCGAGCCGGCAGTCCGGCGTCCCGCATCGCCCGCTGGACCGCGGCAACGTCGTAGGGCACGCGATGCCACGTCGCCCTCCGCGTCTCGAGATCCAGCTCGAGCCACGACGCGCGCGGGTCGCCGTCGCGCGGCTGGCCGACGCTGCCCGGGTTGAGGAGGGACTTGCGGGTCGAGTCAAGGGCGATCGCGGTGGATCCATCCGGCTCGACGGCGCGCGCGCTGCCCTTGTGGTCCTCCCAGGCGATCGGCTGGTGGGTGTGGCCGAACAAGCCGACGACGGTCGGCAGCTCGTCGAGGTTCGCCGCTGCGATCGAGACCGTCGTGATGTATTCCCAGATCGGGTCGCGCGGGCTGCCGTGGACGAGGAAGACGTCGCGCTCCGTGCGTCGGTCGGGGAGCGCCTGCAGCCAGTCGCGGGTCGATGCGCCGATGCGGTTGCGGGTCCACTCCATCGCGGCCCGCGCGTCCGGGTTGAACCACTCGATCTCGCGACCGCCGACCGCGGCGCGATCGTGGTTGCCGGCAACGCCGACGGCATCGACCTGGATGAGCCGCTCGACCACGGCGTCCGGCTCGGGACCATAGCCCACGACGTCGCCGAGGTGCCAGATGGCGTCCGGCGTGCCCGCCGATTCGAGCACGGCGTCGAGGGCGACGACGTTCGAATGGATGTCCGAAAGGACGGCAACGCGCATCCGGCCAGCGTACCAGCGGCACGCATTCGGGTCGGTCCGCGGTGACCGGCGGCGGTCAGGCGACGGGGCCGCCAACGCCGCGCCGTGGCCTACCAGGGCCGCCGCTTCCGGACCGCCGGATCGCGCGGCCATGTGCGTGCCATCGGCGCACCGGAGCGAGTCACGATGACGAGCCGATGGTCTCGGAGGGCATCGACCGCCGAGCCCGCCCCGTCGGGCACTGCCGGGACGGCGTTCATCCTGGCGCCGGGGTCGATCGCCGCGATCGCCCGGCGGGCGCCCTCGAGCTCCGGCCCCTCGCTGAGCGCGCCGACGTCCTTCCACGCGACGAGCGAGCTGCCCGGCGCGAGGAGCGGCAAGGCCAGCTCGATCAGCTCGCCGAGCGAGGCGACCGCCCGGGCGACGACCGCTGCGCCCCGCGGCGCCCCGCCCGCCGCGACGAGGGCTTCCGCTCGAACCGCACGAACGGTGACGATGTCCTGCATCCCCGTCGCGGCAACGACGGTCTCGAGAAACCGGGCCTTCTTGCCGACAGACTCGACGAGGACGCCGCGGCCGAACGGCAGGGTCGCCAGAAGTGGCAGGCCCGGAAAGCCGCCGCCGCTCCCGAGGTCGAGGACCCAGCTGACGTCGCGAGCCTCCAGGACGCGGAGCGCCGTGAGGCTGTCGACGACGTGGCGGATCGCGATCTCGGCCGGATCCCGGATTGCGGTGAGGTTGATCGCCGCGTTCCAGGCGAGCAGGAGCCGGATGTGCCCATCGATGGTCGCACGGGCATCGCTGGAGAGCGCGGCGCCGATCTCGGCCAGACCGGCGTCGAGGGCGCGGTGATACGCCTCGGGCAGGTCGGGGAGGGAGTCGACGCGCGTCGGGAGCGGGTCCGGCGGACGGTCCAGGCACCCCTCCAAGTCGGTTGTGCCTGTGCGGGCCGTCCGGGCTCCGCTCCCGGCGTCGTCGTACGTTCACACCGCGCTCGAACCCGGTCTTCCGCTGCCGGTCCGGTTCGCGGCCGAGTCTCCTCGTGCCCCTCGCCGGCCTCGGTGCCCAGGCGGTCGGTGCGGATGCCGGACGTTAGGGGCGGTGGGGGAGCCCGTCAATCCGGTTATCCACGAATCCACCGAGGCGTCCGGAACCTGTGGACAACTGTGAGGGCCAGGCGGTCGCGCCCTCGTGAACCGACGCGAAACGGCGCGCCGCTGTGGATCTCAGGCGGGTGACGGTCGGTCGTCGTGAACCGAGGGGAGCGCCCGGAGTTTCGGGTGGTGCAACCCGTTCGAACCGTTCGAGCCGTTGGCGCCGGGCTCGTCGACAGGCCGCCCATTCGAGGCTCCGCCATCGTCGCCAGTCGTCTGCGCCGGCGCGATGGACGTGCGAGCCGTCGGCAGCTGCGTCGGCGCGCCGCCGGGCAGCAGGCCCATCGCGCGTCGGACGGCGCGCTCCTCGAGGCCGATCTCCTCACGCTCCAGCGTCTGGACGAGCGTCCCGCCGATCACCCGCGGATCGACGTCCGCCGGGCCGGGCAGGACGAGCACGAACGCCGACCCCGAGTCCGTGACGGAGGCAAGGTCGAGGTCGCCGCCCATTCGGCGTGCCAGGTCGCGGGCGATCGGCAGGCCGAGCCCGGTTCCCGTGACGCCGTGGTGGCCGGCGAGCCGCTGGAACGGCTCGAAGATCCGGTCGCGATCCTCGGCCGGGACCCCGTCGCCGTCGTCCCGGACGATGAAGACCGCGGCCAGGCCATCGACGCGGCCGATGATCTCGACAGTGCCGCCGGACGGCGTGAACTTCAATGCGTTCGCGGCGAGATTCGTGAGGATCTGCTCGACCCGGCGCCGATCGCCGGTCGCGGCGCGGAGGCGCGGCGGGAGCGCGGTCGTGAGCCGGATCTCCCGTTCGATGGCGATCGGCAGGAGGTTCGAGGCGACCTGTGATGCAGCCTCGGCGATCGAGAACGGGCCGATCTCCAGGTTGATGGAGTTCGATTCGAGCCGCGACAGCTCCAGGAGATCGCCGACCAGCTCATCCATGGTGCTGACGATCGAGCGGCTCCGCTCGAGGAACTCGCGCTCGTCGGCGGCATCCGGCACGTCGCCCTCGAGGATCAGGTCGAGGTAGCCGCGGAGGCCGGTCAGCGGGGTCCGGAGCTCATGCGCAACGGTCGAGACGAACCGCGACCGCTCGACCTCGCGAACCCGGAGGGACGCGAGATCCCGTTCGCCGGCGAGCTGCCCGGTGACGAGGGCAAGCGCCACGCCGGCGTGGCGGGCCATGGTCGGTGGGAGACGATCCGGCAGGTGCTTCGCGTCGGCCGCCCGCGAGAAGGCGAAGCCGAGGACGACACCGCCGGCGGTGGGGATCGGGAGCATCGCGTAGTGGCGGTCGATCGCGTCGGCGGGCGCGTGAGCTGCCGCGCTCCCGGTGTCAGCGGCTGCGGTGCCGGCGTCCACCACGGGGCCGACGGCGTCCACGGCCTCCGGTCCGGGTGCCCGGATCGGCTGCGGTCGCGGTCCGTCCGGCGCCGACCCGTTGCCCGGCCGGAATCCACTGCCGTTCGGCGCCGACCCGTTCGCGCGCGCTCCGTTCCGCTGCTCGGCCGATCCGACGATGAAGGAGATCGGCGCCAGGCCGGTGGCCGCGCGCTCGGCGCGGCTCCGCGGCGCATTCGCATCGAGCCACGCCGCGAGCGCCTGTGCCTCGTCCGCATCCTCGCCGGGGTCCACCGCGACCGCGACGCGTCGTTCGATGCCGTCCGCGACGACCGCCGCCCGCCTCGCGCCGGCGGTCCGGGCGAGCAGTCGGAGGAGGCCGGCCAGCCGCTCCTCGGCAGGCGCGTCGGACGCCAGGATGTCGAGGGCGCGCGCGAGCAGGACCTTCTCCTGGTGCGCGACGCGATCCTCCGTGCGCCGATGGGACTCGCGGCGGTCGACGAAGGGTCGTGGGGCGGTGACGTTGGGCGGCTGCGGGGGAAGGCCGCCCGGCTCGTGATCGGTCATGACGTCCGGGGTACGTGGAGATCGCGCCTGCGATCCGTCGACGGCCGTCGTCGGTGTCTCGATCGTCATTGATGGTGCATCCGCGCGATATCACCCGCCCGCCGCGGGGCATGGCCCGGAAGTACCGCCCCCGGCATCACGTCAGCTCGAGCGGCTGCTCGCCCGAACGGGCCGGCCGAGCGTCCTCCGGACGACGTCGATCACCTCGTCCACGTAGGCGTCCGCCTCGCCGTGCTCGGCAGCGGTCCGCACGCAGCCCTGGACGTGATCCTCGAGAACGAGGATCGAGACGGCATCGACGGCGGCACGCAGCGCCGCGGTCTGCTGGAGGATGTCGACGCAGTACTCCTCGCGCTCGATCATCCGCGCGATCCCGCGCACCTGGCCTTCCATCCGCGACAGCCGGCGGACGAGGCTGGCCTTGTCCTTCGAGTAGCTGTGGCGGAAGTCCGGGGCCGGCGGCGAGGCGGATCGGCGGGTCGCGCTGGCTGGCACTGGCGTCTCCGTGGACCGTCGGGCGGGGGTGGATCTCGTCCTGCCAATGATACCCCCCGGGGGTATCAGATCGCAATGCGCGCGGCAGCCGTTCGAGCTGTCTCCCCGCGCACGACCCGCGAGGCGACCCGCTAGACTTGCCGCCGATGGATCCGCGCGACGACCTGGACTCGCTCGCGGGCGGGGTCGAGTGCGCCGCATGTGGCGATGCCGTCCCGACCGATCGGATCCGCATCCTCGCCCGGCGCGATGACATCGTCTTCGTCGAGATCGACTGCCCCGGTTGTCGCAGCGAGGCGCTCGGCATCGTGATCGCCGCCGGCGACCGCGACGACGAGGAGGATGGGGCCGTGGCCACGTCCGTTCCGGCGCCGGTTGTCCTCGGCGAGTTCGGTCCCGGCGATGTCGAGCGGTTCCGCGAGGCCATGCCGATCGGTGCCCGTGACGTCGAGACCGTCCGCGAGATCCTCGCGACCGGCGGCCTGGCGGCCCTCGTCGGCTGGAACGAGCCGCCATCGGCCGGACCGGCCGCGTGACCGCCGACCCCATCGCCGACACGGCATCCCGCCGCCGGAATCGGCGACGAAGCGAGTCGCGAGCGCGGACCCGCGAGATCCGGGCGATGGCGCTCGTGGCGCCAATGCCACAGGAGCGGGACGATCAGCGGGTGGCCATCGACACGGGCCTCGATCCGCTCGACGTCGGCCCCATCCGTGTCGGGCCGCTGCCCACGTTCGCCCACGCGAGCGAGGCGGAGATGGCCCGGATCCTCGACTTCTACCGGATCCGCTGGGAATACGAGCCCCACACGTTCCCGATCCTCTGGAACCTCGAGGGCGTCGTCGTCGAGAGCTTCTCGCCGGATTTCTGGCTGCCGGACCTCGACCTCTATCTCGAGCTGACGACGCTCCGCCAGAAGCTCGTCCGGAAGAAGAACCGGAAGCTCCGGCGGATCCACGAGCTGTACCCGGACATCCGCGTCAAGCTGTTCTACGCCCGTGACTTCCGGGCACTGATGCTCAAGTTCGGCCGGCTGGCCCTCGCCGACGAGCTGAGCGGATCGCTGGGCCAGGTCGTGCCCGAGCGCGACGAGGAGCCGGACGCCTCGGACGGGTCGGACGGCTCTGACGCGGCGACCCCGCCCCGCGGCAACCGATGACCCGCACGATCGACCTTCGCGAGGACATCGGCGAGGTCCTCCTGACCGAGGAGCAGATCGCCGCCAAGGTCGCGGAGCTCGGTGCCCGGATCGGGGCCGACTACGGTGACCGTCGGCTCACGCTCGTCTCGGTCCTCAAGGGCTCGCTGCCGTTCATGGCCGACCTGATGCGCGCGATCCCGTCACCGGTCCGGATCGACCTCATGGAGGTCAGCTCGTACGGCGGCACGACGACCGAGTCCTCCGGTCTCGTCCGGATCCTCAAGGACCTTTCGGCGACGATCGAGGGCGAGGACGTTCTGATCGTCGAGGACATCATCGACACGGGGCTGACGCTGAACTATCTCGTCCGGTACCTGCGGGGCAAGAACCCGAAGTCGCTCCGGATCTGCACCCTGCTCGACAAGCCCGCGCGTCGGCTCGTGGACATCCCGGTCGACTACACCGGGTTCACGATCCCGGACCAGTTCGTCGTCGGCTACGGACTCGACTACTCCGAGTACTACCGCAACCTCCGGTTCGTCGGCGTGCTCCGCCCCGAGGTCTACACGGCGAGCGAATGACCATGCACCGCCGCCCCCTCGGTGGGGCACGACGCCTGGCGGGCCTGGCGGCGATCGTGATCGCGCTCGCCTGCCTCCTGCCCTGGTACGGGACCTCGAACGAGGCCGGCCTGCCGCCGATCACCGGCAACGCGTTCAGCGGCAGCGGGATCATCGTGTTCTTCGTCGCGCTGGCGGTGATCGCGCTCCTTGCGCTGCCCTACGCCGCCGGCGACGTCCCGATGTCGATCGACCGTCCGCTGAGCTACCTGATCCTCGTCGTGGTGGGCTGGCTCGCGCTCGTCTTCCGGGTCGTGGACCTCGTCACCGTGACCGTCGAGGTGATCTTCCCGACGCGCGCCTACGGGCTGTGGATCGCGGTCCTCGGGCTGATCGTGCTGAGCCGCGCCGTGTACGACATGACGCGCGAGCGGCGCGTCTGACGGCGGCTCCGAGCCGTCGCGTCCGAACGGGCGCCCGCGCTACGGCAGCGCCCGGACCATCCCGCCGTCGACCGGAACGATCGCCCCGCTGACGTAGCTCGCGGCTGGCGAGAGGAGAAACGCGCCGACCCGACCCACCTCGGTCGGATCGCCGTACCTGCCGAGCGGGATGCGCCCCACCATCTCCTGCTGGATGTCCTCGATCGATCGGCCGCTCGCTTCCGCGCGGAGCCCGTCGAGATGGGCGATCCGATCGGTCGAGACGCGACCCGGGGCGATCCCGTTGATCCGGATCGGGGCGATCTCGGCGGTGAGCGACTTGATCAGCCCCGCCAGCCCCGGCCGGAGGACGTTCGACGTCGTGAGGCCCGGGATCGGCTCGCGGACCGAGCTCGACAGGATGATCAGGATCGCCGGCGCCGTCGACGCGCGGAGATGGGGCAGCGCGGCGCGGATCAGGCGGAGCGCCGACAGCAGCACGCCGTCGATCGCCGTCGTCCACGTCGCCTCGTCGAGATGCTCGAAGTCGCCGCCGGGCGGCCCGCCCGAGTTGACGAGCAGGAGATCCAGGCCGCCGAGGCGCGACGCGGCGTCGGCCACGGCCTGAGCCGGACCGTCGACGGTGGAGAGGTCGGCGGCGACGGCCTCAGCGCCCAGTCCCGCAGCCACGTCCGAGAGGCGGGATCCGCTCCGCGACGCGAGGGCGACCCGTGCGCCTTCGGCCGCGAGGGACGTCCCGATCGCCCGGCCGAGACCGCTCGAGCCACCGCCCACGAGCGCACGCTTGCCGTCGAGTCCCAGGTCCATGGCGCGATCCTACGGCGCGCAGGCGCGTTCTGCGAGGTCACGGGCCGCGGTCGCGACAAGCGGCGCGGGGGCGGGGCGCGGGGCGCGGGGGCGGG
>JBHORC010000009.1:0-22491 GCA_042408445.1 Chloroflexota bacterium
CGGCGGCGACCGGCCCGCCGCCGACCGATCCGACTCCCCCGAGCGCGCCCCGCTCGCCGACGCGGGCGCCGGCCCTGACGCAGGAGCCGGGCGTGACCGTCCGGACCGCGGCGACCGCGATCGCGGCCCTCGCCGCGATGACCACGAGCGGTCCTTCGGTGGCGATCGGCCGGCCGGCCGTCCACCTCGGGAGGATCGTGGCCCGCGCCGTGACGATCGCGGCCCGCGACCGGATCGCGATCGGGTGCCGCGTGAAGGCGGCCGGGGCACGTCGGACCTGAACCCGACCGAGACGGCCGAGGTCCAGGCGGCTCGTGGCTCGCTCGCCGCGGAGCGCGCGGACCTCGAGGCGGCCGAGGCATCGCCGGAGGCGCTCGCCGCCGGCAAGGAGATCCTCGAGGAGCTCATGCGCCACATCGGCTTCGCGGTCACCGTGGAGGTCGAGACCGGCGACACCAGCCGCCTGAACGTGGTCGCCGATCCGGATGGCCGCGAGGCGCTCGGGTCGCTGATCGGTCGCAAGGGCGAGCGCCTCTCCGCGCTCCAGCACCTCGTGAACCTGATGCTGTCGCGCCGGATGGGCGAATGGACCCGCGTCCTGGTCGACGTCGAGGACTACCGCGGCCGCCGCGAGCGACAGCTCCGCGACCTGGCCAACCGCGCGGCCGCCCGCGTCGAGGAGACCGGCAAGATGATCCAGCTCGAGCCGATGCCCGCGCTCGAGCGCCGCTGGATCCATCTCGCCCTTCGCGACCATCCGACCGTGGCCACCCAGTCGATCGGTGAGGAGCCGAACCGCAGGATCGTCGTCCTGGCCCGCGGGGGCTGATCGTCATGCCCGAGGGGGGTTGCGTCACGGGCGGTGATGGTGGATCGTCTCCACCGCGCTCCCGCCGCCCCGACGGAACCCGCCCCCCAGGATGACCAGCCTTCGATGACGACCGCCCAAGAGCCGACCGCCACCGATCCTGCTGCCGATCCGCGCGGCGCCGACGCTGCCGCGATCCTCGCCCCGCCGGCCGGTCCCACGGCCGAAACCACGGCGTCCCCGCGGCGCGGCCGATCGCTCGCGTTCCGCTTCGTCGTCTCGTTCGTGTTCGGGACCCTGTTCGCCCTCGGCATCGGCGTCAGCGTCCTCTACGCCTGGGGTCACCAATGGGACGGTCGCGTCCTCCCCGGCGTGAGCCTGGGCAGCACGGACCTCGGCGGACTCACCCGGGAGCAGGCGGAGTCGAGGATCGCCGAGGCCTACGGGTCGCTCGGCAAGGGGCAGATCACGCTCACCGGTCCCGACGGCCAGACGACGACGATCAGCTACGCCGATGTCGGCCGCGGTCCCGATACCTCCGCCCTGCTCGACGCGGCCCTGGCCGCCGGTCGGGAGGGCGGCCTCCTCGCGAGCCTCGTCGGCGCACCCCGGTCCGCGATCCACGGCGTCGCCCTCGACTCCGCTGTCGCCTATGACCGAACGAAGGTGGCAGCCGCGGTTGCGAGTCTCGCGACCGGGATCGACCGCACCTCGGCGGACGCCGCGGTCACCACGGGCAAGGACGGATCGTTCGGGGTTGCGCCGGCGAAGAACGGTCGGGTGGTGGATCAAGCGGGCCTGCTGGCCGCCCTCGATGCCCAGCTCGGGTCGCTCGACGCGCCGGACGCGATCACGATCCCGGTGCCGGTCGCGATCGTTGAACCTGCGGTCCCGACCGCCTCGGCGGAGGCGGCCAGGGCGGCCGCGATCCGGATGGCCGCCGACGTGGTCGTCGCCCGGGGCGAGGACACGTGGACGATCCCGGGCCAGAGCATCGCGCCGCTCATCTCGTTCTCGACGGGGGACGATGGAGCGATCACCCCGGCCCTCAATGAGCTGGGCGTCGACCCGATCGTCAAGGGCCTTGCCGGCAAGATCAACCAGAAGCCTCGCGACGCCGGCCTGAAGCTCGTCGCAGGACACATCGTCGTGGCGGGTGCCAGCCGCGAAGGCCGAACGGTGGACCCGGTCGGGATGAAGCTCGCGATCGTCAGCGAGCTGCGGGCCCGTCAGGCCGGCGCGGCCGCCTCGCCGGTCGCGCCCGTCGTCACCGCCGTCGATCCGAAGCTGACGACAGCAGCGGCGAAGGAATTCGCCGGCAAGATGCGGCCGATCAGCTCATTCAGCGTCTACTACTTCGTCATCGTCAACAACCACTGGGGCGGGAACATCGAAGCGCCGGCCACGAAGATCAACGGCACGGTCGTGCCGGCCGGCGGGATCTTCGACTTCTGGAAGGTCGTCGGCGACCTGCGGAAGCTGCCGGGTGCTGGCCCCGGCAACGCGATCGAGGGCGGGAAGATCACCGTGACCGGCGCGTTCGGCGGCGGCATCTGCACGACCTCGACGACGCTGTTCAACGCCGCGTTCCGGGCAGGCATGGTCCCGATGGCCCGGCAGAATCACAACGAGTTCATCAACCGGTATCCGCCGGGCCTCGATGCGACGGTGTGGATCGTCGGCTCCGCCAAGCAGACGATGAGCTTCCGGAACGACACGAAGTACCCGATCCTGATCCAGCGGATCATCACCCACGCCGGCAACCGACGATGGATCACGTTCAAGATCTGGAGCGTCCCGAACGGGCGGACATACAAGATCAGCAACCTGGTCGTCCACCCGGGGCCGAAGGCGATCGACACCGTCGTCCGCGATCCGACCAAGCCGGTGGGCTACACGTTCCGGAACAACGCGCCGGCGGACGGTGCCAAGGTCTGGGTCACCGTGTCGATCTTCGACCACGGCAAGCTCCACTGGTCGAAGCGGTACTACTCGAACTACCCCGCCGTCAACGGCGTCCTCGTCGTGGGGACCAAGAGCACGTCCTGACGCGAGCCGGGTAGCCGGCTCGCCCTGACCGGCGGCTGGTCGCGGGCACGGGAGAGCCGCCGCTCAGACGAGCCGCGTCTCGTCGGCGGTGGCGATCTCCGCATCGCTGACGGCGACCGCACAGGTCGGGCAGTACCAGCGCGCCTCGACGGGCGTGCCACATCGGTCGTGACGAAGCGGCTCCCCACCGGTGCGACGATTCCCCCAGTCGGCGAGCAGCCGGAGCGCCGACGCCAGGTCGCGGCCGTCGCCGGTCAGCGAGTAGCTCATCCGCGGCGGCCGGACTGAATACGGCGCCGAGAGCACGATCCGTTCGCGTTCGAGACGGCGCAGGCGGTCGGCCAGGATGTTCGCGGCGATCGCCGGAAGCGCCTCGCGGAGCTCACCGAACCGGCGCGGGCCGTCCAGCAGCGCGTCGACGATCAGGAGCGACCAGCGGTCGCCGACCCGATCGAGCGCGGCCTCCAGCCCGCCGGGTCCGCCGTAGGACGCGGATGCCTCTGCCACGGAGCCGATCCTAGCCGATCGTCTTGCGCACCACGTCTGTTGGTAGTATGTTGCTACTCGCTACTGACAACGGAGTAGCGCGCGGACGGACGGCAGGGACCGTGCCGTCCCAGCCGATCACAGGACGAGGATGAACGACGACATGGCACTTCTCGACGAGCTCTCTGCGGCGATTCGCGACGTTCATGCAGCAGCCGCACCCGGCGTGGTCGGGATCGGCCGCGGGATCCGCGGCAGCGGGATCGTGATCGCCGACGGTCGGGTGCTGACGAACGCGCACAACCTCCGCGGCGATGAGGTCACGGTCACCTTCGCCGATGGCCGTTCCGGCCGCGGCACGGTCCGTGGCGTGGATCCGGACGGCGACCTCGCCGTCATCGAGATCGACACCGCCGGAGCGACGCCTCTGGCATGGTCGGAGAGCGAGGCGGCGGTTGGCGACGTCGTGTTCGGGCTCGCGGCGACGGGTGCCGGCGCGGCCAGGACGACGGTCGGGTTCGTCTCGGCGGTCGAGCAGGCGTTTCGCGGACCGGGCGGATCGCGGATCGGCGGCAGCCTGGAGCACACGGCGCCACTGGCACCGGGTTCGTCCGGTGGCCCGCTCGTCAGCGCAGATGGACGTCTCGTCGGCATCAACACGAACCGGACGGGCGAGGGCTTCTACCTCGCCCGGCCAGCCGACGCCGCCGTTCGCGAGCGGATCGAGGCGCTCGGTCGGGGCGAGTCCGTGGAGCGGCCGCGTCTCGGGATCGCGATCGCGCCGCCGCACGTCGCACGGCGTCTGCGAGCCTCGGTGGGGCTCACCGATCGCGTCGGCCTGCTCGTCCGTGGCGTCGAGGACGGCAGCCCAGCCGCACGAGCGGGAATCCGGGAGGGCGATCTGCTCGTCGAGGCTGCCGGACGGCCGCTCGACGCCCCGGACGCGCTGCCGTCGATTCTCGCCGAGTCGGGTCTCCCGATCGACCTGAAGATCGTCCGCGGCGACGAGGAGCGGTCGGTCAGCGTCGGCGGAACGGCCGACGTCTCCGGCGAGGCCTGAGCGACGATGGTTGCCCTCTCCGAGGAACGCAAGGAGACCGTGCGCGACCTCGCCGACGATCGCCTCACGCGCGAGGTCGAGGAGGAGGCGCTGGACGCCTACTCGTCCGCGGTCATCACCGCCGCGGCGCGGTTGATCCCGTCCGTGGCGAGCCTCCGGGTCGAGCGTCGGGCCGGCGGCTGGGGCGGTGGCAGCGGCTCGGCCGTGGCGTTCACGCCGGACGGCTTCCTCGTCACGAACGCCCACGTCGTCGCGGGCGCGGAACGGGGAACGGCGACGTTCGTCGACCGCGACGAGCTCGGCTTCGAGGTCGTCGGTCGCGACCCGCTGTCCGATCTCGCGGTCGTCCGCGCGAGCAGCGGCGACCTGCCGGCCGCACCGCTCGGTGACGCCACCCGGCTTCGGGTGGGGCAGCTCGTCGTCGCGGTCGGCAACCCGCTCGGCTTCAGCGGGACGGTGACCGCGGGCGTCGTGTCCGCGCTTGGCCGGTCGCTTGCCGCCCGCGACGGCCAGGCGAGCCGGCTCGTCGAGAACGTCATCCAGACCGACGCCGCCCTCAACCCGGGCAACTCCGGCGGCGCGCTCGCCGACATCCGCGGTCGCGTCGTCGGGATCAACACCGCCGTGGCCGGCGTCGGGCTGGGACTTGCCGTCCCGATCGACGATGCGACGAGAGCCATCATCAGCGCCCTGATGCGGCACGGCCGGGTCCGGCGCGCCTACCTCGGGATCGTCGGTGGAACCCGGCGCCTGCCCGCCGCCCTCGCCGAGCGGGTCGGCCGGCCGACCGGCCTCGAGGTGATCCAGCTGCTCGAAGGCAGCCCGGCGGCCACGGCGGGCGTGCGTCCCGGCGATGTCCTCGTCTCCCTCGACGATCGGCCGATCGCCGGCGTCGGCGACCTCCAGCGGACGCTCGTCGGCGACCTCGTCGGACGGCGGATCGAAGTCACTCTCGAGCGCGATGGAACGCTGGCCGATCTCGAGCTGACCCCCGTCGAGCTCCGCGCCTGACGCGTGGTTGCGCGCGCAACGAACCTATGGGATCGTTGTTAGTGCAACGACACCATCACCACTTGGAGATGCACCACCGATGAGTGACTGGGATCCCGAAGCCTGGACGCGGAGCCTCATCGCCGACATGCGGGCGAACGGCGGACGGCCGTCGAGCGGCCCGATGGCCGGCAAGACCCTGATGATCCTCACCTCGACAGGCGCGAAGTCCGGCGAGCCAAGGACCGCGATCGTGACCTACCACCGCGAGGGCGACCAGTACGTCATCGCCGCTTCGAAGGGTGGCGCGCCGACCCATCCCGCCTGGTATCGCAACGTCCTGGCCAATCCCGACGTGACGGTCGAGGTCGACAACGAGGTCTTTCCCGCCCGCGTCCGCGAGGTCACCGGACCGGAGCGCGACCGGCTCTGGAACGACCATGTTCGGGAGCTGCCCGAGTTCGGCGAGTATCCGAAGAAGACGGACCGGCTCATCCCGATGCTCGTCGTGGAACGGGCAGGGACGGCCAAGCAGGTCGCCTGACGAGCGCGCCGTCGTGAAGCAGCTCGCCGCAGCGACCGCCCTTCCGATCGCCGGCAGCCCGGCGCCCGCCAGCGCGCCCAGCCAACGCTCGGGAGACATCGTCTCGGTCGGCGAAGTCCCGTGCGATCGCTGAGGCAATGGGCGTGAACGCATCGCCCGCGGGCTCGTTTGCCGCCGGAGCTGCCGGCGGCCTCGTCGGGACCGTCGCGATGAGCGCCGTCATGCTGTCCGCCGGGTGGCTCGGACTGATGGGCGCGCAGCCGCCGCGACGCGTCGTCGACGCGGCGTCGAACCGGACGCGGCGGGGCCATGGCGACGACACCGGGAGCAGCGGCGACGACGAACGCAGCCGCGAGGCCCAGGCCAGCGGCGAGGGCGGCGGCGATGGCGCCCGCGACGTGGCCGCGTCGCTCCTCCACCTTGCCGTCGGCACGGCGGCAGGCGGCGTCCTCGGCGTCGTCCGCGATGGGGCGGCACGATCCGGCGTTCGGTTGCCACCGGCAGCGTCCGGCGCCGCGTTCGGGCTCGCCCTCTGGGCCGTCAACTACGCTGCGATCGCACCGGCGCTCGACATCCTGCCGCCACCCCACGAGGACCGCGGCGGCCGTCCGCCGAGCATGATCATCGCCCACCTCGTCTTCGGGATCACGTCCGGCGTCGTCGCCGATCGGCTTGCGGGCTCGGGAGGCAGCACGTCCTAGCCCGGTAGGATCGGTCGGTGATCCGGCCCGTCCACGTTCAGCGTTCGCTCCTGCAGCCCGCGGCCGTTCTGGGCTGGCTCGCGATGCTGACGATCGGCTGGACCGGCTTGCTCATTCCGTCCCTGATCCGATCGATCAAGGAGGCCTTCGGCCAGACGGACGCGGGCATCGGCCTCGTCTTCCTGCTCTACGCCGTCGCCTACGCGGCTGCCTCGTTCGTCGGCGGCCCGCTGACGGAGCGCCTCGGTCGCCGAACGGTGCTGACGGCATCGGCTCTCCTCCACGGAGCCGGGATCGTGAGTCTCGGCCTGGCGCCTTCCTGGGAACTCTTCGTCATCCTCATGATCCCCGCCGGGTTCGGTGCCGGCAGTCTCGACGGCGGCGCGAACGGGCTCTTCCTGGACCTGTTCCGGACGGGCCGCGGCCGGGCGATGAACCTCCTCCAGGTCTTCTTCAGCATCGCAGCGCTGTCCGCGCCACTGGTCATCGGCCGGCTCATCGAAGCGGGCGTGGCGTGGCCGGTCGTGATGGTCGGGTCCGGTGTCGTGCCGCTCGTGCTCGGCGCGGCGCTATGGGTGATCCCCATGCCGAGCGGCCGGTCCGTGGAGTCCGTGCGCGCGGATCGGGCCGCGGCCCCGACGCCGAGCGGCGACCGCGCGCAGGGCCGGTCGCTCTCGACGCCGCTCGTGCTGCTCGGGATCGGGATTGCGGCGTACGTCGCGTCGGAGGTTGGAGTCTCGAACTGGCTCGTGCGCTTCCTGGAGCCGGCGCCGCTGAGCGCGGCGACGTTGGCGCTCTCGCTGTTCTGGGCCGGGATCGGGCTCGGTCGCCTCGTGTCATCGGCGATCGCCGACCGGTTCGATCACGTCCGGTTCACCGCCGCGTGTGCCGCCGGCCTCTCGATCGCGCTCGTCGGCGCAGTCGCGGTCCCGGCGCTGCCCGTGTCGATCGCGCTGTTCGCGGTCGCCGGCGCCGCGATGGGCCCGATCTTCCCGATGATCGTCGCGCTGGGCGGCGAGCGCTATCCGGAGCGGTCCGCCGCCGTGAGCGGCCTCCTGATCGGCTGTGCCGTCGTCGGAGGGATGCTCTACCCGCCGCTGATGGGCGTGCTCTCGGTGACGGTCGGGCTCACCGCGGCGATGTTCGGAACCGCGGTGATGGGCGCGCTGTGCGCAGCGGCGCTGGTCGCGTTCGACCGCAACTCCGCAAGGCAGCCGGGCGGCAGTGCCGCCGGCCGGCCCGCTGACTAGCTTCTGGCCGCCGCCAACTGAAGCCGAAGACCTGCGACGCGAAGGTCCGGAGCCTCGTCCGGGTTCGTGCTCGGCTTACCAACGCCCGTCGTGATCAGGCTCGGCAGACTGTCCCGGACGTACATCCCCCAGGCGTCGCGGCAGACCTCGAAGCACTCGTCCGAGGGAATGAGGCCGACGTGGGTGAACCGGACTTCGGTGCCTCTGTCGAGCGCCCGGATGTCGAAGCGGATCTCGGTTCCCTTCCACTCGGACTGGTCGTCGATGAAGCTCATCCAGTTGTCCAGGACCTGCCAGACGACCCGCTTCCCGGGGAGCAGCTCGCTGACGCGGATCCTCGCGTAGTGGACGCCCGGGACCCAGTGGGTGAACTCGTCACCGACCTCGTGCGTCCGTCCGGCGATCGTCTCCTCCCACCAGCCGCGGACGTCGTTGATCGCGGTGAACGTCTCGTGGGGCGTGCGATCGACCGTGAAGGTCGTGGTGTAGCTCTCGTCGGTCATCGCGGTGCTCCTCTCCGGCTTTCGTGATGCAAGCGACAATAGCCGAGCGTCTTGCGTGATGCAAGTGTCATCGGCTACGCTGGCCGCATGCTTGGCAAGACATACGAAGCAGAGATCTGTTCGATCGCGCGCGCCCTCGAGCTCGTTGGCGAGCGCTGGAGCATCCTGATCCTGCGCAACGCGCTGTTCGCGGGCTCCACGCGCTACAGCCAGTTCCAGCAGAGCCTCGGGATCGCGACCAACGTGCTCCAGGATCGGCTCGATGGCTTCGTCGACGCCGGCATCATGGCGCGCCAGCGCCAGTCGGAGCGGACCGACCAGTTCGAATACGTCCTCACCGAGAAGGGTCGCGACTTCGCACCGGCGCTCATCGCGCTGACGCAGTGGGGCGACAAATGGGCCGCGCCGGATGGGCCTCCGATCCGGTATCGCCACGGGCCCTGCCAATCCGCGGTCACCGTCAACGTGCGGTGCGCGACCTGTGGCGCCGTCCACGATTTCGCGGAGATCGAGGCGCTTCCCGGACCTGGGATGCCGCCCGACCGGGCGAAGCGCGTTGCCGACCGGCTTCGTCCCGAGGCGTCGGCCGTCGCGGCGGGCTGAGCCCTGGCGGACGGACGGCGGCCGCGCGACGCGCGGCGCGGAATCAGGTGTGGTGGAGATGGGGGAGAGTCGAACTCCCCGTCCAGAACCCTTCGCCGGAGACCAGCTACGAGCGTGTCCGATGGTTTGTCGTCGACCGCCCGGACGGGCATCGGCACTCTGCCGGACGGTCCAGTCGCGTGTCCCTAGATCGGGCTTGTCACCGGACTACGCAACGCTCATCCGGTTTGCATCCCCGCTTCATGACGCTTCCACCACCCGCGGGAACGAGGTGGCTTCCACGCTCACACTAGCTGCTTACGCAGCGAGGGCGAGAGTCGACTGGCGGTTGCCAGGTACTTCGTTTTGCTGCCTGATTAACGAGGCCTGAGCAGCATCCTCGGCTCGCGTTCCCCGGTAGCCAGGCCCTGTCGAATCCACACATCCCCACAGGACCGAACGACCGTTCGGAATGAGAATTGTAGCCAATCGCCGCGCGGCGGCCAAGCGCCCGGTCCGCCCGGGATTTGCGCCGACGGGCGCGCAGGACGATCGAGCCATCCGTAGTCGGCGCCCCGGCTGCTAGGCTTGACGCGGCCGAACCTCTGACAGAGGACGGGGGACCCAATCCCTTGGGGCGAACCGCGGACGAACCGCGGCGGCGAACCCACGCCGAGCCCGACAGCTCACCTCGCAGGCCAAGCGGGCGCTTCGAGGTGCGCATTGTTCCGGCCGATCCTCGCCTCCGGCCGTTCGTCGCGGGCGATCCGCCGCAACCTGGCGCTCGACGTCGTCGCGGCGATCGGCATGGGCGTCACGATGGCGCTCGTCGGGGCGATCCTTCCGACGGTCGCACGGCGCGGCGGCCTCGCCCCGATCGGCTTGTCGGCACTGGCCGCGGCGCCGTTCATCGCGAACCTCCTCGGCGCGTTCGCCGGCCGGATCGGCGCCCGGCGGACCGGCCACCTCACCCTGATCCGCGGGATCGGCGCCGCCTCCCTCGTCGTGCTCGCGGTCGCACCGCCACCGCCGATCGTGGTCGCGGTCGCGATCGTCTTCTGGCTCAGCATCTCGTTCGGCGGCCCGTTCCACCTTCGCCTCTGGGGCGCGATGTATCCGGCCCGGTTGCGTGGTCGCGTTCTGGGCGTGCTCGGCATGAGCCGCGCCGCGGCAGGCGCGCTGGCGGCGATCGGTGGTGGCGTGCTCGCCGATCGGATCGGTGGCGAGCAGGCCGTCGCGATCGCGGGGGCGATCGGGGCTGGATGCGCCCTTGCCTACCTCGGAATCCGGGCCGCCCGCTCCGCCGACGGCCCACCCACGTTCTCCGCCCGCGAAGCCGTGGCGGCGCTCCGCGACCGGCCGCTGCTGTCGCGCATCGCAGTCGCCCAGGGCTTCTACGGTGGTGGCCTGATCGCCGCGTCGCCGCTGTATGCGCTCGTCAACGTCGATCGCCTCAACCTCAGCCTCGCGGACGTCGGCGTGATCGGCATCCTGACGGCGATCGCCACCACGGTCGCGTTCCCGATCTGGGGCCTGGTCGCCGACCGGTTCGGGCCGGTCGCCGCGCTCCGGACGGGCAGCGCCATCGGGCTCACCGCGCTGTTCGCCTATGCCTTCGCGCCGAGCGTCGTCGTCCTGTGGGTCGCGGCCCTCGCGGCTGGCACGGGCAGCGCCTCGATCGACGTCGGCATCGCGTCCGCCGTCAGCGACCAGACCCCTTTGACCTCGCGGGCGGCCGCGATGGCCGGCTGGAACGCGCTCACCGGCGCGCGTGGGGTCATGGCCGCGTTCCTCATGAGCGTCCTCCTCGAGCTCGGCGTGGTCGACGTCACCTTCGCGCTTCTCGTCTGCGCGGCGACGTCCGCCGTCGGGGTCGCGCTCTTTGTTCGCGCCGGGCGGGCGTGGACGCAGGCGCCGGCAATCGCGCGACCGTCGATCCAGCCACTCGAAGGCTCGAATCTGCCGTCGCTGAGTGGGCGCTCGGTCGGGTCGGCGGCGATGTCGGCAGCGGTGGAGCGGCCCTGACCAAGCCGGGCCGTCGTTCCGGGCCGGGCGAGCCCCCGGCAGCGGATACGATCCCGCGATGCGACTGACGGCCTGGGAGGAGGACCGGCTCCTCGTCTTCACTGCGGCCGAGCTTGCGCGTGCGCGACGTGGCCGCGGAATCCTGCTCAACGCGCCGGAGGCGGTCGCCCTGATCTGTGACGGGATGCTCGAGGCCGCGCGGGGCGGTGCCGGGTACGACGCCGTCGTCGAGGCCGGCCGGACCGCGGTCGAGCCGGAGGACGTCCTCGACGGCGTCCGCGAGCTTGTCGACGAGGTCCGGCTCGAGGTCCTGCTCGCCGATGGCACCCGACTGGTCGTCCTCGCAGACCCGATCGGGCGAGGACGGCCGATGGCCGAGCGCGGCCCGGGCGCGATCGTGCCTGCGGTAGGCCGGGCGTCGGTGCGCGAGGACCGCTCCGCGGCAGGCCGGACCAGGCGGCGCGAGCGCCGGTCGGTCATCGTCCGCAACGATTCCCGCCGGGTTGTGCGGGTCTCGTCTCATCACCCGTTCGACCGGGTCAATTCGCGGCTTCGCTTCGATCGAGCGCTCGCGGCCGGCTTTCGACTCGATCTGCCCGCCGGCGACTCCGAGCGGTGGGCGCCTGGGGAGGTGAAGACGGTCGGCCTCGTCCGATACGCGGGCGAAGTTGGCCCGGCCCCCGACGCCCCCGGCGCCGGCGCTGCGGCCGACGGCGACAAGGCATGACGAGCCGGACGTGGTGAAACGCACCCTCTCGCCGGAGGAACGGCTCGGCCGGTATGGGCCTTCGGCCGGGGATCGGGTCCGCCTCGGCGACACCGAGCTGTGGGTGCGTGTCGCGGAAGACCGGCAGGCGAGCGGCGACGAGCC
This sequence comes from Chloroflexota bacterium, assembly GCA_042408445.1. Lineage (GTDB taxonomy): Bacteria > Chloroflexota > Limnocylindria > Limnocylindrales > CSP1-4 > CF-46. Next base: position 11,870 of record JBHORC010000009.1, read on the forward strand.
GCTCTGGGGCTATGCGAAGACGATTCGGCCGCGGATGACCCAGGCCGGCCGGGCGACCCCGTCGGAGCTCGACGCCGTCGTCGCCGGAGCCCTGGTCATCGATCCGTCGATCGGGATCGTCAAGGCGGACATCGGGATCAAGGACGGGCGGATCGTGGGTGTCGGCCGTGCCGGCAACCCCGCGATCACGGACGGGATCGATCTGGTGATCGGGCCGCACACCGCACCGATCATGGCCTACGGGTTGATCGCGACGCCCGGCGCGGTCGACAGTCACGTCCACCTGATCAGCCCGGAGCTCCTGCCCGCGGCACTCTGCGGCGGGGTCACGACCCTCGTCACGGCCGGGTTCGAGGAGCCCGCGTGGGCCATGGAGCGAACGCTGGCGGCCGTCGCGGGCTGGCCGCTGAACATCGGGCTGCAGGCGTGCGCCCGCTCCACCAGCCCCGCGGACCTCGAGCCGCTCGTCGCGGCCGGCGCGATCGGGCTGAAGATCCACGAGGACTACGGCGCGACGCCCGAGCTCATCGATGCCACGCTGACGTTCGCCGACGCCGCCCGGATCGCGGTGTCGCTCCACACGGACGGGCTCCACGAGACGGCCGAGCTCGAGGACACCGTCGCGGCGATTGCGGGCCGGACCGTCCACGCCTACCACGTCGAAGGGACGGGCGGCGGCCACGTGCCGGACCTGCTGGGTCTCGTGCGGGAGGCCAACATCATCTGCTCGTCGACGACGCCGACGATCCCGTACGGCCGCCACACTGCGGTCGAGCACCTGCCGATGATCGTGCTGACCCACGGCGGATCCATGGCCGATCCGGGCGACGTCGCCCTCGCCATGGAGCGGATCCACCCGGCGACGATGGCGGCCGAAGGTCCGCTGCACGACCTCGGAGCGATCCAGATCATCAACTCCGACTCGCAGGGCATGGGCCGGATCATGGAGTCGGTTCGCCGGACGCTTCAGCTTGCCAGCGTGATGACACGCTGGCGTGGTAGCACGCTGAAACGGCCGGTGGCGGACGACGGGATCCCCGACGACACGGAGCGGGTGCTTCGGTACCTGGCCAAGGTCACGATCGAGCCGGCGATCACGCACGGGCTGGCGGAGCACGTCGGGTCGTTGCGGCCGGGCCGCCTCGCTGACATCGTCCTCTGGAAGCCGGCCTGGTTCGGCGCGAAGCCGGAGCTGATCCTGAAATCCGGGATGCCGGCATGGGGTCCGCTTGGCGAGGGCAACGCGACGATCGAGCGGGCGGAGCCGACGCGGTATCGCGCGGACTGGGGCGGGACGGGCCGGTCCGCGGTCCGGCTCGGCGTGACGTTCGCGGCGGAATCGGCGGCAGCGATGACCCGCCGCCGCTCGCCGGCGGGTCGGGAGGTCGTCGCGATCGGCCGGACGCGAGGCCTGAAACGCGACGATCTGCTGTTCAATCGGGCGGCGCCACGGATCGAGATCGATCCGGTCGACGGCTGGGTCACACTCGACGATCGCCGCCTGGCCGTCGATCCTGTCGACGAGGTCCCGCTGAGCCGCCGCTACTTCCTGCGGTGATCGCGCCGCGCGGCGCCTGAGCACCTCCCGCCGCGCCTGAGGACCACCCGCCGCGGCACGCAGGCCGCGTCCGGCCCTCAGGCCCAGATGTCGCCGATCGTGAAGCCGTCCGGAAACGGATCGGTCGGGTCGACGACGTAGTCCGCGATCCCGGTGATCCACGCCTGGCCGGTGATCTGGGGCACGACCGCGGCGCGCTCGCCGATCCGCGTCTCCTCGAGCAGACGTCCCGTGAACACCGTCCCGAGGATGCCCTCGTGGCGGAAGTCCTCGCCGATCGCCAACCGCCCTCGAGCGTGGAGCGTCGCCATTCGGGCGGACGTGCCGGTGCCACACGGTGACCGGTCGATCGCGCCGGTCCAGGTTGCCGGCCGCTTCCAGTCGAGCGTCCCGGTCGAGACCGTCACGACGTTCCGCATCGAGTTCGCCGTGTCGTGGGGCGGCCCGGACAGCTGACCGATCGTGATCCCGGCGAAGCCGGGCTGTTCGGGATGGACGACCGGCAGCTGGTCGGCCGCGGCCGCCTTGATCATCTCGGTGATCCGGACGATGTCCGCGCCTTCGTCGGGCGTCAGGCGAAGCCCGAACGCCTGTGCCGAGGCGATGACATAGAACATCCCGCCGTAGGCGACGTCGACCGTCACGGTCCCGAGGTGGGGCACCTCGACGGCGGCATCGAGATGGGTGGCGAACGCGGGCACGTTCCGGAAGGTCACGCCCGTGACCTTGCCGTCGCGGCAGTCCGCCCGGACGCGGATCAGCCCCGCCGGCGCCTCGAGCGCGAATTCCGTCACCGGCTCGGTCATCGGGACGAGGCCGGTTTCGAGCAGCGCGGTGACGACGCACATCGTGTTCGTGCCGCTCATCCCCGGGTACTCGACCTGCTCCATGATCACGTACCCCGCCGCGGCCTCCGGATTCGACGACGGCAGCACGAGGTTGCAGTTCGCGGCGGGGAAGCCCCGCGGCTCGCGGAGCATCCGGAGCCGCAGGTCGTCGCGGTTGGCGGCGAGCCAGGTCATCTTGTCGAACATCGTCGTGCCGGGGACATCCGGGACGCCCGAGACGATGACGCGGCCGGGCTCGCCGCAGGCGTGGAGGTCGACCGCCCGGATCGTCGGGCCGAGCCTTGCCGGCGGCGCGACATCCCGCGGTTCTGCCCCAGCCCTGGCCGGTGCCGCGCGTTCTGCCTCGCCCACGCTCGAGCCGTCGGTCGTCATCGGCCGCGCTGCGCGTCCGCCATCTCGCGGGCGATGTCTCGGCGCGCATCGCGATCGGCGATGTCGCGGCGCCGGTCATGGAGCTGCTTGCCGCGGGCCAGGCCGAGCTCCAGCTTCGCCCGACCCTTGCCGGTCAGGTACAGCCGGAGCGGCACGATCGTCTGGCCCTTCGCCTTCGTCCTGCCGAGCAGCTCGTCGATCTCCGACCGGTGGAGGAGGAGCTTCCGGACGCGCTTCGGGTCGTGGTTGTACCGGTTCGCCTGCTCGAACGGCGCGATGTGGGCGCCGACGAGCCACGCCTCATCCTTCTCGATGCGCGCATAGGCATCAGCAAGGTTGACCTTGCCGTTCCGGATCGACTTGATCTCGGTCCCGGTCAGGACGATCCCGGCCTCGAACGTCTCGTCGATCGTGTACTCGTGTCGGGCGCGTCGGTTGACGGCCATCGTCTGCTCAGGCACGACTCCATCCTGCCCGATCCAGCGAAGGGGCGAGAGATCGGCGCTCGACAGGTGTGGGACGCATCCAGCGCGGCCACAGGCTCGCACGGACCCGGATCTGCGATCGTCGCGCATGGGCCGCCAGGCGAAGGCGAAGCCGAGCACCGGAGCGAGCGCACCTGAGGGTGCGTGAGCGAGGAGCGCAGGCTTCAACGCACGGATGGTGGCCCAGGCGCGACAGCCAAAAAGAAACGCCGGTCCATGGGACCGGCGTTCCAGGCTGTCCACCCACAGGGTGTCCGACTAGACGGCCATCTCCTGCGAGGTGGTGCAGCTACGCGTACTGTCGATCACTGCACATCACCTCCTTTCGTTCTCTCTCACCGTACAGGAAGCCCGCGAGGGGTGCAAGCGTCCGGCGACGCGCCGCTGACCGAGCCCGACGGGGGCCGCGCCAGAGCGGCGACGGGCCCCCGGTGGCCCCCGCCCAACCCCCCGGGCGAGACCCTCAGGCGGCCGGCCGAAGAGCCGCTGCAGACGCCTTCGTCAGCAGCTCGACCGCCTTGTCCAGCGCCGGATCCTTCTTCGACGCCGGATCCGTCGGCGCCGCCACGGGCACGTCGGGGACGATCCCGACGTGATGGATCCAGTGCTTGTCCGGAGTCAGCCACTTGGCGATCGTGAGCTTCAGCGCAGAGCCGTCCTGGAGCTGGATCCACTCCTGGACGGTGCCCTTGCCGAACGACGTCTCGCCGACGATCGTGGCCCGCTTCCGGTCCTGGAGCGCGCCGGCGACGATCTCGCTCGCGGAGGCGCTGCCCTTGTCGACGAGGACGACGACGTGGATGTCGTCGGAGGTCGCGATCCCCTGGCCCGTCGCCGTCGTCTCGGTCTGGGATCCGTCGGATGCCTGCTCGTAGAAGAGCGGACCCGAGGCGATGAACTCGCTCGCGATCTGGCGCGCTGCGGTCACGTACCCGCCAGGGTTGCCCCGGAGGTCGAGGATGATGTTCTTCTGGCCCGCCTTCAGGTCGGCCTGCAGCGCGTCATGGAACTTGGACGCCGAGTTGTCCGAGAAGCCGGTGACGGCGATGTAGCCGACCGCGCCGCCGCCGAGCGACTTCGTCACGACTTCCTTGCTGATGATCACGTCGCGAACGACCGTGATGTCGATCGGATCGCCGCCCCGGAGGACGGACAGCACGACCTCGGAGCCCTTCTTGCCGCGGATCTTGTCCCGTGCCGCATCGACGGTCAGACCCGCGAGCGACGCCTTGTCGACCGCGACGATCTGGTCGCCCGCCTTCAGGCCGGCCTTCTCGGACGGCGAGCCCTCGATCGGGCTCACGACCGTCAGGAAGCAGTCCGTCCCCAGGGTCGTGCAGTCGGAGGTCGCGCCCTTCGCGTTCGTCGTCCCGATCTCCGCGCCGATCCCCTCGAACTGGCCGGACAGGTCCTGGAGGCCCTCGCGGTACTGGTCCGGGCTCAGGTAGGCAGAGTACGGGTCGCCGAGCGAGTCGACCATGCCCTTGATCGCGCCGCGGACCAGGCTCTGCTCGTCCTCACCGCCGAGCGCAAACCGCTTGAGGATCGTGTTGTAGGTGTCCCAGAACGGCTGGAACGCCTGCTCGGACGAGGCCGGCGTGCCGGGCTGCTCGGCGCTCCGCTGGCCGACGAGGAAGCCCGAGACGAACAGCGAGCCGCCGGCGAGGACCGCGACGACGACCATGGCCATCGCCAGGATCGGCGTCCGCGCGGCCGACCGCCGCGGCAGGACGGGAGTTGCGGGGACGTCGAGGGAATCGGGCGCCGGATCGGACGAAAGCATCGAGGACGTGGTTCTCCGAAGTGCTGGAGCGGGCGAACGATGAGTGGTTCCGCCCTGATCGATGCTACGCGCGACCGATCACGACGGGTTCGAGCGTGAATGGAACTTCACGGAACCGATGCGGACCCTTCGTCCTAGCGGATGAGGTACGTCCGGACGGAGACCCATGAGCCGAGAACGCCGAGCCCCAGCCCGGCTCCGGTGATGATGACGACCAGGTCACGGGTGAGCGAGCCGAAGCTCAACGGCAGCACCCGGAAGAAGTCGACCATGAAACTCGAGATGGGATCGGCGAGGACGTACAGGCCGACGAGCGTGATCGCCGCCCCGAGCAGGCCGACCATCGCGCCCTCCAAGACGAACGGCCAGCGGATGAACGCGTCGGACGCGCCGACGAGCCGCATGATCTCGATCTCCTCGGATCTCGCGAAGACCGCGAGGCGGATCGTGTTCACGATGATGAACAGGACGATCACGGCGATGACGACGAGGATCACGGAGCCGGCGGTCCGGAGGATGTCCGTGACGGTCTTCACGTTCTGGGCGGTGTCCTTCGTGTCCAGGACGTTCCGAACGGCCGGCTGCTGACGCAGCGCATCGGCCACGGCCTTCGAGAAGCTTGGGTCCTTGAGCTTCACCTCCTCGCTGGCGGTGAGCGGGTTCGTGTCGAGGAACTTGGTCAGGTCCTCGCGTCCCTGCGCCTTCATGGACGCCTGGAAGCGCTCGAGCGCCTGCTCGCGGGAGATGAACGTCGTGCCGGCGACTTCGGGCATCGCCCGGATCTTCTGCTCGAGCGTCGCGATGTCCGCCGCCGTCGAGTCGATCCGGATGTTCGCGACGACCTCGACCTTCTGCTCGGTGAAGTCGAGCGCCGACAGGAGGCCGGTCTGGATGATCCAGAACCCGGCCAGCAGGACGAGCATCAGGACCATCGTCGCCGTCGCGGCGAGGCTCATCAGCGCGTTCCGCCAGAAGCCCTGCCAGGCGCGGCCCAGGCTGAAGACGATGAAGCCGATCACCGGTCGCCGCCGTCAGTCCGCACGGTGGTAGGCGCCGCCGACCTCGTCGCGGATCACCCGGCCCTCCTCGAGGGCGACGACGCGCTTCCGGAGCGCCGTCACGACGTCGGCGTCGTGGGTCGCCATCATGACCGTGACGCCGAGCTCGTTGATCCGCAGGAGCAGCTGGATGATCTCCCAGCTGATCAGTGGGTCGAGGTTCCCCGTCGGCTCGTCGGCGATGATCAGGCGGGGATCGTGGACGAGCGCGCGGGCGATCGCCGTCCGCTGTTGCTCGCCGCCGGACAGCTGGCTGGGCAGCTGCTCCCGCTGCGCGGTCAGCCCGACGAGGGCAAGGACACGGTCGACGGCGGGTCGGACGCGTCGCCGGGGCGTGCCGGTGACCTCCAGGGCGAACGCCACGTTCTCCCAGACGTTCTTCGTCGGCAGCAGCTTGAAGTCCTGGAAGACGATCCCGATCTTGCGGCGGACCTTCGGGACCGCGCGCCGCGGCAGTCGCGCGAGATCCTGGCCGTCGAGCACGACCTGGCCGCGGGTCGCGAGCTCGTCCCGGATCAGCAGCTTGATCAGGGTGGACTTGCCCGCGCCCGACGGCCCCACCAGGAAGACGAAATCGCCCTCGGGGATGACGAGGTCGACATCGAGCAGGGCGGTCTTGCCGTTCGGGTAGGTCTTCGTCACGTCGTGGAGGACGAGGACGGAGCGGTCCGCGGCGGCGTGCTCGTGGACGCGGCGGAGGAGCCGGTCACGGACAGAACGGGTCGAGGCGGCACTCGGCGTCGAGGCGACGGTCATCGGGGCTCCGGGGGATGGGCGAGGCGGTTGACGGAACCGCTGTCGGTCACCTGGCCTGGGTCCACAGGGACGACGGGACGAGCCACATCGACGAAGAGGCTACCACCCGCTCTTCGCGACCGGCAAACGGGTCAGAGGAGCCCCGGCGAGATCGGAAGGGAGCGGCCGAAGTCGACGAGCGGCTGGTCCCAGCAGAGCAGGACCGGGAAGCCGTCGATTCGGAACCCGGCGCGGAGCAGGGCGACGACCGCGGCATCCGCCGAGCCCGGAACCCAGGCACCGAACGCCCCGCGCGGCTCCACGGCGGTGACGAGATGCCCGACGGCCGGCGCGAGCAGCGCCGGATCGGCGACGACGAGCGGACCGACCCGTCCGGATTCCGACGTGTAGCCGTAGCCGCGGGCCTGTCCCGTCGCGTCGCAGTAGAGGAAGCCGCGCCGGCCCTCCTGGACGAGGAACCCGTGATCGAGTGGTCGCGCGAAGCCCAGCACCTCGCGGTCGAGCGCGGCGAGCTCTCCGGCGAGGGCCGAGGAGCCCAGTCCGTCCGGGTCGCCCGGCACCTCCTCGAATGGCACCGCATCGATATCATCGGGGAGTGGCGGCAGCGCGTCGCGACGGTCCGGCCGCCCGACGAGCCGCAGCAGCGGAACGCGCGGGACGATGCCCAGCGAGGCATACAGCCCGTTCGAGATCGGCTGGACGCTGTCCGTCGCGGTCGCACGGCGGCCGCCCTCGTCCGCCCAGCCCGGGCCCGGGGCGACGGCGTCGATGAGTCGCCGCCCGAGGCCGTGGAGCTGAGCAGACGGCCGGACGAACAGCATCGACAGGAACCAGAGCCGGTCGCGGCTGACCGCCGCGACGAACGCATCGACGACCTGGTTGCCGCCGGTCGACCGTTCGGCCACGAGGAACGTCGCCGGGTCCGTGGACCGGAGATGGCGATACAGGCGGAGGATCGGGCCGAGCTCGTCGGGGACCTCGGCGACCCCGAGCCGGCCGAGGTAGTCGTTCAAGGCGTCGCGCCAGATGCCTGCGCAGGTCAGGAGATCCTCGTCACGGGCCGGCCGGAGGACGTGCTCGCCCCGGGCCGTGGCGGCGTCGCGGTGGGTCAGGCGTCCGGCCGCGGTCACTCGCTGCCGTCGTCGTCGGGATCGCCGCCGATCGCCGCGACGCTCGCTCCGGTCGCGACGCGTTCCAGCTCGGCGCGCATGAAGTCATCGAGGTCGCCGTCGAGGACCGCCTGGGTGTTGCCCGTCTCCTCGCCGGTCCGGAGGTCCTTGACCATCTGGTACGGGTGGAGGACATAGCTCCGGATCTGGTTGCCCCAGCCGGCCTCCACGTGCTCGCCCTTCAGCTTGCGGATCTCCGCCTCCTGCTCCTCCAGCGCCCGCTCGAGGAGCCGCGCCTTCAGGACCCGGATCGCCATCTCCTTGTTCTGCGTCTGGCTGCGCTCGTTCTGGCTCTGGGCGACGATGCCGGTGGGCAGATGGGTCAGCCTCACGGCCGAGTCCGTCTTGTTCACGTGCTGGCCGCCGGCACCCTGCGAGCGGAACGTGTCCGTCCGGATCTCGTCCCAGTTCAGCTCGATCTCGATGTCGTCGCCCGCCTCCGGCAGGACCTCGACGAGGGCGAACGTGGTCTGGCGTCGCTTCTGCGCGTCGAACGGGCTGATCCGGACGAGCCGATGGACGCCCCGCTCGGCGCGGAGCCAGCCGTAGGCCGAGCGGCCGTCGACCTCGACGGTCGCGCTCTTGATGCCGGCCTGCTCGCCTTCCTGGCGGTCCACGACCTCCGTCCGGAACCGGTGCCGCTCCGCCCACCGCAGGTACATCCGGAGAAGCATCTCGGCCCAGTCGGTCGCCTCCGTCCCGCCGGCGCCGGCGCTGATCGACAGGATCGCACCGCCCTGGTCGTACTCGCCGGAGAACAGGAGGGCGGTCCGCTCACGACCGAAGTCCCGCTCGAGGGCGGTTGCGGCGCGGTCCAGCTCGGCCGTCAGCTCGTCGTCACCGGATTCCTCGACGAGCTCCAGGGTGGTGAGGAGGTCGTCCACACGAGATTCGAATCCCCGCCAGAGCTCGATCTCGGATCGGAGGCCGTCTGCCTCCCGGAGGATCTTCTGGGCGGCTCGCTGGTCGTCCCAGAACCCCGGCTCGCTGGTCAGCGCCTCGAGCTGGGCGACGCGTCGTTCCTTGGCCGCGAGGTCAAAGACGCCCCGAGGTCGACCGGATCCGCTCGGCCAGGTCCCGAACCGTGGAGGCGTCCACTAGTTGCGGGCCTGGAGGTCCTGCAGCAGGATCGGACGGAGCTCGATCAGCCGAAGGGCAGACTTGCTCCGGGCGACGACGGGGTTCACGCAGGGGCAGTACGCATTGTGCGGGCAGACGCCGCAGTTGCCGTCACAGTCGAGGGCCGCGGCGTAGCTGCATGACCGGCAGTCTCGCTCGCAGGCGATCAGATCGACGAAGGATGCTTCCTCGGCCTGCTTCAACTCATCCCTCACTTGTGCTGGGGCAGGAATGGGCGCGGCGCATGGGCTTGGGCCTGGCTCTGGAACCCTCCGATCCGAGAGCCACCGGAATTGCCGGCAGTATCGCACGTCGCTCTCTCAGGGCCAAGAGGAAGACCCGGAAGTTTCGCGATTCGAACCCGTTCGTCCCGGTCTGCGAGGCGCCTTCGGTCAGCCGTCCGGCCGGCTCGTGCTCGCGCCCGCCAAGCGCGACCGTGGGTCCTGGCGTGGGCCCTCGCGCGGGCGCTCGCGCGGGGCCTCGCCCTCGGCGCGGTCAGGAGGTCTGGCCGGCGAGGAAGTAGAGCGACAGGCCGCCGATCTCGTGGAGCGTCGCCTCCAGGCGGTTGCCGAAGTTCGCATCCGTCGGGCTCGTGTCCGTCGGCGATCCGAGCGGCGTCAGTCCCTCGTCGCGGGCGAACCGGAGGACCCGCAGCATGTGGGTCCGGTCGGAGACGAACAGCGTGGTCGTGAGTCCCTGGCCGTGGAGGATCGTCGCGACGTCGCGGAGGGATTCGAGCGTCGTCCGGCCCTGGTCCTCGACGAGGATCGCGTCGCGCGGGACGCCCTTCGAGAGGGCGTAGGCGCGAGCGGACGCAGCCTCGGTCGTCCGGTCACCCTCGGCCTTGCCACCGGTCACGACGAAGTAGCGGGCGAGACCGGACTGGTAGAGCTCGATCGCGTGGTCGAGCCGGGCCTTGAGGATCGTCGAGGGCCGGCCGTTGTACTGCGCGGCGCCGAGGACGACGATCGCGTCGACCGGCTGCCGCTGGTCGCGATTGCCGACGTCCCAGATCCGCCAGCTCATCCAGCCCGCGGCGACGGTCGCACCGACGACCGTGAGCACGACGATGCGCCCGAGGCGACGAATCACGCCGCGGTCGGAGGGTGGGCAGCGCTCACCGCGAGCGGGCGATCAGCGTCGGCTGGCGGGTGGGCGCCGATCGTGGTCGTCGCCCGATCGGCCCGCGACACCGTCAGCGGCCGTGGCACTTCTTGTACTTGAGCCCGGAGCCGCACCAGCACGGATCGTTCCGTCCGATCCGCGCACCCGACGGGCTGAAGCCGGGCTTCGCCTGGCCGTTGCCGTTCGAGCCGTTGCCGCCGTCCGAGGCCTGCATCGCCCGCGCCTGGGCCATCGGATCCGGCGCGAGACCGCCGCTCACGACGGGGCCGAGGGGCGCGCCACCGCTGCGCGGAGCCGTCGCCGTGCCGGACGAACCGGGCGAGCCGCCCGCGCCGCCCGCGCCGCCGCC